>NZ_JAENYR010000025.1 GCF_016841685.1 Thiohalomonas denitrificans
CCGCACAAGCGGTGGAGCATGTGGTTTAATTCGATGCAACGCGAAGAACCTTACCTGCCCTTGACATCCTCGGAACTTGGCAGAGATGCCTTGGTGCCTTCGGGAACCGAGTGACAGGTGCTGCATGGCTGTCGTCAGCTCGTGTCGTGAGATGTTGGGTTAAGTCCCGTAACGAGCGCAACCCTTGTCCCTAGTTGCCAGCACGTAATGGTGGGAACTCTAGGGAGACTGCCGGTGACAAACCGGAGGAAGGTGGGGATGACGTCAAGTCATCATGGCCCTTATGGGCAGGGCTACACACGTGCTACAATGGCCGGTACAGAGGGCTGCCAAGCCGCAAGGTGGAGCAAATCTCAGAAAACCGGTCGTAGTCCGGATCGGAGTCTGCAACTCGACTCCGTGAAGTCGGAATCGCTAGTAATCGCGGATCAGAATGCCGCGGTGAATACGTTCCCGGGCCTTGTACACACCGCCCGTCACACCATGGGAGTGGGCTGCACCAGAAGTCGCTTGTCTAACCTTCGGGAGGACGGCGCCCACGGTGTGGTTCATGACTGGGGTGAAGTCGTAACAAGGTAGCCGTAGGGGAACCTGCGGCTGGATCACCTCCTTTAAAACTATCGCGCGGCCGTCGGCGCGAGCGTCCACACAAATTACCTGACCGATAGAGATGTACTCTTGCCCGGCAAGAGTGCCAAGAGCACGGGTCTGTAGCTCAGTTGGTTAGAGCGCACCCCTGATAAGGGTGAGGTCGGTGGTTCAAATCCACCCAGACCCACCATTATCAAGTGGCGAGTGACGAGTAGCGAGTGGCCAGGAAAAAACAGCCTCGCTACTAGTCACTGGCAACTGGCCACTCAGCATGGGGCCATAGCTCAGCTGGGAGAGCGCCTGCCTTGCACGCAGGAGGTCGGCGGTTCGATCCCGCCTGGCTCCACCATTTCCAGAAGCAGGCGGTCAGAGAAAAGGGCATTGTAGAGTGCCCTTTTCTCTGATTGAGAAGTTCAATCAGTGCTCTTTAACAATTTGGGAAGTTGCTGCATAGCATCAGCGAAAGGGTTCGGCATTCGCGCCGAAACCCAGCTAATAGGGTTTTTGCTGAAAAGCGAAAGCCCGCCAAGGTGTTATTCGTACATAGGCTCCAGACTGTTTGGGGTTATATGGTCAAGCGAATAAGCGCATATGGTGGATGCCTAGGCGGTAGGAGGCGATGAAGGACGTAGTAGCTTGCGATAAGCCTCGGGGAGCCGGCAAACAGGCTGTGATCCGAGGATTTCCGAATGGGGCAACCCGGCCATCTTTTGGTGGTCACCGGCATCTGAATACATAGGGTGTCGGGGCGAACCCGGGGAACTGAAACATCTAAGTACCCGGAGGAAAAGAAATCAACCGAGATTCCCCAAGTAGCGGCGAGCGAACGGGGAACAGCCCTTAAGCTTCTTTTGATTTAGCGGAACACTCTGGAAAGTGTGGCCATAGCGGGTGATAGCCCCGTACGCGAAAGGTCAATTGAAGTGAAATCGAGTAGGGCGGGACACGTGATATCCTGTCTGAACATGGGGGGACCATCCTCCAAGGCTAAATACTCCCTACCGACCGATAGTGAACCAGTACCGTGAGGGAAAGGTGAAAAGAACCCCGGAGAGGGGAGTGAAATAGAACCTGAAACCGTATGCGTACAAGCAGTGGGAGCCCCGTCAAGGGGTGACTGCGTACCTTTTGTATAATGGGTCAGCGACTTACTTTCAGTGGCAAGGTTAACCATTTAGGGGAGCCGTAGGGAAACCGAGTCTTAATAGGGCGTCTTAGTCGCTGGGAGTAGACCCGAAACCGAGCGATCTACCCATGGTCAGGGTGAAGGTGGGGTAATACCCACTGGAGGCCCGAACCCACTTATGTTGAAAAATGAGGGGATGAACTGTGGGTCGGAGTGAAAGGCTAATCAAGCTCGGAGATAGCTGGTTCTCCCCGAAAGCTATTTAGGTAGCGCCTCGTGTATCACTGCCGGGGGTAGAGCACTGTTTCGGCTAGGGGGCCATCCCGGCTTACCAACCCGATGCAAACTCCGAATACCGGCAAGTGCAATCACGGGAGACACACGGCGGGTGCTAACGTCCGTCGTGGAGAGGGAAACAACCCAGACCGCCAGCTAAGGTCCCAAAATTGTGGCTCAGTGGGAAACGATGTGGGAAGGCTAAGACAGGCAGGAGGTTGGCTTAGAAGCAGCCATCCTTTAAAGAAAGCGTAATAGCTCACTGTTCGAGTCGGCCTGCGCGGAAGATGTAACGGGGCTTAAGCCACATACCGAAGCTGCGGATGCCAGTTTACTGGCATGGTAGGGGAGCGTTCCGTACGCCGTCGAAGGTGTGCTGTAAGGCATGCTGGAGGTATCGGAAGTGCGAATGCTGACATGAGTAACGATAATGCGGGTGAAAAACCCGCACGCCGAAAGCCCAAGGTTTCCTGCGCAACGCTAATCGGCGCAGGGTTAGTCGGCCCCTAAGGTGAGGGTGAAAACCGTAACCGATGGGAAACAGGTTAATATTCCTGTACCGCGTATGACTGCGATGGGGGGACGGAGAAGGCTAACCGATCCGGGTGTTGGAAGTCCCGGTTCAAGCGTGTAGGGAGTCATTCCAGGAAAATCCGGAGTGGCCATTCTGAGACGTGATGACGAGCTCCCACGGGAGTGAAGTCGGCGATGCCAAGCTTCCAGGAAAAGCCTCTAAGCTTCAGGTCATAGGTGACCGTACCCCAAACCGACACAGGTGGGCAGGGTGAGAATCCCAAGGCGCTTGAGAGAACCCAGGTGAAGGAACTAGGCAAAATAACACCGTAACTTCGGGAGAAGGTGTGCCCCCGCTAGGTGAAGAGACTTGCTCTTGGAGCCGAAGGGGGTTGCAGTGACCAGGTGGCTGCGACTGTTTATTAAAAACACAGCACTCTGCAAACTCGTAAGAGGACGTATAGGGTGTGACGCCTGCCCGGTGCCGGAAGGTTAATTGATGGGGTTAGTCTTCGGACGAAGCTCTTGATCGAAGCCCCGGTAAACGGCGGCCGTAACTATAACGGTCCTAAGGTAGCGAAATTCCTTGTCGGGTAAGTTCCGACCTGCACGAATGGCGTAACGATGGCCACACTGTCTCCACCTGGGACTCAGTGAAATTGAAATCGCTGTTAAGATGCAGTGTACCCGCGGCTAGACGGAAAGACCCCGTGAACCTTTACTATAGCTTCACACTGAACTTTGAGCCTGCTTGTGTAGGATAGGTGGGAGGCTTTGAAACCGGGACGCCAGTTCCGGTGGAGCCATCCTTGAAATACCACCCTGGCATGTTTGAGGTTCTAACTCCGGCCCGTTATCCGGGTCGAGGACAGTGTGTGGTGGGTAGTTTGACTGGGGCGGTCTCCTCCCAAAGCGTAACGGAGGAGCACGAAGGTACCCTCAGCACGGTCGGACATCGTGCATTGAGTGCAAAGGCATAAGGGTGCTTGACTGCGAGACAGACACGTCGAGCAGGAGCGAAAGCTGGTCTTAGTGATCCGGTGGTTCTGTATGGAAGGGCCATCGCTCAACGGATAAAAGGTACTCCGGGGATAACAGGCTGATACCGCCCAAGAGTTCATATCGACGGCGGTGTTTGGCACCTCGATGTCGGCTCATCACATCCTGGGGCTGTAGCCGGTCCCAAGGGTATGGCTGTTCGCCATTTAAAGTGGTACGCGAGCTGGGTTTAGAACGTCGTGAGACAGTTCGGTCCCTATCTGCCGTGGGCGTTGGAGATTTGAGAGGAGCTGCTCCTAGTACGAGAGGACCGGAGTGGACGTACCTCTGGTGTTCCGGTTGTCACGCCAGTGGCACTGCCGGGTAGCTATGTACGGAAGGGATAACCGCTGAAAGCATCTAAGCGGGAAGCCCCCCTCAAGATGAGATCTCCCTGGGACCTTGAGTCCCCTGAAGGGCCGTTCAAGACCAGGACGTTGATAGGCTGGGTGTGGACGCGCAGTAATGTGTGAAGCTAACCAGTACTAATTGCCCGTGAGGCTTGACCATATAACACCCAAGCAGTTTGGTGTTTCGGTCGAATGCCGGACCCTTTTGTTGATGTACAGCAACTTCCCAGAACAGGTCGATGACGCGACAGGTGGCATCGACGAAGGTTTGCCTGGCGGCCATAGCGAACGGGAACCACCCGAACCCATGCCGAACTCGGAAGTGAAACCGTTCAGCGCCGATGATAGTGCGGGGCTTCCCCGTGTGAAAGTAGGTCACTGCCAGGCTTTATAACAAGAAGGCCCCAGCACGTCGTGCTGGGGCCTTTTTTTTGGTGGTGCGCCATCATGGCGCTGCGCGCGCCATGACTGGGCGCGGCCCCGGTCCGCTGTAGTGGCCGCCCGGGGTGACTTGGCAGTGCAAGTCTCCGCAGCTATCTTCAGGCTGGTATCATGGAAGGCAGGATCACGACCCCACGGACTGAGAGTACACCGCAAGACGGGCCGCTCTTTCGAGAAGAGGATCTGCGAGATTATCGCTTCTGCCGGTATGCCGATGACGTGCAGATGGAAGGCGCCTTGCGCAGGAATGGAGGGACTTTGACGCGCAGGGATGCACTGATGCTGCAGGGGAAATGGATGCCCGGGAGCAGCCAGGTAAGGCAATGCCGCAGTCGGCCGGCCAGTTGGCGCCTTGTGCTTTCGGGCAGGGCAACCGCATACTTTGAAGCGAGCGATATAAGTCCTTGATAGCAGATCGTCGGCAGCACGCCGCCAGGGATGGCGGTGTTAGACAATGCAGGAGCACACTTGTCGAGGGATGCTGCCGTCGAGCGTACACGGATGAAAGATGATTGCTCCTGCATCATCTTCACTTCCTACATCCCTGTAGGTCGTATTCACAGCGTACCTGCTATCAAGGACTTAGTTCGTTCGTCCGGCATCAAAAATGTGAGTATGCGTTTACCCTGTGCTTTCGGGGGTTCTGAATGCACCTCTAAGCATGAAACAGTACACTACAAACTCCCGATCAGGAGAACGTCGTGTCCGGATACCGAAAAATACTGCTCGCCGTCGACTTTGCCAAAGAGGCGGATTTGGTCTGTGAACGGGCCGTCTCCCTGGCGAATCTTTATGACACTGAGCTCTACCTTGTGCATGTCATCGAGCCGATCATCATTGATCCTGCCTATGATATCTTGCCTGCCCTGCCGGCCGGTTTCGAAAAAGAGTTGACCGATAATGCCAGAGAGCGACTTCGGGAAATCGGGCACCGCCTCGGGGTACCCGAAAACAGGCAAGCGGTAAAATTGGGCTCTACGAAAGCGGGCATTATCGGCCAGGCTGAAGAAGCCGGCTGCGACCTCATCGTTCTGGGCAGTCACGGACGGCACGGGCCCGCACTGCTGCTTGGTTCCACGGCCAATGCCGTGTTGCACAGCGCCTCCTGTGATGTCCTCGCGGTAAGGATTTACGACAGAACGGGTGAATAACCGTTGTGAATGTTGAACCGGACGACATTATCGAGCGTTTGGTCAGGTTGCTGGCGGACGGTCGATTCCACTCCGGTGAGGAGCTTGGGCTCCTGACGGGTATCAGCCGTGCGGCCGTATGGAAGCGTCTGCAGCAGCTCGAACCCCTGGGGCTGTCCGTCCACTCGGTACGGGGCCGTGGCCACCGGCTTGAAAAACCCCTCGATCTCCTCGACCGCGAGCGGGTATTGGCTGGTCTTGATGCGCGGGCCAGCGATCGATGTACCGGTCTCGACCTTAAATTTGCGGTTGATTCGACGAGCGCCTATCTGGGTCGACGGGCCAGCGAATACACATCGGGCCATGTCTGTCTGACGGAGTATCAGACTGCGGGACGCGGTCGGCGCGGCCGTCCCTGGGTATCACCCTTCGGCTCCAATCTCTATCTTTCACTGCTATGGCGGTTTCAGGGGGCGGGGCAGCTCGGCGGGCTCAGTCTCGTGGTGGCCGTTGCTGTGATTGAAGCCCTTGAGAGGATTGGGGCGGCCCGGTTGCTGCTCAAGTGGCCCAACGATGTGCTTTATGAGGGCCGCAAACTGGCCGGGATTCTGATCGAGGTGGCCGGTGAGGCTACCGGGGAATGTCAGGTGATTGTGGGGGTTGGAGTGAATATGGGGATGCCGTCATTAGAAGGCGATCAGATAGATCAGCCCTGGGCGGATCTTACGGAAACCGGGGCGCGCCTCGACAGGAACCATACCGCCGGTGCAATAATCGCGAGCCTGGTACGCGGATTGGAGCGCTTCGAGCGTTACGGATTAGCCCCCTTTCTGAACGCTTGGCGGGTGCGGGACGCCCTGTACGGACAACCGGTAACCGTCCAATTCGCCGACAGCGAGCTTGTCGGGATCGGACGGGGAATTGATGAAGTCGGACAGTTCCTGGTGGAACATGGGGAAGGCACCGAACGGTTGAGCTATGGTGAGGTCAGCATCCGACGGTATGCAAGCTGATGCTGTTGGCCATTGATATAGGCAATACACGCCTCAAATGGGGACTGTTTGCCGAGGGGATACTGCACGAGAGGGGCACGCAGTTCCTCTCGGTTGCTCCGAGCCCGGAGGACTGGGGCGGTTTGCGGGACCTGCCGCCCCCGGATCGGGTAGCCATCGCATCGGTTGGCGGCGAGTCGCGGTTCTCGGCCCTGCGGACGTGGTTGACCGGACAGTGGAGATGCCCTGTCCTGCAGCTCCAAAGCACCGCTTACGCCCAGGGGGTGACCAATGCCTATCGTGAACCGGTGAAGCTGGGGGTGGACCGCTGGGCTGCACTGGTAGCGGCGCGCTCACTTTCATCGGTCCCCATGATTGTGGTGGATGCCGGCTCCGCCTGCACGATAGATGCAATGGATAGCGCAGGCCGGCATAAAGGCGGATGGATAGCGCCCGGGTTGCGCTTGATGGAGTCAGCCCTTCTCAAGGGAACCCGGGAAGTGGCACTTGGATCGGAGCCGGTTCACCGGATGGAATGGGGGGTGGATACCACCCGGGCGGTGCAGGCCGGCCAGGAGGCGGCTCTGGCAGGAATGATAGAGCGCGCGGTCCGGCGCCTCGAACGAGAAGAAAATGCGCCAGTTGAGTGCCTGATGACTGGAGGGGATGGAAAACGCTTGAGATCACTGCTCGAGTTGCCGTGCCGTTACGACCCTGCACTGGTCCTTAAAGGCGTGGCTCTGCTGGCAGGTAAGGAGGCACACGGACGATGAGGGCACTTTTTTTACTATTCATTGCCGTCAACCTGGCGTACTTCGCGTGGGAAGGGTTTTATCGTCCCCCACAGGAGTTTCCACCCGAGGTGAAGGTGCCGGCAGCTATAGGCACGGGCGGCACTTTGACCCTGCTCAGTGAAACTCCCGAGATGGTGCCCGGCAAATCGACCGACCCAGCGGACCGTCGAACCACGAAAGTGGCCGAGTCCCGCAAGCAGGTGAAGGCATCTTCCCCTCCAGTCACGGAAAACGACTCGCCTGTCACCTTGCCCTCGGAGTGTTATCGGATCTCCGGCTTCAGGGAAACGAGCGAGGCCGATGCCCTGACGCTGGCCGTTCAGCAGAAAGGGGCGCGACTCTCAGGGAGGGGGGCCAGCCAGATGACTCGTAGCAATCACTGGGTGATAATCCCGCCGGTTGAGTCCCGGATCGCTGCCCGAAAGGTTATCCGTGAACTGCAAGCCCACGGAATGAATGATTTCTATCTCGTTCGCAGCGGTGAATACAAAAACGCGATTTCACTCGGGGTGTTTTCTACCGAAACCGCGGCCGTGAAGCGACTGAAGCGTATCCATGCGTTGTCTCTATCCGGTCCCAACCCTCGCCTCGATCATAGGGAAATGACCGCCAAACGCTATTGGGTCGAGGTGCAGTGGCCTGATGGCGAAGAGCCACCAGGTAAAAAACTCGTTTCGGAAAACGCCGAAATCGAAGTGGCTCGTATATCCTGTCGTTCACCGCGCTGATCCGTGAGTGAAATTCTGTCTTGTCTGGAACTCCCCTGCTGCCTTTCGGGTTTGCCTATCGTAACGTGGCCTTTTCGACTCTCGACGCGAAGACATCGTTGTGCGACGCATGCCGCCATCAATGCGAACGAACAGGTTAGCGTTGCGCCCGATAGGCTGCTAGAATACGCGCCCTCCAAAGGGAGGCCTGTGCTGGCGTAGCTCAGTCGGTAGAGCAGCTGATTTGTAATCAGCCGGTCGGGGGTTCGAATCCTCTCGCCAGCTCCATTGTTGAAGTTCCTGCCCTGCTCTGGGGGAGGTAAGCGCTTCGGATTTACGCCCGGAACGTACCGGTCATTGTGATGCGAGGTTGGAAGCGCGGCCAAAGGTCTATTGACAAACAGGCTCCAGGGGCCCAAAATTGCGGGCTTACGTTTTGGAGGGGTTCCCGAGTGGCCAAAGGGGGCAGACTGTAAATCTGCTGGCTCAGCCTTCGGAGGTTCGAATCCTCCCCCCTCCACCAAACAGTAGCAAGGTGTCAGGAAAGAGCACGGCCTGCTGCCCGGTCATGCCGGGCTTCTGGCGATGAGGTCTTGGAACCTGGCCCTGAATATGCGGGTGTAGTTCAACGGTAGAACCTCAGCCTTCCAAGCTGATGACGTGGGTTCGATTCCCATCACCCGCTCCAAAGGTGAAGTAGTTTTCGAGTTTCGAAGTACGAGGATAGCATCGAACGAGGCGTACCCTCGTTCCTCGCCCTCGTACTGTTTTTTTTTGGCCCACATAGCTCAGTCGGTAGAGCACTTCCTTGGTAAGGAAGAGGTCACCGGTTCAAATCCGGTTGTGGGCTCCAGTTTCCTGATGTAATGAAAGACGTCTTAGCACCGGTAGGAGGTCGTCCGAATGTCCAAAGCAAAATTTGAGCGTAAGAAGCCGCACGTTAACGTAGGCACCATTGGTCACGTCGACCATGGCAAAACTACGCTGACGGCGGCCATCACCAAGGTGATGGGCGAGAAGTACGGCGGCGAAGCCCAGGCTTTCGACCAGATCGACTCCGCACCGGAAGAGAAGGCGCGCGGCATCACGATCGCCACCGCCCACGTTGAGTACGAGTCGGAAGCCCGGCACTACGCCCACGTGGACTGTCCCGGCCATGCCGATTACGTGAAGAACATGATCACGGGTGCGGCGCAGATGGACGGCGCCATTCTGGTGGTCTCCGCTGCCGACGGCCCCATGCCGCAGACGCGTGAGCACATCCTGCTGTCCCGTCAGGTCGGCGTCCCGTACATTGTCGTGTACCTGAACAAGGCCGACATGGTGGATGATGCCGAGTTGCTGGAGCTGGTCGAGATGGAAGTGCGCGAGCTGCTCGACAGCTACGACTTCCCGGGCGACGACACCCCGGTCATTACCGGTTCGGCGCTGAAGGCGCTGGAAGGAGATACCTCCGAAATCGGTGCACCTTCCATCGAGAAGTTGGTCGCGGCAATGGATGACTACATTCCGGAGCCGGAGCGTGCCATCGACGGTGCCTTCATCATGCCCATCGAGGACGTGTTCTCGATCTCCGGTCGCGGCACCGTGGTGACCGGTCGTATCGAGCGCGGCATCGTCAAGGTGGGTGACACGATCGAAATCGTCGGCATCAAAGACACGACCTCGACGACGGTCACCGGCGTCGAGATGTTCCGCAAGCTGCTCGATCAGGGCCAGGCTGGCGACAACGTCGGTGTGCTGTTGCGCGGCACCAAGCGTGATGAAGTGGAGCGTGGTCAGGTTCTGGCCAAGCCGGGTTCCATCACGCCGCACACCAAGTTCGAATGCGAAGTGTACGTTCTGTCGAAAGAAGAGGGTGGTCGTCACACGCCGTTCTTCAACGGTTACCGTCCGCAGTTCTACTTCCGGACCACGGACGTGACCGGCGCATGCGATCTGCCCGAAGGTGTCGAGATGGTGATGCCGGGCGATAACGTTCTGATGACGGTATCGCTGATTGCGCCGATCGCGATGGAAGAGGGGCTGCGTTTCGCAGTTCGTGAAGGCGGCCGCACCGTAGGTGCCGGCGTTGTCGCGAAGATCCTCGAGTAATCTCGGGTAATTGAAAGAATGAACGCGGGTCCCGGCTATGGCCGGGTTCACGCACATCGGGTTAAAAGGCCAGTAGCTCAATTGGCAGAGCAGCGGTCTCCAAAACCGCAGGTTGGGGGTTCGATTCCCTCCTGGCCTGCCACTTTTTGCCCGGACAGGCAAAGGCTTAGCTAAATAGATGGCCGACAAACTAAAGTTGCTGGCAGCAGCACTGATCGTCGCGGGAGCCATTGTCGGCTTCTACGTGTTCGCGGATCAGGCGCTGTTTGTGCGCGTACTGGGAGTACTGGTTGCGGCCGGCATTGCCGTAGCTATCACGCTGCGCACGGAGCCGGGTGCAAACACCTGGCGATTTGGTCAGGGTGCGTTGATTGAGATTCGCAAAGTCGTCTGGCCTTCACGCAAAGAAACCACTCAGACCACATTGATCGTGATGGCGATGGTGTTCATCGTCGGCATCATCCTTTGGGTGTTCGATATGTTTCTGGCGTGGGCTATCCAACTGCTGACCGGCCAAGGGGGCTGAACGGAATGGCATTGCGTTGGTATGTGGTCCATGCCTACTCGGGCTTTGAGAACCAGGTCAAGCGTTCGCTGGAAGAGCGCATCGTACGCAGCGGTCTTGACGATAGGTTCGGAGAAATCCTTGTGCCGACCGAAGAAGTGGTCGAGATGCGGGAGGGTCAGAAGCGTAAGAGTGACCGCAAATTCTTCCCGGGCTATGTGCTCGTTCAGATGGATATGAACGATGAGACCTGGCATTTGGTAAAGGATGTCCCGCGAGTCATGGGCTTTATCGGTGGTACTGGTGACCGGCCGGTACCGATCTCCGATCGCGAAGCTCAGTCCATTCTCGAGCGTGTTCAGGAGGGTGCCGAAAAACCGCGTCCAAAGGTACTGTTCGAGCCGGGAGAAGTGGTTCGGATTACCGAAGGCCCGTTCAACGATTTCAACGGCGTCGTCGAGGAAGTGGATTACGAAAAGAGCCGACTGCGAGTCGCAGTGCTCATTTTCGGTCGTTCCACGCCCGTCGAGCTGGAGTTTGGGCAAATAGAGAAAGGTTAAACGTGGACCGCACAGCATGACGGGTGAGGCGAGGAATCGCCGCACCCGTCATGGCGTGCGTGTTTGCAAAACATCGGGGAGCCGTAAGGCGTTCGAACCCACGCTAAGGAGTCATCATGGCTAAGAAAATCCAGGCTTACATCAAGCTGCAGGTGCCTGCGGGGCAGGCGAACCCGAGCCCGCCCGTTGGCCCCGCGCTGGGTCAGCATGGCGTGAACATCATGGAGTTCTGCAAGGCGTTCAACGCGCAGACGCAGAGCATGGAACAGGGCCTGCCGACACCGGTGGTGATCACGGTCTACAACGACCGCAGCTTCACGTTCGTCACCAAGACCCCCCCAGCCTCCATTCTCCTGAAGAAGGCCGCTGGCGTTCAAAAGGGCAGCAGTGTGCCCAACCGTGACAAGGTGGGTTCGGTCAACCGGGAGCAGCTCGAAGAGATTGCCAAGACCAAAGACCCCGATCTGACAGCTGCCGATCTTGATGCTGCGGTGCGGACCATTGCTGGCAGTGCCCGCAGTATGGGCATCAAGACGGAGGGGGTGTAAGCCATGGCGAAAATATCCAACCGAATGCAGGCAATCCGGGAGAAACTGGAACCCGGTAAAACCTATGCCATCGATGAGGTTTTGAATCTCCTGAAGGAGATCCCGAAGGCGAAGTTTGCCGAGTCGGTCGATGTGTCCGTGAATCTGGGTGTTGATCCGCGTAAGTCGGACCAGGTCGTTCGTGGGTCGACGGTTCTGCCCAACGGCACGGGCAAAACAGTACGGGTGGCAGTCTTCACCCAGGGCGCCAATGCTGATGCCGCCAAAGAAGCCGGGGCCGATATCGTCGGCATGGAAGACCTCGCCGACGAGGTTAAGGCCGGCAAGATGGAATTCGACGTGGTTGTTGCCTCGCCGGATGCCATGCGGGTGGTTGGACAACTGGGACAGATCTTGGGTCCCCGGGGCCTGATGCCGAACCCGAAGGTTGGCACGGTAACGCCGGATGTGGCGACGGCCGTTAAAAATGCCAAGGCCGGTCAGGTGCGCTACCGCACCGACAAGGGCGGCATCATTCATTGCTCGATCGGAAAAATCGACTTCGATGACGATGCGCTGAAACAAAATCTGCAGGCGCTCCTGGGCGATCTGCAGAAAGCGAAGCCTTCGGCCGCCAAGGGCATTTATATGAAAAAGGTGACCCTCTCCACCACCATGGGGCCGGGGGTTAGTGTGGATCTGGCGACGTTGGCGCTGTAACGACTTCGGCCGACGACTATTGTTGTCGGCAATGAGCCCGTCGGTCCTCGAAAGGGACTGGCGGTCGTCGAAGACCGCAGGCGTGCCGAAAGGCGCTTAATCCGTAAGGTGCCTGCGCAGACGGTGCTTCCCTTGGGTATCCCGAGGGCCACCGTTAGGGGCGGAACCAAATGGTTCCGCTAAGCAAGCAAGCACGGAAGCCGCACCAAGCGGTGACCGTGCTCAGCAGATGAGGTGATTTCGCGTGGCTCTCAATTTGGAACAGAAGAAGTCCATCGTTGCAGAAGTCGCCGAAATTGCTGCGAATGCGCACTCCGCGATCGGTGCGGAGTACTCCGGCTTGTCCGCCGGGCAGATGACCGAACTGCGTGCCAAGGCACGTGACGAAAACGTCTATCTGCGGGTGGTCAAAAATAACCTGGCCCGTCGGGCCGTCGACGGCACCGAATTCGAGTGTCTGAAAGACGGACTGGTCGGACCGCTGTTGCTGGCGTTCTCTATGGAGGACCCCGGTGCCGCGGCAAGGGTTATCAAGGAGTTTGCGAAGGAGAACGAGAAGCTGCTGACAAAGCTGGTCGCCGTAGGCGGTCAACTTTACTCTGCAGCGGAACTCGATCGGCTCGCGACACTGCCGAACAAGGAGCAGGCGATCAGCATGCTCATGTCGGTGATGAAGGCCCCGAGCGAGAAGTTCGTCCGTACCCTCAACGAGGTGCCTGGAAAGCTGGTTCGTACAGTCGCGGCGATCCGCGACGAAAAACAGGCAGCGTAGGGTTCGCAAGACGCATTTTGGGTGATTTTGGTGTCAAACGTTTTTATTAGGAGCAAATAGCATGGCCGTTTCTAAAGAGGATATCCTGGAAACCATCTCCAACATGACCGTGATGGAGGTCGTGGAACTGATCGAGGCGATGGAAGAGAAGTTCGGTGTTTCCGCCGCCGCGGCCGTCGCGGCTGCACCGGCTGCCGCTGGTGGAGAAGCTGCCGCTGAAGAGCAGATTGCGTTCGATGTGGTCATGAGCAGCTTTGGCGAAAACAAGGTTTCCGTCATTAAAGCCGTTCGCGCCATCACCGGCCTGGGTCTCAAAGAGGCCAAGGAAATGGTTGAAGGTGTTCCGGCGACGGTTAAAGAAGGTGCCGAAAAAGGCGAAGCCGAAGATATCAAGAAGCAGCTCGAGGAAGCCGGCGCTTCGGTTGAACTTAAGTAGTCGCTTGATGCCTCAATATGTCAGGCAGAGCCTGACCGCCGGCCCGGATTCGGCCAGGCGGAACCGCCACGGATGGCGGGTACCTGAATTTATGGCTGGTGGACCGTGCGCCACCGGCCTTTTTCCGCTGGAAGAGTGCCAATTTCTGGATGGCCGCCGGCAGAAGTTGTGGGATAGTCTTGAACAAGCTGAGGAACTCTGATGGCTTACTCGTTCACTGAGAAGAAACGTATCCGCAAGGATTTCAGCAAGCGCCGCAGCGTCCTTGAAGTCCCCTACATGCTCTCGATCCAGCTGGACTCGTATCGCAACTTCCTGCAAGCGGACGTAGCCAGTGGCGAGCGTAATGAGCAGGGTCTTCACGCAGCCTTCAAATCGGTATTCCCAATCGTCAGTTATTCGGGGAATGCCGCACTGGAATATGTGAGCTACCGGCTCGGCACCCCGGCGTTTGACGTCAAGGAGTGCCAGATGCGCGGGCTCACATACGCCGCTCCGCTGCGTGTCAAACTGCGTTTGGTCCTTTACGATAAGGATTCCTCCACCAAATCCGTCAAGGATATCCGGGAGCAGGAAGTCTACATGGGCGAGCTGCCCCTGATGACCGAAAACGGTACCTTTGTGATCAATGGTACCGAGCGGGTCATTGTCTCTCAGCTGCATCGCTCACCGGGTGTATTCTTCGAGCATGACAAGGGCAAGACTCACTCGTCCGGAAAGCTGCTGTTCTCCGCCCGGGTTATCCCGTACCGGGGTTCCTGGCTGGATTTCGAATTCGATCCCAAGGATCTGGTCTATGTGCGTATCGATCGTCGTCGGAAATTGCCCGCCACGATCCTGCTGCGCGGTCTCGGTTACAGCGCCGAGGAGATCCTGGATGTTTTCTTTGAACGTGATACCTACACCTTCACCAAGAATGGTGTGAAGATTAAGCTCGTCCCGGAGCGACTGCGCGGCGAAACGGCAACCGTGGATATCAAGATTGACGGCAAAGTGCTCGTCGAGCGGGATCGCCGGATTACGGCGCGCCATATCCGTGAGATGCAGAAAGCCGGTCTCGCGAGTCTCGATGTGTCGGTCGATTACGTTCATGGCAAAACCCTGGCGCAGGATATCGTCGACAAGGAGAGCGGTGAGTTACTGGCTCAGGCCAATGACGAGCTTACTCCGGAGCTGGTCGATAAACTCATCGATGCCGGTGTCAAGAAATTCGACACGATATTCACTAACGACCTGGACCGGGGTCCGTATATCGCGGAGACCCTGCGTATCGATCCGACCACCACTGCTCTGGAAGCATTGGTCGAGATCTATCGCATGATGCGTCCGGGTGAGCCGCCGACCAAGGATGCGGCGGAGAATCTGTTCCACAACCTGTTCTTTACCGGGGACCGTTACGACCTCTCCCATGTCGGCCGCATGAAGTTCAATCGCCGCGTGGGTCGCAAGGAGGTCGAAGGACCGGGCGTGCTCTATGACAGCAAGTATTTCAGTGGACGTGACAAGAAGGACACAGTGGCCCATGAGCGGGTCAAGCAGTTCGGCGAACAGTCGGACATCCTCGAGGTTCTGAAGACGCTGGTCGATATTCGCAACGGCAACGGTCAGGTGGACGATATCGACCATCTCGGCAATCGCCGCGTCCGCTCGGTGGGCGAGATGGCGGAAAACCAGTTCCGTATCGGTCTTGTGCGTGTGGAACGCGCCGTCAAGGAGCGCCTGTCGCTCGCCGAGTCGGAAAACCTGATGCCGCAGGAATTGATCAACGCCAAGCCGGTCTCCGCGGCCGTCAAGGAGTTCTTCGGCTCGTCGCAGCTGTCCCAGTTCATGGACCAGAACAATCCCTTGTCGGAGGTCACCCACAAGCGGCGGATCTCCGCACTGGGGCCAGGCGGCCTGACGCGTGAGCGGGCCGGGTTCGAGGTGCGTGATGTGCACCCGACGCACTATGGCCGCGTCTGCCCGATCGAGACTCCGGAGGGACCGAATATCGGTCTCATCAACTCGCTGGCGGTGTACGCGCGGGCCAATCCCTACGGGTTCCTGGAGACGCCTTACCGGAAGGTGGTCGATGGCAAGGTGACCGACGAGATCGTCTACCTGTCGGCCATCGACGAGGGCGAATACGTCATTGCGCAGGCCAACGCCCGCACCGATGCCGACAGCAATCTTCTGGACGACCTGGTCTCTTCCCGGCACATGAATGAGTTCACGTTATCGCCGAAGGAGAACATCCAGTTCATCGACGTATCGCCCAAACAGATCGTTTCGGTAGCGGCCTCGCTGGTGCCTTTCCTGGAACACGACGATGCCAACCGCGCGCTCATGGGTTCCAACATGCAGCGCCAGGCCGTTCCTACCCTGCGTCCCGACAAACCGCTGGTCGGCACCGGCATCGAACGCACAGTGGCGATCGACTCCGGCGTTACGGTTACCGCCCGGCGTGGGGGTACGGTGGATTCGGTGGATTCCGGTCGAATCGTGGTGCGGGTGAATGATGACGAGACCGAAGCGGGTGAATCCGGCGTCGATATCTACAACCTCATCAAGTACACCCGTTCGAACCAGAATACCTGCATCAATCAGCGTCCGCTGGTTGGCCCCGGCAACGTGATTGCCCGGGGAGACGTGCTCGCCGACGGCTCGGCGACAGACATGGGTGAACTGGCACTGGGTCAGAACATGCTGGTCGCGTTCATGCCCTGGAACGGTTACAACTTCGAGGATTCCATTCTTATCTCCGAGCGTGTTGTCGAGGAGGATCGCTACACCACGATCCATATCCAGGAGATTACCTGTGTGGCCCGCGACACCAAGCTGGGGCCCGAAGAGGTTTCGGCCGATATCCCCAACGTAGGCGAGGCGGCCCTCGCCAAGCTCGACGAGGCGGGGATTGTTCATATCGGCGCCGAGGTCCAGTCGGGTGACATCCTGGTGGGTAAGGTGACACCGAAGGGTGAAACCCAGCTCACGCCGGAAGAGAAGCTGCTGCGTGCCATCTTTGGTGAGAAGGCCTCGGACGTAAAGGATACTTCTCAGCGGGTACCGTCGGGCATGAACGGTACGGTTATCGGCGTACAGGTCTTTACCCGTGACGGACTGGAGAAGGATTCGCGCGCCAAGGCGATCGAGGAGTCGGAGCTGGACCAGGTCCGGAAGGACCTGCGGGATCAGCAGCGCATCATGGCAGACGATGCGTTCGCCCGTGTCGAAAAGATGCTGGTGGGCCAGGAAGCGGCCGGCGGTCCGGACAATCTCAAGTCGGGCGACAAGATCAGCAAGGTCTACCTGCAGGGTCTGGCGCGTGACAAATGGTTCGAAATCCGTCTGAAAGATGACGACGTCAACAGTCAGCTCGAAGCGGTCGGCGAAAGCCTCAAACAGATGAAGGCACATTTCGATGATCTCTACGAGGAGAAACGCAGAAAGCTGACTCAGGGCGACGATCTGGCCCCCGGTGTGTTGAAAACGGTCAAGGTCTACCTGGCCGTGAAACGCCGCATTCAGCCGGGTGACAAGATGGCCGGCCGCCACGGAAACAAGGGTGTTATCTCCATGATCGTCCCGGTCGAGGACATGCCCTACATGGATGATGGTACCCCGGTGGATATCGCACTTAATCCGCTCGGTGTGCCGTCCCGAATGAATGTCGGGCAGGTATTGGAAACCCATTTGGGCTGGGCGGCCAAAGGGCTGGGCCGCAAGCTCAACAAAATGGTGCAGGCGAAGGCCAAAATCGACGAAGTGCGCAAGTTCCTGCACGAGATTTATAACCAGTCGGGCAAGAAAGAGGACCTGGACTCCCTCAGTGATGACGAGATCCTGGAACTCGCCAAGCATCTGCGCGGCGGCGTCCCTATGGCCACGCCGGTCTTTGACGGGGTCAACGAGGACGAGATTAAACAGATGCTTCGCCTCGCCGATCTTCCCGAAAGCGGCCAGACCACACTTTATGACGGCCGTACCGGCGACTCGTTCGACCGCCAGGTGACGGTGGGCTACATGTACATGCTCAAGCTCAACCACCTGATTGACGACAAGATGCACGCCCGTTCCACCGGACCGTACAGTCTGGTGACACAGCAGCCGTTGGGTGGTAAGGCCCAGTTTGGTGGCCAGCGCTTCGGGGAGATGGAGGTCTGGGCGCTGGAAGCGTACGGCGCCGCCTACACCCTGCAGGAGATGCTGACCGTCAAGTCGGACGACGTGAATGGTCGGACCAAGATGTACAAGAACATTGTCGACGGCGACCATCGCATGGAGGCCGGTATGCCGGAGTCGTTCAACGTGCTGCTCAAAGAGATCCGCGCGCTGGGTATCGACATCGAGCTGGAGCACGAGTAGGAGCGGCGTCCCCGCCGCGAAGACGGGCGGGGCGATTCGCCCCCGCCATTGGAATCACGGGGTCGCGCCGAGACGGCGCTCCTACAACCGAGGAGACGAACACGGTGAAAGATCTACTCAAGCTTCTCAAGCAGCAGGGTCCCATCGAGGATTTCGACGCCATCCGTATCGGCTTGGCGTCGCCCGACAAGATCCGCTCCTGGTCCTTCGGCGAAGTCAAAAAGCCCGAGACCATTAATTACCGGACCTTCAAGCCGGAGCGGGATGGCCTGTTCTGCGCAAAGATTTTCGGACCGGTAAAAGACTACGAGTGCCTGTGCGGCAAGTACAAGCGGCTCAAGCATCGCGGGGTCATCTGCGAGAAGTGCGGCGTCGAGGTGACGTTGGCCAAGGTGCGTCGCGAGCGCATGGGTCATATCGAGCTGGCCAGCCCGACCGCGCACATCTGGTTCCTGAAGTCCCTGCCCTCGCGCATGGGGCTGCTGCTTGACATGACGCTGCGGGACATTGAGCGGGTCCTCTATTTCGAGGCCTTCGTGGTGGTGGACCCGGGCATGACCCAGCTCGAGCGGGGGCAACTGCTTTCCGATGAAACCTACCTCGACGCCATCGAGGAATATGGTGACGAATTCGACGCCCGCATGGGCGCCGAAGCGGTCCTGGAAATGCTCAAGTCCATGGACTTGGAGGCCGAGGTCAACCGGTTGCGCGAAGAGATTCCGCAGACCAATTCCGAGACCAAACTCAAGAAGTTCACCAAGCGACTGAAGCTGATCGAGGCATTCATCGATTCCGGGAATAAACCGGAGTGGATGGTCCTGACGGTGCTGCCCGTGCTGCCGCCCGAGCTGCGGCCGTTGGTGCCGTTGGAAGGGGGCCGATTCGCCACCTCCGACCTCAACGATCTCTACCGTCGTGTGATCAACCGCAATAACCGCCTCAAGCGTCTGCTGGATCTGAATGCGCCCGATATCATCGTCCGCAATGAGAAACGCATGCTGCAGGAGTCGGTCGATGCCCTGATGGATAACGGCCGTCGTGGCCGCGCCATCACCGGTTCCAACCGGCGCCCATTGAAGTCCATGGCCGATATGATCAAGGGCAAGCAGGGGCGCTTCCGTCAGAACCTGCTCGGCAAGCGTGTTGACTACTCCGGCCGTTCGGTCATCGTGGTCGGCCCGACGCTCAAGCTGCATCAGTGTGGCCTGCCCAAGAAGATGGCACTGGAGCTGTTCAAGCCCTTCATCTTCTCGAAGCTGGAGCATCGCGGTCTGGCGACTACCATCAAGGCCGCCAAAAAGCTGGTTGAGCGGGAAGGCGCGGAAGTCTGGGACATCCTCGAAGAGGTGATCCGCGAACATCCGGTACTACTGAACCGCGCCCCGACCCTGCATCGCCTGGGTATTCAGGGTTTCGAACCGGTACTGATCGAAGGCAAGGCCATCCAGCTGCACCCGCTGGTCTGTGCCGCCTTCAATGCCGATTTCGATGGCGATCAGATGGCCGTTCACGTCCCGCTGTCGCTGGAAGCGCAGCTCGAGACGCGCGCACTGATGATGTCTACCAACAACATCCTTTCGCCGGCCAGCGGCGAACCGATCATCGTGCCGTCGCAGGACGTGGTACTGGGTCTCTATTACATGACCCGGGAATCCATCAATGCCAAGGGCGAGGGCATGGCCTTCGCCGACCTCAAGGAGTTGCGCCGCGCCTACGACAGCGGAGCGGTTTCGTTGCATGCCCGTATCCGGGTGCGCATCCGGGAGCAGCTGCTGAAAGAAGAGGGCGGATTCGAGGAGAAGGTATCGATCAAGGAGACCACGACGGGCCGCGCTCTGCTGTTTGATATCGTTCCTGACGGCATGGTGTTTGAACACGTCGACAAGCCGATGGCCAAAAAAGCCATTTCCGGGCTCATCAACGTCTGCTATCGCCAGCTCGGGCTCAAGGACACGGTCGTGTTCGCCGATCGGTTGATGTATACCGGCTTCCGGATGGCGACGGTTGCGGGCGTATCCTTCGGCTCCAATGATATGGTCATTCCGGACGAGAAGGCCGATATCCTGGTCCGTGCGGAGAGCGAGGTGAAGGAGATCGAGAACCAGTACATCTCCGGCCTGGTGACCAACGGCGAGCGCTATAACAAAGTGGTCGATATCTGGTCGCACACCAATGATCAGATCGCCAAGGCGATGATGGACAAACTGGGCAAGGATGAGGTCGTCGACAGAGACGGCAATACCGTCAAGCAGGACTCGTTCAACTCCATCTTCATGATGGCCGATTCCGGCGCACGTGGCTCCGCGGCCCAGATTCGTCAACTGGCGGGTATGCGCGGCCTGATGGCCAAGCCGGACGGTTCGATCATCGAGACGCCAATTACCGCGAACTTCCGCGAAGGGCTATCGGTACTTCAGTACTTCATCTCCACTCACGGCGCTCGTAAAGGTCTGGCGGATACGGCGCTGAAGACCGCCAACTCCGGTTACCTGACGCGCCGTCTGGTGGATGTTTCACAGGACCTGGTGGTTACCCAGGATGATTGCGGGACCTCCAATGGCGTGGTTATGCACTCCCTCATCGAGGGTGGCGACGTCGTCGAACCGCTGAGCGAGCGGGTGCTGGGTCGTATGACCGCCGAGGATGTGATGGAACCCGGTTCCCGGGATCAGGTGGCCATCCCCTCGGGAACCCTGCTTGACGAGGCCCTGGTGGAACAGCTGGAGTCGATGTCCATCGACCATTTGAAAGTGCGTTCTCCGATCACTTGTGAGACGCGCTATGGCGCCTGTGCCACCTGCTATGGTCGGGATCTGGCCCGCGGTCACAAGGTGAACGTGGGTGAATCGGTTGGCGTCATCGCCGCTCAGTCGATCGGCGAGCCGGGTACCCAGCTCACGATGCGGACGTTCCATATCGGTGGTGCCGCCTCCCGTGCCGCCTCGGTCAACAATATCCAGATCAAAAGCAACGGCACCGTTCGACTCCACAACATCAAGATGGTGGAGCATGCGGAAGGCCACCGGGTTGCCGTATCCCGCTCCGGCGAGATCACGGTAATCGACGAGACGGGCCGCGAACGTGAACGCTATAAGGTGCCCTATGGTGCCAAGCTCAACGTTTATGATGGAGCCGCCGTCAAATCGGGTGACGTCCTGGCGAACTGGGATCCGCACACCCATCCGGTCATCACCGAGATTGCCGGTTTCGTGAAACTGGTCGATTTCGAAGAGGGCGTGACGGTCCACCGTCAGACAGACGAAGTCACCGGGCTCTCCTCCTTGGTGGTGATGGATCCGAAGTCGCGTAGCAGTTCCGGCAAGGACCGCCGTCCGATGATCAAACTGGTGGATGACAGTGGCAACGACCTGAACTTCCCCGGCACCGATATCCCGGCCAATTACTTCCTGCCGGCCGGCGCGGTGGTCAACATCGAAGATGGGGGTCAGGTGAGCGTTGGTGACGTCCTGGCGCGTATTCCGCAGGAGTCCTCCAAGACCCGTGATATCACCGGCGGTCTGCCCCGGGTGGCCGACCTGTTCGAGGCCCGCAAGCCGAAAGAGTCGTCCATCCTGGCGGAGATTTCCGGCACGGTCAGCTTCGGCAAGGAGACCAAAGGCAAACAGCGCCTGGTATTGACGCCGCCAGAGGGTGATTCCCATGAGGAACTCATTCCCAAGTGGCGCCATGTGACGGTGTTCGAGGGTGAGCATGTGGAGAGGGGCGAGGTGATCGTCGAAGGCGAGCCGAACCCCCACGATATCCTTCGCCTGCTGGGGGTCGAGGAGCTCTCCAAGTACATCGTCAATGAGGTGCAGGACGTCTATCGTCTGCAGGGTGTAAAGATCAACGACAAGCACATCGAGGTGATCATTCGCCAGATGCTGCGCAAGGTCGAGATCAAGGCGGGCGGCGACAGTCGCTTCCTGCACGGCGAACAGGCGGAATATGCCCGCGTTCTGGAAGAGAACGAAAAGCTGGAACGTGAGGACAAGATGCCCTGCACCTACGAAAGGCTGCTGCTCGGCATCACCAAGGCCTCGCTGGCGACCGAGTCCTTCATCTCGGCGGCCTCTTTCCAGGAGACCACCCGTGTCTTGACCGACGCGGCGGTTACGGGCAAGCGGGACGACCTGCGCGGTCTCAAGGAGAACGTTATCGTCGGTCGGCTTATCCCGGCTGGCACCGGTCTTGCCTACCATACGGAACGGCGCCGGAAACGAGAGGTGTTTAAGGAAGAGATTGCCCCGGAAGCCTTCGAGGCGGTCGGGGAACAGCCCGAGCAGGAGTAGTTCTCCGGAGGTGGGCAGGTTCGTCCTGCCCATCCGCGGGCTCTGTGAAGCAACTTATGGGTAAAGGGCAGGCTGGGCTTGACATGCCAGGCCTGCCCTCATAGAATTCCGCTTCTTTTCTGACAGGCCGGGCCAACCGGCCTGTCGTTTATATTTGTGGTGGAGCATTTAGGAATATGGCAACGATCAACCAGCTGGTCCGTAAGCCGCGGAAGCGAAAGCAGGCCAAGAGCAATGTGCCTGCGCTGGAAGCGTGTCCTCAGAAACGCGGCGTTTGCACTCGGGTTTATACCACTACGCCGAAAAAGCCGAACTCGGCACTGCGTAAGGTGGCCCGTGTCCGGTTGACCAATGGTTTCGAGGTAAGCTCGTACATTGGCGGTGAGGGGCACAACCTGCAGGAGCACTCGGTGGTGCTGATTCGCGGCGGACGTGTTAAGGACCTTCCGGGTGTTCGTTATCACACCGTACGCGGCTCGCTGGATACCGCCGGCGTCAATGACCGCCGCCAGGGCCGTTCGAAATACGGCGCCAAGCGGCCGAAGTCCTAATCGATACGTATCGGGACGCATCAGGAACTAATAAGGTTACAAAGCGATGGCCAGAAGACGAGTTGCAGCGAAGCGTGAAATCCTCCCGGACCCGAAGTTCGGTAATGTCACGCTCTCGAAATTCATGAACATCGTGATGCTCAGCGGCAAGAAGTCCGTTGCTGAACGCATCGTGTATGGCGCCCTGGATCAGGTGGCGGCGAAGAACAAAAGTGGCGAGCCGGTCGAGATCTTCGAGAAAGCGTTAGCCAATATTCGCCCGATGGTCGAGGTGAAGTCCCGTCGTGTCGGTGGTGCAACCTATCAGGTGCCAATCGAAGTGCGGGGCGATCGTGGCGTCGCGCTGGCCATGCGCTGGCTGGTGAGCTCGGCCCGCAAACGTGGCGAGAAGTCCATGGACATCCGCCTGGCAAACGAAATTCTTGAAGCCGCCGAACAGCGGGGTACGGCCGTGAAGAAGCGTGAAGACACGCATCGCATGGCCGAAGCCAACAAGGCTTTCGCCCACTACCGCTGGTAAAAACGTTCAAAGGTTCTCTTTATTATGGCACGCAAGACACCCATCGAGCGCTACCGCAATGTCGGCATCATGGCGCACATCGATGCCGGTAAAACCACCACGACCGAGCGTATTCTTTTTTACACCGGTATCTCCCACAAGATTGGTGAGGTGCATGACGGTGCGGCGGTCATGGATTGGATGGAGCAGGAACAGGAGCGCGGGATCACCATTACTTCCGCTGCAACCACCTGCTTCTGGAGCGGTATGGACCAACAGTACCCGGAGCATCGTGTCAATATTATTGATACCCCGGGACACGTCGATTTCACCATCGAAGTCGAGCGTTCGCTGCGTGTGCTGGACGGTGCCTGCGCTGTGTTCTGCGCGGTTGGCGGAGTTGAGCCACAGTCGGAGACAGTCTGGCGTCAGGCCAACAAATATGAAGTGCCGCGCATGGCGTTCGTCAATAAAATGGACCGCGCCGGTGCCGACTTCCTGCGTGTCGTCGAGCAGCTGAAGACCCGTCTGGGTGCCAACGCTGTTCCGCTGCAGCTCAACATCGGTGCCGAGGACGAGTTCAAGGGTATCGTCGACCTGATTCGGATGAAGGCCATTTACTGGAACGAGTCCGACATGGGTGCCACCTATGAAGAGACCGATATCCCGGCCGAGCTCACCGATAAAGCCGAAGAGCTGCGCGAGCAGATGGTCGAGGCCGCTGCCGAAGCCGACGAAGAGTTGATGGAGAAGTACCTGGAGGGCGGAGAGCTCTCCAACGACGAAATCAAAAAGGGCCTGCGCAAGCGTACGCTGGCCAATGAGATTGTCCCGGTCTTCTGTGGAACGGCCTTCAAGAACAAGGGCGTGCAGGCGATGCTGGACGCGATTATCGAGTTTATGCCGTCTCCGGTCGACGTTCCTTCGATTCAGGGCGAACTCGACGACGCCACTGGCACCGTTGCCGAGCGCCATGCCTCGGACGACGAGCCGTTTGCGGCATTGGCGTTCAAGATTGCGACCGATCCATTTGTCGGCACACTGACGTTCTTCCGTGTGTACTCCGGTGTTCTGAATTCCGGGGACACGGTGATCAACTCGGTGCGTGGCAAGAAAGAGCGGATTGGGCGCTTGCTGCAGATGCACTCCAATACGCGTGAAGAGATCAAGGAAGTCCGCGCTGGTGATATCGCGGCAGCGGTGGGGCTGAAGGATGTCACCACTGGCGACACGTTGTGCGACAAAGACAAAGTGATCGTGCTGGAACGCATGGAATTCCCGGAGCCGGTGATCGCGGTGGCCATCGAGCCGAAGACCAAGGTCGACCAGGAGAAGATGGGCGTTGCTCTGGGCAAGCTGGCCCAGGAAGACCCCTCTTTCCGGGTTCGTACCGACGAAGAGTCCGGGCAGACCATTATCTCCGGCATGGGCGAGCTGCATCTCGACATTATCGTCGATCGTATGAAGCGGGAGTTCAAGGTCGAGGCCAACGTGGGTGCGCCGCAGGTCGCCTATCGTGAAGCCCTGCGCAACCAGGTTGAAGTGGAAGGCAAATTTGTGCGCCAGTCCGGCGGTCGCGGTCAGTACGGTCACGTATGGCTGCGGATTCAGCCCCAGGAACGCGGCGCGGGTTACGAGTTCTCCAACGAGATCGTCGGCGGCGCGGTACCGCGGGAATACATTCCGGCCGTTGATAAAGGCGTTCGGGAGCAGATGGAGAACGGCGTTCTCGCCGGTTATCCGCTGGTCGACCTCAAGGTCGCGCTGTATGACGGTTCTTACCATGATGTCGACTCGAACGAGACTGCGTTCAAGATTGCCGGTTCGATGGCGCTGAAGGCTGCTGCCAAAAAGGCCCAGGCTTACCTGCTCGAACCGATGATGAATGTGGAAGTGGTCACCCCCGAAGAGTACATGGGCGATGTCATGGGCGACCTGAACCGCCGCCGCGGTATCGTTAAAGGCATGGATGAAACCGTTACCGGCAAGATCATCCGCGCCGAGGTGCCGCTAGCCGAAATGTTCGGCTATGCCACAGACCTTCGGTCAGCCACTCAGGGTCGTGCGGCTTACTCCATGGAGTTTGCCGACTACGCTGAAGCACCGGCGTCCATTGCCGAAGCGGTGATCAAGAAGGCTTCGTGACTTTGCAGATAACTGAACAAGAATACGAGGGGTAACTACCGTGTCCAAAGCAAAATTTGAGCGTAAGAAGCCGCACGTTAACGTAGGCACCATTGGTCACGTCGACCATGGCAAAACTACGCTGACGGCGGCCATCACCAAGGTGATGGGCGAGAAGTACGGCGGCGAAGCCCAGGCTTTCGACCAGATCGACTCCGCACCGGAAGAGAAGGCGCGCGGCATCACGATCGCCACCGCCCACGTTGAGTACGAGTCGGAAGCCCGGCACTACGCCCACGTGGACTGTCCCGGCCATGCCGATTACGTGAAGAACATGATCACGGGTGCGGCGCAGATGGACGGCGCCATTCTGGTGGTCTCCGCTGCCGACGGCCCCATGCCGCAGACGCGTGAGCACATCCTGCTGTCCCGTCAGGTCGGCGTCCCGTACATTGTCGTGTACCTGAACAAGGCCGACATGGTGGATGATGCCGAGTTGCTGGAGCTGGTCGAGATGGAAGTGCGCGAGCTGCTCGACAGCTACGACTTCCCGGGCGACGACACCCCGGTCATTACCGGTTCGGCGCTGAAGGCGCTGGAAGGAGATACCTCCGAAATCGGTGCACCTTCCATCGAGAAGTTGGTCGCGGCAATGGATGACTACATTCCGGAGCCGGAGCGTGCCATCGACGGTGCCTTCATCATGCCCATCGAGGACGTGTTCTCGATCTCCGGTCGCGGCACCGTGGTGACCGGTCGTATCGAGCGCGGCATCGTCAAGGTGGGTGACACGATCGAAATCGTCGGCATCAAAGACACGACCTCGACGACGGTCACCGGCGTCGAGATGTTCCGCAAGCTGCTCGATCAGGGCCAGGCTGGCGACAACGTCGGTGTGCTGTTGCGCGGCACCAAGCGTGATGAAGTGGAGCGTGGTCAGGTTCTGGCCAAGCCGGGTTCCATCACGCCGCACACCAAGTTCGAATGCGAAGTGTACGTTCTGTCGAAAGAAGAGGGTGGTCGTCACACGCCGTTCTTCAACGGTTACCGTCCGCAGTTCTACTTCCGGACCACGGACGTGACCGGCGCATGCGATCTGCCCGAAGGTGTCGAGATGGTGATGCCGGGCGATAACGTTCTGATGACGGTATCGCTGATTGCGCCGATCGCGATGGAAGAGGGGCTGCGTTTCGCAGTTCGTGAAGGCGGCCGCACCGTAGGTGCCGGCGTTGTCGCGAAGATCCTCGAGTAAGAAAATAAAGCGGGGGGGCGCCGGTCGGCGTCCACCGGTTTCATAGAGGCAATCGGAAAGTTATATGGCGACTACCAGTCAAAAGATCCGCATCCGTTTGAAGGCGTTCGATCATCGCCTGATCGATCAGTCTGCGCGGGAGATCGTCGAAACAGCGAAGCGGACCGGAGCCCAGGTCAAGGGGCCGATCCCGCTGCCGACCAAGAAAGAGCGTTTTACCGTGCTTACATCACCGCACGTCAACAAAGATGCGCGGGATCAGTATGAGCTGCGTACGCACAAGCGCCTGATGGATATTGTCGACCCGACCGACAAGACGGTCGACGCGTTGATGAAACTCGATCTGGCCGCCGGCGTAGACGTTCAGATTAAACTGCAGTAAGCGGGTTGCGTAGTTAACAGAGCCGCGCCTTCGGGAAGCGGTGAATCGATACAGTACCGGCCAATCGTAGTCGGTGCGGTGTAGAGGGCAAGAACAATGGCAATCGGAGTAGTAGGCCGGAAATGCGGTATGACTCGCATCTTTACGGATGACGGCGTCTCCATTCCCGTTACCGTTATTGAAGTCGAACCGAACCGGGTCAGCCAACTGAAGTGTTTGGATACGGATGGTTATTCGGCCATTCAGGTGGCGGCGGGTACCCCAAAACCGAATCGGGTTACCAAACCGCGGGCCGGGCATTTTGCGAAATCCGGCGTCGCCGCCGGTACGAAGCTGGCCGAGTTTCGCCTGAACGAGGGCGAAGGCGAAGGCCTTGAAACGGGTTCGGAGATCAAGGTCGATATCTTTGAGGCCGGGCAGACTGTCGATGTCTCCGGTCGTACCATCGGTAAGGGTTTTGCAGGCGTCGTGAAGCGGCATCACTACCGCACGCAGGATGCCACCCACGGTAATTCGCTCTCGCATCGGGCCCCGGGCTCGATCGGTCAGGGCCAGACCCCCGGTCGCGTATTCAAAGGCAAGCGCATGGCCGGTCATATGGGTAACGCCAAACGTACCGTTCAGAACCTCGAGGTCGTTCGCGTTGACGCCGAACGGAATCTGCTGCTTATCAAAGGCGCAGTACCGGGTGCCAAAGGCGGCGATGTGGTCGTGACCCCCGCGGTCAAGAGCAAGGCCTGAGGAGCGATACCATGGAAATGAATCTCACAACGGCAACTGGCCGTGCTTCCAAGAACACAGTCGAATTGTCTGACGCCAATTTCGGGCGTGACTTTAACGAAGCCTTGGTCCATCAGGTCGTCACCGCCTATATGGCAGGTGGTCGTGCCGGGACCAAGGCCCAGAAGAACCGTGCCGCAGTTAGTGGCGGGGGCAGCAAGCCCTGGCGCCAGAAGGGCACCGGGCGCGCACGCGCCGGCACGATTCGCAGTCCTATCTGGGTTGGCGGCGGCAGAGCCTTCGCGGCCCAGCCGCGGGATTACTCCCAGAAGGTGAATAAAAAGATGTACCGGGGAGCGCTGCGGTCCATTCTCTCCGAGCTGGTGCGGCAGGAACGGCTGGTGGTGGTGGACAAGTTTGTGGTGGAAGCCCCGAAGACCAGGGAGTTGAACGAAAAGCTCAAAAACCTTGGGTTGGGCAACGTCCTTATCGTCTCCGACGAGATGGACGATAACTTGTTCCTCTCGGCCCGCAACCTCAAAAGCGTTGACGTGGCCACCGCCGGCCGAGTCGATCCGGTCAGCCTGGTCGGTTTCGAAAAGGTGTTGATAACCGTCCCGGCCGTCAAAAAGCTGGAGGAGATGCTGGCATGAACCAGGAACGTCTGATGAATGTGCTGCTCGCGCCGGTCGTTTCGGAAAAGAGCACTGTGGTTGCCGAAACCGACAACCAGTACGTGTTCAAAGTGGTCACCGACGCCACTAAGCCCGAGATCAAAGGCGCTGTCGAATCACTGTTCAATGTCCAGGTCGAGCAGGTTCGCGTGTCCAATATGAAGGGCAAACAGAAGCGGTTCGGTGCGCGTCAAGGTCGCCGTAGCGGCTGGAAGAAAGCTTATGTCACCTTGGAGTCCGGTCAAGAGATCGACTTCATGGGTGGTGCTGAATAAAAGGAAGCTCGAAGATGCCTGTAGTCAAGCTGAAACCGACGTCTCCAGGGCGGCGCTTTACGGTGAAGGTGGTTCACGACCATCTGCACAAGGGCGAGCCCTATGCACCGCTCGTGGAGAAGAAAAGTAAAACCGGTGGTCGGAACAACGCCGGTCGCATCACAACGCGGCACCGTGGGGGCGGCCACAAGCAGAAGTACCGCGTTATCGATTTCAAACGGAATAAGGACAGTGTGCCGGCCGTGGTAGAGCGGGTTGAGTATGACCCGAATCGCACGGCCCACATCGCGCTGTTGAAGTACGCCGATGGCGAACGACGCTACGTTATCGCGCCGAAAGGTCTGTATGCCGGTGATCCGGTCGTATCCGGCAGTGGTTCACCGATCAAGCCGGGCAACTGCCTCAGGCTGCGGGAGATACCACTCGGTACCACGGTGCATTGCATCGAGATGAAGCCGGGTAAGGGTGCTCAGCTGGCCCGTAGTGCCGGGACTTCGGCGCAGTTGGTGGCTCGCGACGGTAAGCTGGCCACGCTGCGGCTGCGCTCCGGCGAAATGCGCAAGGTGCAGTCCGATTGTCGTGCAACGGTAGGCGAGGTTTCCAACTCGGAACACAGCCTGCGGAAACTCGGCAAGGCCGGCGCAAAACGCTGGAGGGGCGAGCGTCCCACTGTCCGCGGTGCGGCGATGAATCCCGTCGATCACCCGCACGGTGGTGGTGAAGGCCGAACCTCCGGGGGCCGTCATCCGGTAACTCCGTGGGGTGTGCCCACCAAGGGGTATAAGACTCGTACGAACAAGCGGACTGACGATATGATCGTCCGTCGGCGCAAGCAGAAGTAGAGGGCAGAATAATGCCGCGCTCAGTTAAGAAAGGTCCTTTCGTCGATAACCATCTGGCGAACAAGGTGTCAGCAGCCGCCGCAAGCGGTAATAAACGGCCGATTAAAACCTGGTCACGCCGTTCCATGGTCCTTCCGGACATGGTGGGGCTTACGATTGCCGTGCATAACGGCCGTCAGCATGTGCCGATCATGATCAACGAGAACATGGTCGGGCATAAGCTGGGAGAGTTCGCGCCCACCCGTACCTACAAAGGCCATGCGGCCGACAAGAAGTCGAAGCGATAAGGGGGTCGTCATGGAAACAGCAGCCAGGTTGAAATACGCGCGGATTTCTCCGCAGAAATGCCGTCTGGTGGCCGATCAGGTCCGCGGCATGTCCGTGGAGAAGGCGCTCGAATTGCTGACCTTCAGCCCGAAAAAGGCCTCCGGAATCGTGAAGAAAGTGCTCGAGTCGGCCGTTGCCAATGCGGAGCACAACGAGGGTGCGGATATCGATGAGCTCAAGGTCTCGCAGATTTACATCGATCAGGGGCCGGTGCTGAAGCGTCTGCGCGCTCGCGCCAAGGGCCGCGCTAACCGCATTCTCAAGCGCACCAGTCACGTCACCGTGATGGTCGCGGACAAGTAAAGAGAGGCAGTAATGGGACATAAAGTACATCCGACAGGAATTCGTCTCGGTATTACCAAAGACTGGACCTCCAAGTGGTATGCCGACAAAAAGAATTTCAAGGACATCCTGCACACTGATCTGACCGTCCGCGCCTATTTGCAGAAGCGGCTGGCACGGGCCTCGGTGAGCCGGATCCAGATCGAACGGCCGGCCCGCAACGCGCGGATTACCATTCACAGCGGGCGTCCGGGCCTCGTGATTGGTAAGAAGGGCGAGGACATCGAGCGGCTGCGCCGTGATGTGGCAGGCATGATGGGGATTCCGGTCCACATCAATATCGAGGAGATCCGCAAGCCGGAACTGGATGCCACGCTGGTGGCGCAGGGTATCGCGCAGCAGCTGGAACGGCGCATCATGTTCCGTCGGGCGATGAAGCGTGCGGTGACCAATACCATGCGTCTCGGGGCTCAGGGCGTAAAGGTTAATGTGGGCGGCCGTTTGAATGGCGCCGAGATTGCGCGTTCCGAATGGTATCGCGAAGGTCGCGTGCCGCTGCACACCCTGCGTGCCGATATCGATTACGGCTTCGCCGAGGCGAAAACCACCTATGGCATCATCGGTGTGAAGGTGTGGATCTTCAAGGGCGAGGTCATCGGCGGCGAAATGCCGGCCGAAGGCGAAAAGGCCGCGGCGAAGAAATAATTTTTTTGGGGTAACGGACAATGCTTCAGCCTAAACGAACCAAGTTCCGCAAGCAGCACAAGGGGCGCAACCGCGGCCTGGCGACGAGCGGCAACAAGGTCAGCTTCGGCGAATACGGTCTCAAGGCCGCCGGCCGTGGCCGTATCAACGCGCGCCAGATTGAGGCCGCGCGCCGTGCGATGACCCGCTATATCAAACGTGGTGGTAAGATCTGGATTCGGATCTTTCCGGATAAGCCCATCACTCAGAAACCCCTGGAAGTACGGCAGGGTAAGGGTAAGGGCAACGTCGAATACTGGGTGGCACAAATTCAGCCCGGTCGCATGCTTTACGAAATGCAGGGGGTGTCGGAAGAGATCGCCCGTGAGGCATTTCGTCTGGCCGCGGCGAAACTGCCTGTCAAAACCACCTTCGTAACGCGTACGGTGCTGTGATGAAAGCGAGTGATCTAAAACAGAAAAGCGTTGACGAGCTTAATGGTGAACTGCTCGGTCTGTTGCGCGAACAGTTCAATCTGCGTATGCAGAAGGGCACGGGCCAGTTATCGCAGCCGCATCGCATGAAGGCCGTTGGGCGTGATATCGCTCGTGTAAAAACGGTTCTGACAGAAAAGAAGGCTGAAAAATGAGTGAACAGGGCAAAACTGTCCGTACCCTGCAGGGCCGGGTGGTCAGCAACAAGATGGACAAGACCATCACTGTGCTGATCGAGCGCCAGGTCCGCCATCCGCTGTACGGCAAATATATCAAGCGTTCCACCAAACTCCATGCACACGATGAGAATAACGCGTGCAATGAAGGAGATACGGTCACCATCTCCGAATGCCGGCCGATAGCCAAGAGAAAGAATTGGCAGCTGGTGGAAGTTATCGAGCGCGCCAAGTAGGAACCGACTAACAAGCCACCGGGACGTCGTGGCAAGGGGCCCAAGTCATTTAGCACTTGGGCTTTGCCTCTTTTAGTGCTATATTTCGCGCCCTTGAACCGGGGTGGCCGGGACGTCCGGTTAAAATAGGTGTGGAGAGACTGCAATGATTCAAATGCAGACCAGGCTGGATGTGGCCGATAACAGCGGCGCGCGGGTTGTGCAGTGCATTAAGGTACTGGGTGGCTCGCATAGGCGCTATGCAGGTGTCGGCGACATCATCAAGGTAAGCGTTAAAGAGGCGATTCCCCGGGGCAAGGTTAAAAAAGGGGACGTTTACAACGCGGTGGTGGTACGTACGCGCAAGGGTGTGCGTCGTGCGGACGGCTCGGTAATCCGGTTCGATGGGAATGCGGCAGTGCTGCTGAATCCCAAACTCGAGCCGATCGGAACCCGTATTTTCGGGCCGGTTACCCGCGAGCTGCGTACCGAACGATTTATGAAGATCATCTCCCTGGCTCCAGAAGTGCTGTAGGGAGGGGAGAGCATCATGCGTAAGATTAAGAAAGGTGACGAAGTCGTCGTTAACGCCGGCAAGGACAAAGGCAAGCGCGGTACCGTGCTCCGGGTCCTGGCGAACGACAAGGTCGTGGTGGAAGGTGTCAATACGGTGAAGAAACACCAGAAGGGCAACCCGATGGCCGGGCAGCCGGGTGGCATTATTGAGAAAGAGATGCCACTGCACGTATCCAACGTTGCGATCTTCAATGCCGATAGCGGCAAAGCGGATCGAGTCGGTTTCCGTGTTCTTGACGACGGCCGCAAAGTCCGCTTCTTCAAATCGAACAACGAAGTGATTGACGCGTAACGGCGGGTGCTGAGATGGCAAGACTGAAAGAATTTTATCAGGAGAAGGTTCAGAAGCAGCTGATGGAAGAGCTGAACATCAGCAATCCGATGTCCGTGCCGCGTATCGAAAAGATTACGGTGAACATGGGTGTTGGCGAGGCAGCTGCTGACAAGAAGGTGCTGGATCACGCGGTCAAGGATCTCACAGGCATCGTGGGTCAGCGCCCGATCGTGACGAAGGCCCGCAAATCGGTAGCGGGTTTCAAGATTCGCGAAGGCTGGCCGATTGGTTGCAAGGTGACACTGCGTCGGGAACGGATGTACGAGTTTCTCGACCGGTTGGTGAACATCGCAATACCGCGTATCCGTGACTTCCGCGGCCTCAGCCCCAAGTCGTTTGACGGGCGTGGCAATTACAGCATGGGCGTTCGCGAGCAGATCATCTTTCCCGAGATCGATTACGACAAGATCGACACGCTGCGCGGTATGGATATCACCATCACCACGTCCGCGGAAAACGATGAGTACGGCCGCGCATTGCTCAAGGCCTTCAATTTCCCGCTGAAGGGTTGAGGTAAAAGTATGGCTAAAGTTTCGATGGTTCAGCGCGAAAAGAAGCGCGAGCGTCTGGTAAAGAAATACCAGGCCAAGCGTGATGAACTTCGTAAAAAGCTGAAGGATCCCGACCTGTCGTATGAAGAGCGTCAGGATCTGGAGCTCAAGATGCAGAAGTTGCCGCGGGACTCGAGCCCGACCCGGCAACGCAACCGTTGTGCGCTGACCGGTCGGCCGCATGGTTACTACCGCAAGTTCGGCCTGGGTCGAAACAAGCTGCGGGAAGCCACCATGCGAGGCGATGTTCCCGGTCTGCGTAAGGCCAGTTGGTAAAACAAGGATAAGAGAGCCGGGAATAGAGCTACGTACTTCGTATCTCGAATCTCGAATCTCGTATCTGATTTGGAGCAAACCGTATGAGCATGACTGATCCAATCGCGGATATGCTGACCCGCATTCGCAATGGCCTGCATGCGGGCAAGGTGGAAGTTTCAATGCCTTCCTCCAAGCTCAAGAAGGCTGTTGGGAACGTTCTGAAAGACGAAGGTTACGTCAGCGAGTTATCCGTGCAGGATATCGATGGTAAGCCGGTGCTGAGCGTTGTCCTTCGCTACTATCAGGGCAAGCCCGTCATCGAACATATCCAGCGCGTAAGCCGCCCGGGCCTGCGTATCTATAAGGGCAAGGACGAGCTGCCGAAGGTAATGGGTGGTCTCGGAATTGCAATTGTTTCCACGTCCGCCGGCGTTATGACCGACCGTGCCGCGCGAGCGGCAGGGCACGGTGGCGAAGTGCTGTGCGAAGTGTCCTAGGGGTGGTGCGGTATGGCTAGAGTTTTAAAACCGATTGCGATCCTGTCCGGCGTCAACATTACCGTCGAGGACCAACAGGTCTCGGTGAAGGGTTCCAAGGGCAGCATGGAACACCAGGTGCATCCGGACGTGGAGATCCATCAGGAAGACGGGCAGATGCGGTTTGCGCCGCGGAAGAACGACCACAACGCGATGGCGTTGGTAGGCACTACGCGAGCACTGGTCAATACGATGATGACCGGTGTCAGCAGCGGCTTCGAGAAGAAGCTTGAGCTGGTAGGTGTAGGCTATCGCGCTCAGGCGCAGGGCAAAGTTCTGAATCTGACCCTCGGCTTCTCCCATCCAATTGCCTACGAGGTGCCGGAAGGCATCACGGTCGAGGCGCCTTCCCAGACCGAGGTCGTGGTCAAAGGGGTAGACAAGCAGCAGGTAGGACAGGTTGCCGCGGAAATCCGTGCATTCCGTCCGCCTGAGCCTTACAAGGGCAAGGGCGTCAAGTACGCGGACGAGCGTATCGTTCGTAAAGAGGCGAAGAAGAAGTAAGGGTTTCGGTGATGAATACGAAAAAAACAACTCGTCTGCGCCGCGCAACGCGTGCTCGGGCGAAGATTCGGGAGCTTGGAGTGCCGCGGCTGTGCGTGTACCGCACCCCCCGGCATATTTATGCCCAGGTGATTGCACCGAATGGTTCGGAAGTGGTTGCGGCCGCTTCGACCGTTCAGAAAGTAGTGAGCGGCGAACTAAAGTCCACTGGCAATATCGATGCCGCCAGTGCCGTCGGGAAGGCAATCGCCGACAAAGCCAAGGCAGCGGGTGTCACGAAAGTGGCTTTCGATCGCTCCGGGTTCAAGTATCACGGTCGGGTCAAGGCGCTTGCCGATGCGGCCCGCGAGAACGGTCTGGAATTCTAAAGGTTAGACAATGGCGGGATTCGATGCATCCAGTAGCGACGGCCTGATTGAGAAGTTGATCGGGGTCAATCGTGTCGCGAAAGTGGTCAAGGGCGGTCGCCAATTTGGCTTCTCCGCACTTAGCGTAGTCGGTGATGGCAATGGCAAGGTCGGCTTTGGTACCGGTAAAGCCCGCGAAGTGCCTGTTGCCATCCAGAAGGCGATGGAAGCTGCCCGCAAGAATATGCGGGAAGTGGGAATCACCGACAATGGCACACTGCAGTATCCGACGATGTCGCGCCATGGTGCGGCAAAGGTCTTCATGAAACCGGCCTCCGACGGTACCGGTATTATCGCTGGCGGTGCCATGCGTGCGGTGTTTGAAGTTGCCGGTGTGCACAATGTGCTCGCAAAGTGCATCGGCAGCAACAACCCCATCAACGTCGTGCGGGCTACCCTGCGGGGCCTGACCGAGATGGCTTCACCTGAGCAGGTGGCGGCCAAGCGCGGCAAGAGCGTGAAAGAGATTCTGGAATAGAGCCATGGCCGAGAACAAAAAGGTAAGGTTAACCCTGGTGCGCAGTAAGCATGGGCGACTGCCGACGCACAGAGCGTGCGTCGCCGGCCTGGGCCTGCGCCGCATGCACCAAACGGTCGAGGTCATTGATACGCCTGAGAATCGGGGCATGATCAACAAGGTCTCCTACTTGCTTAAAGTGGAAGAGGTTTGACATGAGACTGAACGAACTCAAGCCCGGTGAAGGGTCGAAAAAAGCCGCCAAGCGCGTTGGCCGTGGCATCGGCTCCGGTCTGGGAAAAACGGGTGGTCGTGGCCACAAGGGACAGAAGTCCCGGTCCGGCGGCTTTCATAAAGTGGGCTTCGAAGGCGGTCAGATGCCGCTTCAACGCCGGTTGCCGAAGGTCGGATTCAGCTCTCGGGTTGGCCGCACCGTCGCGGAGGTTCGCCTTCACGAGCTGGCAAAGGTCGAAGGTGGTGTTGTGGACCTGGCTGGGTTGAAGGCAGCGAACATTGTCGCTTCCGATATCCGGCGAGCGAAGATCATCGCCTCCGGTGAAATCAATACTGCGGTTACGATTAAAGGTCTGGGTGTCACCAAGGGTGCCCGGGCGGCAATCGAAGCCGCCGGCGGAAAAGTCGAGGAATAAGTGGGCGCTTCGCGTTCATCTGTTGCCAATGCGTTGGGTGGCGGTAAGCTGACCGAACTCAAACAGCGTCTGCTGTTTGTGTTGGGGGCGCTGCTGGTATTTCGTATTGGGGCGCACATCCCGGTTCCGGGGATCGATCCGGTGGCACTGGCAAAGCTGTTTGAACAGCAGCGCGGCACCATCCTGGACATGTTTAACATGTTCTCCGGCGGGGCCCTGAGTCGGTTTTCGGTATTCGCACTGGGTATCATGCCGTATATTTCGGCGTCGATTATTACCCAGTTGCTGACCAAGGTCTCACCGAAACTTGAGCAAATAAATAAGGAAGGGGCTCAGGGCCGTCGCAAGATCAGCCAATATACCCGCTACGGGACATTGGTACTGGCGACGTTCCAGTCTTTCGGGGTCGCGGTGATGCTCGAGGGACAGATGGCTCCGGGCAATATCCCCGTAGTTATCGAGCCCGGTCTTGCTTTCCGGCTGATCACGGTGCTGACCCTGGTAACCGGCGTCATGTTCCTCATGTGGTTGGGCGAGCAGGTGACCGAGAGAGGTATCGGTAACGGTATCTCCCTGATCATCTTCGCAGGCATCGTCTCTGGGCTGCCATCCGCCATCGGTGGGACACTCGAACTGGCTCGCACCGGTGAACTGAGCTCTGCACTGGTCCTGATCCTGTTCGCTCTGGCCATTGCAGTCACCGGCTTCGTTGTGTTCGTAGAGCGAGGGCAGCGCCGTATTACCGTGAACTATGCGAAGCGCCAGCAGGGACGGCGGATGTATGCGGCGCAGAGCAGCCATTTGCCCTTGAAGGTGAACATGGCCGGTGTTATTCCGCCCATTTTTGCCTCGAGCATTATCCTGTTCCCCGCGACGCTGGCCGGTTGGTTCGGCTCCAGCGAAGGAATGAGCTGGCTGCAGAATCTGTCGACGACGCTCTCGCCGGGACAGCCGCTGTACGTGTTGATGTATGCAGCGGCGATCATCTTCTTCTGCTTTTTCTATACGGCGTTGATGTTCAACCCGAAGGAGACGGCGGAGAACCTCAAGAAGTCCGGTGCCTTTATCCCCGGAATTCGGCCAGGGGAGCAGACCGCGCGGTACATTGACGGCATTCTCGGTAAGCTGACGTTCGCAGGTGCGCTTTACATCACTGCGGTCTGCCTGCTGCCCGAGTTCCTGATTCTGACGTGGAATGTGCCCTTCTATTTCGGCGGGACATCATTGCTTATCATCGTGGTTGTAGTTATGGACTTCACATCACAGATGCAGAGTCACCTGATGTCGCATCAGTACGAAGGTCTGATGAAGAAGGCTAACCTGAAGGGCCACCGTCGCCCCGGGATCTAAAATCTGAACCACAGAGGGCACGGAGTACACAGAGAGAAGAAAAGATTTGCGGGCGGGACGCGAACGCCAGTGATTGGAAGCATTTCGCGAGCCCTTGAAAGCTTTTCTTTTGAAGGTGACTCCTCTGTGCTCTCTGTGCCCTCTGTGGTTAAAGCAGTTTTTTTATTGAGGACAAGACGATGAAGGTTCGTGCATCTGTCAAAAAGATCTGCCGCAATTGCAAAATTGTGCGTCGCAACGGTGTTGTGCGCGTGATCTGTTCGACCGACGCCCGGCACAAGCAGCGCCAGGGTTAAAGTGATCAGCTCCGGAACTCGGGGCTTGATTGAACATACATTTATCGGTACTATGGCGCGTTTCACGGCGCGCGTAGCGTCCTAGTCTGTGATATTCGAGGGAGTGGCTCCATGGCCCGTATTGCTGGCATCAATATCCCGGTCAACAAGCACGCGGTCATCGCGCTGACGTCGATTTTCGGCATTGGCCGGACCCGTGCAGAAAAGATTTGCGAAGCGACCGGCGTCAAGCCGAGCGTTAAAGTGAAGGACCTGTCGGAAGCCGAGGTCGAGGCGCTGCGCGCCGAGGTCGGCAAGTACGACGTAGAAGGCGATCTTCGCCGCGAAGTGTCCATGAACATCAAGCGCTTGATGGACCTGGGTTGTTACCGTGGCATTCGTCATCGCCGCGGACTTCCGCTCAGAGGACAGCGCACCCGTACTAACGCCCGGACGCGGAAGGGCCCGCGCCGGCCGATCAAACGATAAGCCTGTTGAACGGCTGAAACACGGTCATTTGGGAAACGGTTATGGCAAAAGCGAGTACTCGCACCCGCAAAAAGGTAAAGAAGAACATCGCGGACGGCATTGCGCACGTCCACGCGTCCTTCAATAACACCATCATCAGCATCAGCGACCGTCAGGGTAATACCCTGTGCTGGGCGACTTCAGGGGGCTCCGGTTTCCGCGGCTCGCGCAAGAGCACGCCTTTTGCGGCTCAGGTCGCGGCTGAACGTGCTGGAACGCAGGCCCAGGAATATGGCATGAAAAACATGGAGGTGTGGGTGAAGGGTCCCGGGCCGGGTCGCGAGTCTGCAGTGCGCGCGCTGAATAATCTCGGTTTCCGGATCACCAACATCACCGACGTGACCCCGATACCCCACAATGGGTGTCGTCCGCCTAAAAAGCGTCGCGTCTAAGCCAGGAGATAGGTAGTGGCCAGGTATATCGGTTCCAAATGTCGTCAATGCCGTCGGGAAGGCGAGAAGCTCTTCCTGAAGGGCGAAAAATGTTTTTCCAGCAAGTGCCCGGTCGAGAATCGCCCGTTTCCGCCGGGGCAGCATGGGCAGCGCCGGACGCGATTGTCCGACTATGCACGCCAGCTGCGTGCCAAACAGAAGCTGCGTCGGATTTACGGCGTGCTGGAGAACCAGTTCCGACTCTATTACAAGCAGGCGGACAGCAAGAAAGGCTCCACCGGCGAAAACCTGCTTACACTGCTCGAAGGTCGGCTTGACAACGTCGTCTATCGGATGGGTTTTGGCGTTTCCCGTACGGAAGCGCGACAGCTCGTGCGTCACAATGGCGTGCAGGTGAACGGCCGCAAGCTGAATATTCCTGCCTACACTGTAAAGCCGGGGGACGTAATTTCCGTTTCCGAAAAGGCCAAGCAGCAGCTGCGGGTAAAGTCAGCGATGGATCTGGCCCAGCAGCGCGGTGTCCCGGAGTGGCTTGAAGTCGATGCCACCAAACTCGAGGGCACCTATAAGGCAGACCCGGAGCGGAGCGAACTGCCGGCCGACATTCAGGAACAGCTGGTCGTCGAGCTCTATTCGAAATAAACGGCTGACGTATCCCGCGTTTGGGTACTAGCCTGGATTGCTAACCGCAAAGACGCAAAGAACGCCAAGATACTTTATCGACGGGTTTTCGTCTGAGGCAGTACAGCCGAAGCGGTTGCATTCAAGGAGTCGATGGTAGGGGATAAAACCCTTTGCGCTCTTGGCGTCTTTGCGGTGAATTCGAGACGTTCGGGATTAGGATACAAAGCGATTTTAAAGAGGACTGTTCATGCAGGGCTCAGCTAGCGAACTGCTCAAGCCGCGCCTCGTTGGTGTGCAGAAGGTCAGCGGTACCGCCGCGAAGGTGACACTGGAACCATTGGAACGCGGTTTTGGTCACACCCTCGGTAACGCGCTGCGTCGCATTCTGTTGTCATCGATGACCGGCAGCGCCATTGTCGAAGCGGAAATTGAAGGCGTGCTCCACGAGTACACCTCGATCGAAGGTGTTCAGGAAGACGTCATCGAGATCCTGCTGAACCTGAAGGGTGTCGCCCTTCAGCTCAGTCATCGAACAGAAGCGACTATGACCCTCAGCAAAAAGGGCCTGGGTCCGGTGACGGCCGGGGATATCGAGCTTCCGCATGATGTGGATCTGATCAATCCGGAGCATGTGATTGCCCACCTGACCAAGTCGGGCGAGCTGAACATGACCCTGAAGGTGGCGACGGGACGCGGCTATGAGCCCGCTAACGTTCGAGCCGAAGCCGACGAAGAGAGTCGCCCGATTGGTCGCCTGCTGATCGATGCGAGCTACAGCCCGATTACCCGGGTGTCCTATGTGGTGGAAAGTGCACGCGTCGAGCAGCGGACCGACCTGGACAAGCTCGTCATTGAGCTGGAAACCAACGGCACGATCGAACCTGAAGAAGCGATTCGCCGTGCTGCGACCATCATGCAGGACCAGCTCTCCGCGTTCGTGGAACTGGAAGGCAAGGAGCAGGCAGAAGCCGAAGAGGCTCAGCCGGAGATCGATCCGATTCTGCTGCGCCCGGTTGACGATCTCGAACTGACGGTGCGTTCTGCCAATTGTCTGAAGGCGGAAAACATCTACTATATCGGCGATCTGATTCAGCGGACCGAGGTAGAGCTTCTGAAAACACCGAATCTCGGCAAGAAGTCGCTTACCGAAATCAAGGATGTGCTGGCAACTCGCGGGCTTTCGCTGGGGATGCGCCTGGAAAACTGGCCGCCGGCGAGCTTAAAGAACAAAGACGATAAGGCTAGCGCGTAACTGCCTTAATAAACCTTGATCGGGCCGCTCATGGACATCGGTTCTTGCGGCAAGGTCATCGTGGACATAAACGAATTCAAGTAGGGTAAACCCATGCGTCATCGAAATTCCGGTCGCCAACTGAACCGCAATAGCTCACATCGGAAGGCGATGTTCCGTAATATGGCGGTGTCTCTTTTTGAGCATGAAATGATCAAAACCACGCTGCCGAAGGCGAAAGAGCTGCGCCGGGTGGCTGAGCCACTGATTACCGTGGCCAAAAAGGACAGTATTGCCAACCGTCGGTTGGCGTTCGCACGGCTACGTGATAAAGACGCAGTTGCCAAGCTGTTTGGCGACCTCGGTCCGCGCTATGAAAGCCGTCCGGGCGGTTATCTGCGGATCCTGAAGTGCGGATTGCGTACAGGCGACTCCGCGCCGATGGCTTACGTCGAGCTGGTCGATCGGCCGATGACGGAAGAAGCTGAAGAGGCAACGAAAAGCGCCGCCGCAGAGTAGGCGTTACGCCATTCCGTTCCAAAAAAGCCGGGCATTGCCCGGCTTTTTTGCGTCGTGCCCTGATAAAGAGCCTTGGCTCGTGGCTTCCGTCGCTCCTACTCGATCGGGCTTCCTCCTGAATCGTAGGGTGCATTCTTCCGAATGCAGCACTCCACTGACGAACCGAGGCGCTACTCGCGAATACGCCCCCGGAACGGTCAAATTCTCCAAATGCACCTTTCAGTAAGCGGTTGGAGTCGCGGCGCATTTATTGCCGGGCCTCACAACGTGTGGGGGGAACCGCAAGCGCAGCGGGCTTTTGAATCCGTCGGTGGCTTATCGAGAATGCGCCCCACGTGGGGCTCCCTCCGCAAACGTCCCCTGGATTTGTGAAACAGAACACGCATGAGTGCATTCTCCAACTGCACCTTGCCAAGCCCGGCTCGCGGCTTCCGCCACGCCTACCCAGTCGGAACTTCTCCTGAACCGTAGGGTGCACTCTCCAAATGCACCATTGCCGCCCAAAGGACATATAGTCACCGAAGGAGCGACGGCAGTCGCGTTAAAAGGCCCGGCACGTGGCCTCCTATCCGATTGCACGACCAAAAACCGAAAAGGGCACAATCAAGGGAAAATTACCAATGATCCTGATGTTTACGGACTTCGGCTGGAAAGGGCCCTATCTTGGGCAGATGGAGAGCGTGCTACGGCGGGATGTACCGGACATCCCGATTATCAACCTGATGTCTGACGCGCCGGCCTTCAATCCGAAAGCGGCCGGTTACCTCCTGAGCGCACTGACCGCCGAAGCCCCCGCCGGGGCCGTTATTCTCGGCGTCGTAGACCCGGGTGTCGGCAGCTCCGCCAGGGAACCGGTGGTTTTGCACGCCGACGGTCGCTGGTTCGTGGGTCCAGGCAACGGGTTGTTCAATGCCGTTGCGGCCAGAGCCGACGCCGCCAAGTGGAACAGGATCCAATGGCAGCCACCACGTTTGTCTGTCAGTTTCCATGGTCGTGACCTGTTTGCTCCCGTTGCTGCCGGGCTGGCCTCGGGCCACCACGTAGAATTGGAGGCGTTCGACGGCCCGGACCTCGCGGGCTGGGATGGCGACCTGGATGAGGTCGTCTACATCGATGGCTTCGGCAATGCGGTGACCGGGATTCGGGCGGATGGGTTGGATCGGGGAAGCCACCTGAAGGCCGGCCCGCACACGCTCCGCTGGGCCCGAACCTTCAGCGACCGCCCGGAAGGCGCGGCGTTCTGGTACGGCAACTCCCTGGGGCTGGTGGAGATTGCCGCCAACAAGGCCAATGCCGCCGAGCAGTTATCCCTGGATATCGGAACAAAAATAGAGACCCTCGGCCTGAGGAAAAGGTGAAATTTGGGGGCGTGGGGGCAACGTTTCAGATTACGGCAACTGCCTCTATTGGAATCGCGCCGGGGCGGCCCTCCTACCGTTCCGCGGCGGAGAGATGTTACCGGTAGGAGGCGCGCCCCCGCGGCGATGTCCGTCCCGGGCGCCCCTGCCCGAGAACAACCCGCCATCGGCCAACGAAGGCAATGGCCCCCGTAGGAGCGGCGGAAGCCGCGAAAGCGCTGGTGGAGGCGCGCCCCCGCGGCGATGTCCGTCCCGGGCGCCCTGCCCGAGAACAACCC
>NZ_JAENYR010000026.1 GCF_016841685.1 Thiohalomonas denitrificans
GCCGTTAGTGACAGCCCGGCGCCCGGATTCACGCCCCCTCCCCGGTTGCGCGCGCCTTCAACCGTACACCGCGGCCGCCTCCAGAACTGGCCGCGCCCTCCCCTATCAACTCGATCCCGGCCTTCTCCAGCGCCTCCACTACCTTGACGAGTGATTCGACATTTCCCCGTACCTGGGGACCCACACTGGCCTCCATGCGCTGAATCGTGGGCAGTGACAGACCGGCCGTTTCGGCGAGTCGGCGTTGATCCATACCGAGAAGTGCCCGAGCGGCCCGAATCTGGGTGGCAGTAATCATCTCCAGGACAGCCTTTGTAAGGTCTGGCCCCTATTTTACCATAGCTCAGCCATTAGAATGCAAGTATTAAACATCACCAGAACGTAACCTTCGGTGGCAGGGTGCCGCCCCGGGGGACGCCCAATATCTTCAGGCAAGCAGCTCTGGCGCAGGATCAGCTATTCAGATTCAGCGGCAAGGTATTCCCGAATCAGGGCAAGAAAATCCTCGCCGTAGGCCTCCAGTTTCTTTTCGCCGATCCCCGGGATGTCAAACAGTTCGGCTCGGCTGGTGGGCCGTTCGGTAACCATCGCCACCAAAGTGGCATCATGAAACACCACATAGGGCGGTACGCCCTGCTTTTCCGCCAACTCGTGGCGCCGTTGGCGCAGTGCGGCCCACAGGCGCCGGTCCGATTCGTCGGTGAAGCGGGTGAAGGGCCTTTCGGTTCTCGTGCGCTTTCGGGAGGGTTTGCGCTCCTTGCGCAGCAGGAGATTCTCCTCGCCGCGCAGCACCGGACGACAGTTTTCGGTCAAGTGCAGGCTGCCGTGGCCCTGCACGTCGACGGCGATGTAGCCCCGGGCGATGAGCTGGCGGAAAAGGCCGCGCCACTCGGTACCGGTCAACTCCGTGCCGATGCCGAAGGTGCTCTGTCGATCGTGGCCGAAGCGGCGAATGCGCTCATCCTCCTTGCCGAGCAGCACATCGATCAGATAGTTGACGCCGAAACGCTGGTTGGTGCGATGAATGGCCGATAGCGCCTTCTGGGCCGGGACGGTGGCGTCCCAGGTGTCGGGCGGTTCCAGGCAGTTGTCGCAGTTGCCGCAGGGCTCATCCCGCCGTTCGCCGAAGTAACCGAGCAGCGACTGACGCCGGCAGGCGGTCTGTTCGCAGAAGGCCAGCATCGCCTCGAGTTTGTGACGCTCGACCCGCTTGTGGGCATCATCCGCCTCGGAGCTCTCCAGCATCTGGCGCAGGGTGATGACATCGTCCAGTCCGTAGACCATCCAGGCATCGGCGGGGAGTCCGTCACGCCCTGCCCGGCCGGTTTCCTGATAGTAGGCCTCCAGGCTCTTGGGAAGATTAAGGTGCGCCACGAAGCGCACGTCCGGTTTGTCGATGCCCATGCCGAAGGCGATGGTCGCCACCACTACCACGCCCTCTTCTTTGCGAAAGCGCGCCTGGTTCGTCTGGCGGATCCCGGCCGGCAGGCCGGCGTGATAGGGAAGCGCCGTGACGCCCTGCCCCGCCAGCCATTCGGCGGTGGCCTCGACCCGTTTTCGGGTCATGCAGTAGACGATGCCGGCCTCACCCGGATGCTCCTCGCGGATGAAGCGGAGCAACTGTTCGCGGGGACTGCGCCGCTGTGCCAACCGGTAGTGGATATTGGGCCGGTCGAAGCTGCTGATGAAAACGCGTGCATTGCCGAGCTGAAGCCGCTCGATGATCTCGCGGCGGGTGATCTCATCGGCGGTAGCGGTCAGGGCGATACGCGGGACGCCGGGAAAGTGCTCGGCCAGTATGGCGAGCTGGATGTATTCGGGTCGAAAGTCGTGCCCCCACTGGGAGACGCAATGTGCCTCATCGATGGCGAACAGCGCTATGCTGGCCCTCTCCAGCAGGGATAGAAAGCGAGCGGTCATCAACCGTTCGGGGGCCACGTAGAGCAGGTCCAGATCGCCCCGCAGGAGCTGCTCCTCGACGTGGTCCGCCTCGGCCCGGTCGAGAGTGGAATTGAGGAACGCCGCCTTGACGCCCGCCTGGCGCAAAGCGGTCACCTGGTCTTCCATCAGAGCTATCAGCGGCGAGATCACCACCCCGACGCCACGGCGGGCGATGGCGGGGATCTGATAGCAAAGTGATTTGCCACCCCCTGTCGGCATCAGGACGAGGACATCCTGTCCCTGGACCACGGAGGCCATCACCTCATCCTGGGGTGGCCGGAAGGTCTCATAACCGAATACGGAGTGAAGGATTTTGCGCAGGTCCATTGCGTCCGCATTCTGCCGGTCTGGCGTGCCCGAGGCAAGGAATAGGGTCCTCTAGTGTTAGTCAGGCCGCACAGGCATTGTGCGGTATCCCGGGTGGTCAACCACTGCTGCCCCCCTTCGGGGCGGTGCTCCGAAGGAAATCCACCAGTACGCCACGGTGGGCCAGCATCCGATCGATGGAGAAGTGGTTCGCACCCGAAACCACCAGCAGTTGAACGTGTGTACCACCGCGGGCATGCAGCTCATGCACGTCGCCAACCGGCACCGTACGGTCCCTGTCCCCATGAACCAGCAGTACGGGACACCTCACCCGGGTAATCGTGTTGCGCGGGGCAATGGCTGCAAAGCCTGCCCCGATCGCCTTTTCGACGTAGCGCAGAACCCAGCGGCCAACCGGCCAATACGGGATGTGTTTGGCGGCCATCATCTGCCGCATCACTTCCGCCGGATCCGCAAAGGCGGCCACACTGATCACCGCGGCGATATCGTCGCGACGGGAGGCCAGCAGCAGGCTGGCAGCCGCCCCGACCGAATGACCCAGCAGGCCGATACCAGCGCTATCGACCTCCGGACGGGTCTTCAGCCACTCGACCGCGTTCTCCAGATCTTCGGCGAAACGCGGCATCGAGGCAAAATCGTCATCATCACTGTTGCCATGGCAGCGTGCATCGAACAGCAGGAGACCCCAGCCCGCCTCATGGAGCGCGGGCGCCAGCGGCAGCATGAACTCGGCATTGCCGCCCCAGCCGTGCACCACCGCCATGGCGGGCTGCGGCCCCCCGTCACGTGGCGGGATAAACCACCCGAAGAGACGCTTGCCCCGTTCGGTGAGGAATTCGACGGTTTCGAAGGAGAGATCCCGATCGGCAGGCGTTCCGCGCTCCCGATGGCGGGGAACCCGGAAGGCCCGCCGCACCGCTCGCGGTGCCGCCCAGATCGAGGCACCCATCAAGAGTGCAATGAGGATATAGGGCCAGAACAGCATGGTTCAGTTTGACATACCGGTGGAACCTCAGGAGGAGAATCTCACCGCGGGGCAGTTTTCGCAAACAGTGCGGGCACCGGCTCAGTCACTGCCGTAGGCCATCGTCGAGAGCAGTGCCAGCTCCGCCTGTCGGGAGTCGAGTCGGGTGTGTTGAACGACGATGGGCACGTCCGACTCGATCACACTGGCGTAGTCGGCGTCGGTGGGAATCGGCTCCGGATCGTCGAGATTGTTGAAACGAATATGCCGGGTACACCGGGGCGGCACGGCAAACCGATAGGGACCGGCGGGGGCTCGGTCGCTGAAAAAGATGGTTATCACGACATTCGCCTCATCGTCACCTGCGTTGAGGATGCATGCGGTCTCGTGGGAAGTCATCGCCGGTGCCGGACCGTTGCTGCTACCGGGTATATAACCTTCGGCGATGGCCCAGCGCCGTTTTCCAATCGGTTTCATTACGGATCCTCCCTGGTTTACTTGGATGGCTCCGGGGTCGGTATAGGTGTAACCGATGCCGACCCGGCCGCCAGCCCCGCCTCAACCAACACCAGTGTGGTCTTGTCCCAGTCCCAGGCCAGCGTGCCATCGGATTCGTCGACGACGCACTCGCCATGAACGCCGCCATCTCTTCGTGGCGAACCTGGATGAACTCCATCTTCTTTACCCGTTCCAGCGCGCCAACGATTCCATTAATGCCGACGGCGAACACCCCGGTCATGCAGCCGTTCAAGTAGAAAATCACTGACTTGATCTGCCATGAAGCCCCCTTCCTTGGGAATTCCTGAATGCTCCCTGTGCATCAAAAGTTAGCGGTTACCCAGGCATTTGCCAGGGCGATGGCGGAGGGGAAATCGATTAGCTATAACGGGATAAAGCTGCAGGCGAAGTGCTCAATCCAGCCGAGAGCGAAGGGGGAAGCAATGCCTTTATACAGAACGATTCTGGCCACAACCGATTTCTCCAACGTATCCGATTCAGCCGTGTACCGCGGTGCCGAACTGGCCACTTTACTCGGGGCACAGCTGCACCTGCTACACGTGATTGAGCACTTTCCTGAGGATCGCCCCAGTGGTGAACCTTTTCCTGAAAACGAGGATCCCGTAGATTTCTATCGACGCCGGGCGCGGGAGCGAATGATCGAACAGATCCAGCGCCTAAACATCACTGAGCCCGAGATGCACATCTTGCTCAGCCGTTACTCGGCAGCGCGCAGCATCATCGAATTCATCAATTCCCATAACACGGAACTGGTAGTATTGGGGAATGAGCCGAAATTCTTCAGTTTGGGATCGACGGCCACCAGCGTCGCTCACCGTGCGGAGTGTGACGTCCTCGTGGTCCGGAACAGCTGATCGCGGTGAAAGTGTGGGCCTTACCGTTGAAGTGAAAGGATTAGGCACCGGGGCGCTAGGCCCGGTGCCCGAACAGAGCTATTCCACCTTGATGGAATGCCGCTTGGAGCGCTCGACCTTCGGCATGGTCAGCTCCAGGACGCCCTCCTTGAAGGTGGCCTTGGTCTTATCGCCGTCCACGTCGGCAGGAAGGGAAATCGTGCGAGAAAAAGCACCGCGACTAATCTCGCTACGGTAATAATTTTCCTCTGATTCCTTTTCTTCATGGTGACTGGAGCCGCGAATGGTAACGCTGTTGTCGCTCAGAGAAACATCGATGGAATCCTTATCAACCCCCGGGATCTCGGCTCGCAGAACGATTTCCTCCTCTCGATCGATGATGTCAACCGGGGGGATCTTGGCGACTGGTGCCAGTTCTCCCCACAAGGGGGCCGTTCGCATCGGGCGCAGCCAACCGGTCGGGAAGAAATTCTCGAACATCCGCTCCATCTCCTCGAATGGGGCCAGCATACGCTGTGGCATTTGGCTCTCACGCCGGGTAGTGATTTCCTGTTTATTTTCCTCGGCCATGTTTACTTCCTCCTGTTCCACTGTTGATATCCCACACCGGTGATTCCGGCACGTTACTCGCTTGGCGGCAGTTCCAGCGCCACAAACAGCGGCTGTTCACCGCGTCGAACCAAAACTGCTACTGTGTTCCCACCAGGAAGCTCTTCCAGCAATTGCTGAAACTGTTTGGGGTTGCGAACCTCCTCTCCGGCAAACCGCTGAATGATGTCGCCGGGTTGAATGCCGGCCAGGGCAGCCGGTCCCGGGGAGACATTCTCGACCAATACGCCCGTCTCCCCCACATCCGGCGGCAATTCGCTTACGGTAATCCCCAGACGTCCCTCCTCTGGGGCCGAACGCTCCTGGCGATCCCGCGTCCCCCCTACGATCTCCTCCGGCAACTCACCGATCCTGAGCCGTATCTCCTGTTCACGCCCGTCACGAATCAGAAGGATCGGGACGGTTTTTCCCGGTTCGGTTCCGGCCACGATGGTCGGCAACTCATCAGCATTGGATATACGCTGTCCGTCAAACGACAGAATGACATCGCCTGTCTGGAGACCGGCGGATGCGGCGGGGCTATCCTCCATCACGGCACCTACCAGGGCTCCACGGGGCTCGTCGAGCCCGAAGGACTCAGCCAATTCGGGGGTGACTTCCTGGATCATTACCCCGAGCCAGCCGCGACTCACCTTGCCCTTGGTACGCAACTGTTCCGCCACATCCATGGCGACATTAATCGGAATAGCGAACGAGACGCCCATGTAGCCACCGGTGCCACTGTAAATCATGGAGTTAACCCCGATCACCTGACCGTCCAGACTAAACAGCGGGCCTCCCGAATTGCCCGGATTCACTGCGGCATCCGTTTGAATGAACGGAATGTAAGCGTCACCGGGAAGGCTTCGTCCCAGCGCCGAAATGATGCCTTGAGTCGCCGTATGCTGAAGCCCGAAAGGTGCCCCGATGGCCATTACCCATTGACCCACCTTTAGTTCATCTGAATCACCGATGGGGGCTGCGGGAAGATCGGTGGCGTCGATTTTCAAAAGCGCAATGTCACTGGGCAGATCCTCGCCGACAATCCTGGCCGTGACTTGACGCCGGTCAGAAAGCGTTACGCGGAGTTTTTGTCCCTGAACCACATGGGCATTGGTAAGCACATAACCATCTTCGGAAATAATGAAACCCGAACCCATCGATTGCTGCAGTTGTGCTGGCGGACCTTGACCGTCATGGGGTGCCTGATCGAAAAAGCGCTTGAAGTATTCGTACAGCGGACTGTCCTCGGGTATCGGCAACTGCTCCAATATCCCGCCCTCCCCTCCGGTAAATTCCTCGGAGGTAATACTGACGACCGAATCCCTGTATTGCTCGACCAGAGGCACAAAGTTGGGCTGCGCCTGCGCCAACTGGACTCCGCAAAGAAATATCGCCGCAACCAACAGCAACCCGGCCTGACGGACCGGAGAAATCGCATTGTCCATAGAATCACCATGCCAATCCTGTTCCTGTAAAGCCTATACGCGGTCGCTCCTTTCCGCCACTGAGAGGCAATGCCGCGACCAGAGATTTACAGGCCGGGGGTTGCTAGTATTCAAGCAAGGTGCCGAAAACCAATGCGGGGGTTGGCCATGCCCGAACCAAATGCACGCAGCGTGTTGCTCATCGTTGACATACAACCAGACTTTCTTCCGGGAGGTGCACTCGGGGTTCGAGGCGCCGATCAGATTATCGCGCCTTTGGCCGACGTAATGCGTTCGGAGCTTTTCACTCTCCGCGTAGCAAGCCAGGACTGGCATCCGTCCGACCACATATCCTTCGCAAGCCATCATGGGAAAGAACCAATGAGCCAAATCGAGCTCTACGGCCACGTTCAGGAGCTTTGGCCCGACCACTGTGTACAAAACCGTCCCGGCGCAGAACTCGCCAAAGGCCTGCCCTGGGAGCGGGTCAGTGCGATCATCCGCAAAGGCGACGATCCGCTGGTGGACTCCTACAGCGTGTTTCGCAATAACTGGGATCCGCAGGGTCATAGACCCGCCACGGGACTCGCCGGCTATTTACGCGACCGTGGCATCGAGGACGTCTATATAGCCGGACTGACGCGAGACTTTTGTGTCCGCTGGAGCGCCCGGGATGCGATGGCCGCGGGCTTCAACACGTATGTGATTTGGGACCTTACGCGTCCCGTGGATCCGTGTGACGATACGGCCGTGCAGCAGGATTTGGAAAACTGCGGGGTTAAGATTATCGGGCAGGCGGACTTGACGGCCTGAAAAGGCAAGCGGGAATGCCGAACGCACTCGTCACGGGTAGTAACCGCGGTCTGGGTCTGGCCTGGGTTCGTCACCTCGCGGGTGAGGATTGGCGGGTCTTTGCCAGCTGCCGGCATCCGGGCGACGCCGTGGAGTTAACCACGCTGGCTGGGCGGAGCGACGGAATTAGCGTACACCGCTGCGACGTTACCGTGCCTGACGATATTCGAGGCCTCTACTGGGACCTGGAAGACCAGCCCATCGACCTCCTCGTTGCCAACGCAGGTGTCTATCTGGAGAAAGGTGCGACAGTACTGGGAAGCCTGCGCTTCGATGACTGGATGAGAACTATGGAAGTCAACCTTTTCGGTCAGGTCCGCATGATTGAGGCGTTTCACAACAATCTCGAAACGGCCCGAAACCCACTGGTGGCCTCCATCAGCAGCCATATGGGAAGCGTCTCTGATATCACCGTTGCGGGCAGCTATTACTACCGATCCAGTAAGGCTGCGCTAAACGCCGCCATGCGGGGACTTGCGGCCGAGTTCATGGAACGTGGAATCGGACTGATGCTTCTTCATCCCGGGGGTGTGATGACCCGCATGGGACCTCCCCACGGCCTGTCACCCGAAGAGAGCGTCGCCGGCATGTATCAGCTGGTTAAAAGGTTCGACCGCAAAATGCACGGCCGCTTTTACCGCTACGATGGTAGCGAGCTGCCCTGGTAAAAAAACGGGGCCCGAAGGCCCCGTTCCGAGATCACGCTGCAGCGTTGATCAACCGAACACGTCGTGCGTGATGTTGTTGAACCAGGAGTGGGCAAAAGCCACCTCCCGCTTGCGCATCTCCATCGTCGTGTCATCGTACCCCGGGGTCAGACCACCGGATCCCGCCACCTTGTTGATCTTTCCATCGGCGTAGCCGTACACCATTGCCACGGAAATGCCATCTTCCGGCGTGATGATGCTGTAGCAGGTGTTAACCAGCGAAGGCTGCGGAGCCGAATCGCCGTTCAGCAGCGCTACCACAGCGGCGGCACACACCTTGGCCTGGGAATTGGCCGAATACCCCGACTTCGGCATCGGACTCATAATGGCGGCGTCACCAATGACGTGGATGTTGCTGTGCTGTTTGGACTCGAAGGTCTTCAGGTTCACCGGGCACCAGCCACTATCGTCAGTCAGGCCGGCGTCAAATGCGATTTTTCCCGCCTTTTGCGCCGGAATCACGTTCAGCACATCGGCCTTGAAAGACTCGACCGCCGCCTGCAGGGTCTTGGATTTGGCATCGACGGACTCTGCTTTGCCACCGTCAGCACCCGATACCCATTCGATCAAGGCGTTGTCGGAGCCGTAACCGTAGTGCTTCTTCCAACCAGCGGTGAACAGGCCGAACTTGGAGAACTTATCCTTCGGATCCACGATAAGGACCTTGGACTTGGGTTTGTGGTTTTTCAGGTACCAGGCAATCTGCGAGGCGCGTTCGTAGGGTCCTGGTGGGCAACGGAACGGATTGGGTGGCGGCGCGATAACGACGGTACCACCATCATCCATGGCTTCGAGTTGCTTGCGCAGGGTCACCGTCTGAGGGCCCGCCTTCCAGGCATGAGGAATCTGCTCTGCCACGTTCTTGTCATAACCGCCGATGGTGTCCCAACGGAAGTCCACGCCGGGAGAGACAACACAGCGATCGTATTGGAACGATTGTCCTCCGCGAGTCTTGACGACCTTTTTTTCGGCATCGATACCGGTCACGTAATCCTGTACGACATTGACACCATGGCCCTTGAGACCGCCGTAGTCGAAACGGATGGAACCGATATCCCGTTCACCCGACAACACCTCATTGCTCATGAAGCAGGTGTGATAGTGCTCGTTGGGTTCGATGACCGTCACTTCGATGGAGGGATCGGCCATACGCATGTATCTGGCCGTGGTTGCACCGCCGATGCCACCACCGACGATCACGACCTTGCCTTTGGGCGCAGCACTCGCCCTTCCGGCCGCGAGTGTCAGGGAGCTGGCTGCAGCGGCGGTACCCGTAACCTTGAGAAAATCTCTGCGTGTAAAGTTTGCCATTGTTTCTATCTACCCCCTTTATTTGCCCTGGCTGGCGTAGTATTCCACCAGTGCGTTTAAGCCGTCGTCGCCTTTTGCTTTATGGACTTCGTCCATACGGCGCTTCATCTTTTTGGGCATCTCACGTACGCCTTCCCGGAAATCGGCCAGGCTCCATTTGAGGTAAGGCTTGGGCTGACCGGCGAGAATTGCGCTGTCCTCGGCAAATTTGCCGCCATCCTCGTGGCATTTTTCACAGGAGCGGTCGTGCAGCATATCGCCAAGGCGCACAACGCTGGCATCGAATTCCTGCGTCAGCGGTATGTACTTCTGTTCGGAGAAATAGCCCGCCATCAACTCGATTTCTTCATCCGAGTACCCTTTGGCGATGCGATTCATGATGGTACCCGGCCGTTCATCGGCCTTGTAATCCAGCATGACATCGACGAAATACTCAGCACTGATCCCCGCAATACCTGGTGTTGCCGGTCCCTGGGTATTGCCGTTGGGCCCATGACAACCTGCACAGCTATTGCCAAGCATGGACGCACTCGGCGTCGCTGCCAATGCACTGGCACCGAAAGCGAAGCCAGTCAGTACAAGCGCACCCTGCATGACCTTTTTATATTTCATTGATCCCCCCTTGTGGGTCGAATGTTATGATGTTTTCGAAAAGCAACTTCGCGTTTCCGAATCTAATCGATGAGTAACAACTCTTCAAGGACCCGCGTTGTTTTTTTGTGATGATTGATACGGGCATAGTCAAGGGCGGTTCTCCTTCCCCGACTTTTTAAAGCCGGATCGGCGCCATTTTTAATAAGGAGTCTAATAATCTCGTTATTGCCCAACGCGGCCGCTTTCATTAATGGCGTAAGCCCGTTGGCATCCGGTTGGTTGGAATCGGCACCATGCTCCAGGAGGTACGCGACCATGCCTTCGTGTTCACCTTCGATGGCCCAAAACAGTGCAGTTGCTCCACTACCGTCAATAGCATTGATATTATCCCCCCAGTCCAGCAGCAACTTCAGCATTTCCACCTGACCGTTGCCCGCAGCGAGCATGAGGGCACTCGCACCTTGACCATTGCGAATGTGCAGTTCGGCACCCGCCTCAAGCAGTCGTTTCGCCGTCTGCAGATGCCCTTTCTCAACGGCGGCCATCAGGGCCGTAGTACCATCTTTGTCGGAGGTGTTGACATAGGCGCCGGCATCCAGCAGTTGCTCTACGATATCCTCATACCCGTAGCGCGCGGCCAGCATCAACGCATCCCAGCCGATTCGCGTTTTCGGATCCGTTTTCGCCCCTTCGGCGAGAAGCAGGTCCGCAATCTCCATATGGCCACTTTCGGCAGCAAACGTCAACGCCGTACAGCCAGCATCGCTCCGTGCATTCACGTCGGCACCGGCTTCCAATAGCCGCCTGGCCACCTCGATATTTCCCTCTTCAACGGCGAACATAAGTGCCGATTTGCCGTAGTTTCCCGCTGCATTGGCGTCGGCACCTTTCTCGAGCAACTCTGCAACGCCCTCGGCATCCCCAATGATGGCGGCTTCCCTGATTTGCAGATTCAGGTCCGCGGCCTGAAGCGACAGCGGTAGGGCCAGGGCCAGCACGGCGACCCAGCTTCGTCTTTGCATTGACTTCCCCCGTTGCGAATACGACTTCACCCCGCTAGCCCTCCTCTTCCGGCGGAACCCAGTCATCCGGCGGGAAAGGCTCGAAATGTGCGATTCCGCGATGACATTCGATACAGGTTTTACCCTCCATCTCCGCCCGACCGTGCTTACGACGAGCCATACGGCTCTGCGCTGAAAGATCCATCTGTTCAAAATCGTGACAACTGCGGCACTCCCGGGAGTCAGTCGCCTCCATCTTCTCCCAAACGCGCATTGCCATGTCCCAACGATGCGCCTCGAATTTTTCCTTGGTATCCACTGTTCCGATAATTTCGTGATAGACGTCCTTGGCGGCAATGATCTTCGCCTTGATCTTTGGTAAGAACTCCTTGGGCACATGGCAATCCGAACAGGTCGCACGAACCCCGGATGCACTCTTGTAATGTACGGTCTCTTTGTACTCCTCGAAGTTGTTCTTCATCGAGTGACACGAGGTGCAGAACTCCATCTCATTGGTAGAGACAAAGAACGTATTCACACCTCCATAGCTGGCGAAACCAGCGACGAAAACAACCAGGCCGATAACCATCGGTTTTCGACCAAGCCTGGGCTTTTGTTTCCCGAAACCTAACATCCTATCCTCTCTGAAACCTCAAAATTAAATGGGCGGAGTTACTCATCGGTTTACTTTATTAGTATTTAATTATTATTTAATTAATATATAATTAGTTTCTAAATAACCGATGTTTTAAGACATTGTGGGTATGGGAGATTCTTACATGTGCTCTGAAGGGGGTCAATCAGACCAACAAGGAATAGGGAATATACCAATGTGATTTACTCGGTTGTTTGTTTCGCACCTTTGCCAACATCGCCGCGATCAGCGGTTGGAAGGGAATCCCCTAAGCTAGTGGGCCATGCGGAAAATAGGGTAACTCTCAGCCGTTCCACAAAGCCCATAGCCCAGGCGCATGAGGCGGGACCAGCGGGCCTAACTGATGTGCAGGATGCACGAATGCCGCCCGAGAATAGACGGACCTACTCGGCTCTGGCATCCTGCTTCGCTCTAACTCCTCCCTCCATGGAGTCGTGTGGCCAGGCCTGATTGGCCGGATTTCCCGCTCATTTTCGTCGTTAAATAGCACCACTATTCGCCTCGAAAGATCGAAAAATCTGTCTCAAACCGGCTTTCCCTCGCTACGATCGGTCAAGTCCGACAGGCTCCTGGTCACGACAAACGATTTTCCCCGTTTTGCCCCCGGAAAAACAGGGGTGACTATACTTGGCTACAGCAAGCCCGTGGACGGTAAAGGAGGGATGCCGGATTGCCATGCAAGCCAGTGAAAACTCGCCACAGGAAACCCACGGCCATTTTGCGGTCAAGGACTGTGCTTTAATCGCTATTGCCACGGGAAAACGCGCCCATTCCTTGAAGGAGCTGCGTGATCACCTCGTGACTATCAACGAGGACAGTATCTATTATCATTTCTGGGGCGGACTCATTCAACCGCGTTTTGAAGAGCGGGAATTCAATAATGATTTCGCCTCCTGGACCCGTCATGGACTGCATGACGGTACCCTGGCGGAGAAACTGGCGGTTGTGGACCCCACTGAGTTCACCGACCCCAATACCCTGCGCAACGAGCTTATCGAGCTGGTAGAGGAGCGTCTTGAAGAGCGGGAGTTCCTGCGCTGGATGCCCGCAGCCAAACCCTTCGAGTTCATCCGTTCGCAAATCGTGGTATTCGATACCCATAGCCGGGCCGCGAATCCCAGAGAGCTCTGCGCTTTGCTGCCGCATGTCTCGACTACCAGCATCTTCTATCATTTCATTGATGCCCGGCAGCGTTTTCCGGAGGGCGTGGACGACTTCCGCTTCTGGCTGAGCGGGTTCGGCCATGAATTCGATGATCTGGCGCTACGGCTGGCGGAGGTGGACCCTTACTTTGCGCCGATGACCGAACTGCGTCGCAATCTAATCAACGTATTTCAGGAATACTTCGAGGAGAGTGCTTCATGAGCGGCATGCTCGAAGCCTACGCCAAAGTGTCCGGTGAAGAGGTTATCGATCACCTTCGCCAATTGAGCGAGCCACTGGCCGGCATGACTATCGTGCATGTCAATTCCACCCGGGTGGGTGGCGGTGTCGCGGAGATCCTGGACAAACTGGTGCCCCTCAGTAACGAACTGGGGATCGACACGCGGTGGGAGGTAATCACCGGCAACATGGAGTTTTACCAGTGTACCAAGAGCATGCACAACGCCCTTCAGGGAAACCCCTTGCGAATACCCGATCACCTCTACAAGGCCTATGAAGAGACCAATGTCGCCAATGCAGAAAGACTGCGGGGGGTGCTGGAAGAAGCCGATGTGGTATTCATTCACGACCCCCAGCCGGCTCCCCTGCTGGGTTTATGCCCAAACCGCAAGGGCAAGTGGGTGTGGCGCTGCCACATCGATGTCAGCCATCCGGACCGCCTCGTCTGGAAATACCTGCGCCAATATCTTATTGCCTATGATGCCAGTGTATTTTCACTACCGGCTTTCGCCCAGCCGCTACCCAATCTGGAATACATCATTCCACCGAGCATCGACCCGCTTTCGGTGAAAAACATTGCTCTCGATGCTGACGAGCTTCACGAAGTCGCCGAACGCTTTAACCTGGACACCAGCCGACCGATCGTGGCACAGATCTCCCGCTATGACCGCTTCAAGGATCCGGTAGGAGTGATCCGCGCCTATCGATTGGCCAAGAAATTCATGCCTCAACTGCAATTGGTACTGGCCGGCGGCGGCGCCAGCGACGACCCCGAAGGCGAAATGGTTCTTGAAGAGGTGCACTCGGCTGCGGAGGAAGATGACGACATTCACGTCCTCCTGCTCCCTGCAGACGCCCACCGGACCATCAACGCACTACAGCGAATCGCCGACATCATCATACAAAAGTCCACCCGGGAGGGCTTCGGGCTAACGGTAACCGAGGGCATGTGGAAAGGAAAACCGGTGATCGGCGGAGATACTGGAGGTATTCGTCTGCAAGTAATCGATCACCACACGGGCTTTCTGGTGAATACGCCGGAGGGTGCGGCCTTGCGGATGCGCTATCTTTTCCGGCAACCGGAAAAAATGCACGAAATGGGCGCCAAGGCTCGTGAGTTTGTGACCGACAATTTCCTGTTGACTCGCCAGCTACGGGAATACCTGACCCTGAGCGTAGGCCTGCTTCACGGCGCCGCAAACCGGATTGTTATCGGTTAATTCCGCTTCCATATCCAAAGTTCTGGAAACCAACCGGAACTAAATACCAACGCAAAGCGAGGGGCCACCAGGCTCAGCAGACGGGCTTCGACAGTAACTCGTCAAGGAACGATATGAAAAGAAACGGACTGGCCGTTTGGCGCGGACACCCCTATCCCCTGGGGGCGACCTGGGATGGTGAGGGTGTCAATTTCGCCCTGTTCAGCGAACATGCGGAAAAAGTACAGTTATGCCTGTTCGACCCCAAGGGACGGCGCGAAATCCAGCGAGTGGATCTTCCGTGGCAGACGGACCAGGTGTGGCACTGCTACCTGCCCGAGGTCCGCCCGGGGCAACTCTATGGTTATCGCGTGCATGGTCCCTATGACCCGGCATCAGGGCACCGTTTCAATCCCCACAAACTGCTTATCGACCCCTATGTAAAAGATCTGGTTGGCTCGTTACGTTGGAGCGACGCCCTCTTCGGCTACCGTATTGGCCATCCCGAAGAGGACCTGACCCCCGACAGCCGGGACAGCTCGGCCGGTATGCTGAAGTGCCGGGTCATCGATACGGCGTTCACCTGGAGCAATGACCGCGCCCCGAACATTCCCTGGGACGACACCATCATCTACGAACTACACGTCAAGGGCTACACAGCTCAACACCCGGAGATCCCCGCCCCACTCCGTGGTACCTATGCGGGACTCGCTACGGCACCGGTGACAGAGCATCTGAAACGCCTTGGCGTTACAGCGGTGGAACTCATGCCCGTGCACACTTTCGTCGACGATCGCCATCTCGTCGAGAAACGCCTGAGGAACTACTGGGGCTACAACTCCATCGGATTCTTTGCGCCGGACATGCGCTATTCCGCAAGCGGCCAGGTGAACGAATTCAAGACGATGGTCAAGACATTCCATTCGGCCGGCATCGAGGTGATTCTCGATGTGGTCTACAACCATACGGCCGAGGGCAGCCACCTGGGCCCCACCCTCGCCTTCCGTGGAATCGACAATGCGGCCTACTACCGTTTGGTGCAGGACGATGAACGCTATTACATGGATTACACCGGCTGCGGCAACACCCTGAACATGATGCATCCGCGCGTGTTGCAGCTGATCATGGATTCGCTGCGCTACTGGGTTCAGGAAATGCACGTGGACGGATTTCGTTTCGATCTCGCCTCGGCACTGGCTCGGGAGCTGCATGAAGTCAACCGCCTGGGGGCTTTTTTCGACATCATTCATCAGGACCCGATCCTCTCCCAGGTAAAACTGATTGCCGAACCCTGGGATCTCGGCGAGGGCGGCTACCAGGTCGGAAACTTTCCCGTCGGATGGACTGAATGGAACGGCAAGTACCGCGATACCGTGCGCTCCTACTGGAAAGGGGATGGCGGCATCATCGGTGAACTCGGCTCCCGACTCACCGGTTCTTCCGATCTGTACGAGCAGAGTGGTCGCCGCCCCTATGCTTCGGTCAATTTCATCACCGCCCATGATGGTTTCACACTACAGGATCTGGTCAGCTACGACCGCAAGCACAATGAGGCAAACGGCGAAGACAACCGCGACGGCGAGGATCACAACCGCAGCTGGAACTGCGGCCATGAAGGACCTACCGTCAACAAACACATCCGGGCACTTCGAGCGCAGCAGAAACGCAATTTCCTCGCCACGCTGTTTCTCTCCCAGGGGATTCCGATGCTGGTCGGCGGGGACGAAATGGGACGGACACAGTACGGTAATAACAATGCCTACTGCCAGGATAACGAAATCAGCTGGGTCGATTGGGAGCTCTCTGCGGAAGACCGGGAGCTTATCCGTTTTACGGAGTCCATGATCCGCCTTCGAAAGCACCATCCCACCTTCCACCGCAACTATTTCTTCCAGGGCCGCCGCATCAAGGGAGCGGGCGTCAAGGACATCACGTGGCTGCGACCGGACGGCGGGGAAATGACGGACGAGGAGTGGCAGCAGTCATTCGCCCGCTGTCTGGGAATCTTTTTTGCCGGCGCCATTGAAGAAACCGATGCCAAGGGGCAGCCGGTAAAGGATGACAACATGCTGCTCCTGCTCAATGCCCATCACAAGGAGATCCCCTTCAAGATCCCGTCCTTCCCCCCGAAAGCACGCTGGGGTGTTGTTATCGACACCAGTTATGAAGAGGGTAAACGTGACGATGGACGCTACTTTTATTCAGGAGGCGAGTATCCCCTGCGAAACCGCTCGATGGTGCTGTTGGTCCAGTGGACTGGTCAACAGTGGAGAGCAGCCTAGGAGAATTCATGCGGCGTAAGCACACAATGCCCTTTGGCGCGGAGATCACTCCATCCGGTGGTGTCCGGTTTCGGCTCTGGGCGCCGGACACCCACGAGGTGGAGCTACACCTGAAAGGAGCCCAGGGACCAGAGTTACTGGCCATGACGGCCCTGAATGATGGCTGGTTCGCCCTCGAAACCGACCGCGCCGCTGCGGGCACACACTACCGGTTCCGCATCGGCGGCCGGGAAGCCCTGGTTCCGGACCCGGCCTCCCGATATCAGCCACTGGACGTCCACGGCCCCAGTCAGGTAATCGATTCACAGGCTTTCGAGTGGCGGGACGAGACGTGGACCGGACGTCCCTGGGTGGAGGCCGTTTTTTATGAGCTGCACGTGGGCAGCTTCACCGCTTCAGGCACATTCGCCGGTGTGGAAGCGCGTCTCGATCACCTCGTCGAACTGGGTATCACGGCTCTGGAACTGATGCCGGTGGCCGATTTCCCCGGCCGCCGTAATTGGGGATATGACGGCGTTCTGCTCTTTGCTCCGGACGCTCGCTACGGAACACCGGAAGATCTCAAGCGACTGGTCCAGGCGGCACATGAACGGGGGCTGATGATCTTCCTCGATGTGGTCTACAACCACTTCGGTCCGGAAGGCAACTATCTCCACCTGTATGCCCCCCAGTTTTTCAACGAGCGGCATCATACGCCCTGGGGGGCCGCGATCAATTTCGACGGTGAGCAGAATCACTGGGTGCGCCGTTACTTCATCGATAACGCACTGTACTGGCTGAACGAGTATCACTTCGATGGCCTCCGGCTGGATGCCGTTCACGCCATCTGCGACGACTCCCGGCCGGACATCCTCGAGGATCTCGCACAGGCAGTTGCGGACGGCCCCGGTCGCGAGAGGCAGGTGCACCTGGTACTAGAGAATGAAAACAACATTGCTCATTACCTGGAACGCAAGGGTACCGAACCCCGCTGGTATCAGGCACAGTGGAATGACGATCTCCATCATGCAATCCACGTTTTGATTACCGGTGAGGCCTCCGGTTACTACCAGGATTATGCTCAGGGGCCAATAGCACATCTGGGACGCTGTCTGGCGGAAGGGTTTGCCTATCAGGGCGAACCCTCACGGCATCGCGGAGGTGCACCTCGGGGGCAACCGAGCGCACACCTACCCCCGGCGGCTTTCGTCTCCTTTTTGCAGAACCACGATCAGGTCGGCAACCGCGCCTTCGGAGAACGGCCGACGCTGCTTGCGTCCGAAGAGGCCATCGGAGCCGCATTAACGATCCTGCTCCTGGCGCCGAGCCCTCCCCTCCTCTTCATGGGCCAGGAATGGGGCAGTCGGCAGCCCTTCCCGTTCTTTTGCGATTTTGGCGATGACCTGCGCGAGGCGGTCACCGAGGGACGGCGCCGCGAGTTCGAACGCTTTCCCGAATTTTCCGATCCCGAGGTCCGAAAACAGATACCCGACCCCATGGCCGAGCAAACCTTCGCCAGCGCCATACTCCGCTGGGAGGAGCAGGAGCATCCTGTAGGACAACGCTGGTTTCAATTGCATCAGGAACTACTTCGAATCCGGAATCGAACTCTGGCTCCCCACCTGAGTGGAAATGGTTGGCAGTCGGGTTATGAAAGTATCGGCAAGCGGGCACTGCGTGTCTGGTGGCGATGCCCCGATGGCGTGTTTCTGAAACTGTACACCAATTTCGGTGACGCTTACCTTCCCGGTGCGGTTTCTGGACCGGGTGAACTCCTATTTGGCTGGCCGACCCCCCCGGAAGGTGTCGGCCCGGCCGGGCTCCCACCCTGGTCCGCTGTCTGGTACTTCGATAACTCCGCCTTGAGCAAATGGGGAGCGGTATGACTGAAAAACAACGTATACCGCTCAGCACGTATCGGCTGCAGTTCAATCGTGAGTTCACCTTTGCAGATGGTGCCAACCTGGTCTCCTACCTTGACCATCTCGGCATCAGTCATGCCTATGCATCCCCCTATTTGAAGGCGCGGGCCGGCAGCAGTCACGGCTACGATATCGTTGACCACAGTGAGCTCAACCCGGAAATTGGTGATATTGAAAGCTTTCGCCATTTCGTCACCACTCTTCACGACCATGACATGGGACAGATCCTCGACCTGGTGCCCAATCACATGGCCGTATTCGGGAATGACAACGCGTGGTGGCTGGATGTACTGGAAAACGGACCGACCTCCGCATACGCCATTTTTTTTGATATCGACTGGCGGCCGATCAAGGAGGTACTGCGCGGCAAGGTGCTGGTCCCCGTACTCGGGGACCACTACGGACAGGCTCTTGAGGATGGGCAACTCACACTGGAATTCGAGCCGACACAGGGTGAATTCAGCGTCTGGTACTGGGAGCATCGGTTTCCTATCGACCCTGTCACCTATCCCATTATTCTCGAATCCGGAATGGCAGACCTATCGGATACGCGGAGCGACCAAAACCCGGCGTTGCAGGATCTGCAGGCCCTTATCACCTCCTTCGGTCACTTGCCGGCGCGATGGGATCAATCCGAGGATAGACTTACCGAGCGTCGCCGCGATAAGGAGATCCATAAGCGTCACCTGGCTGAACTCTGTGATCGTGCACCCGAGATCGCTGAATATGTTCAAGCCTGCGTCGCCCGCTTCAACGGCACTGCGGGTGAAGGATCATCTTTCGATGCCCTGCACCGGCTGCTGGAGCAGCAGGCCTATCGACTTGCATACTGGCAAGTGGCCTCTGATGACATCAATTACCGCCGCTTTTTCGATATCAATGAGCTGGCGGGACTGCGCCAGGAAGAGCCGGAGGTCTTCGATGAGACCCATCGCCTCGTCCTGCAACTGATGCACGATGGGAGTTTGGATGGGGTACGAATCGATCACCCTGACGGCCTGTACGATCCGGCTGACTACTACCGCCAGTTGCAAAAGGCGGGTTCCCGGGCACTCTCCAAACCCGCCGCTCCCGAGCCCACTCGAGAGCCCCTCTTTTACCTGGTGGTGGAAAAAATCCTCGGTAGCCATGAACATTTGCCCGGCGACTGGCCGGTTCACGGCACGACCGGCTACGATTTCGCAAATCTTTTAAGCGGGCTGTTGGTTTTTCCCGATTCCGAGAGCGAGCTGACACGACTCTATAATCGCTTTACCGGTAATCGCCACGAGTTCGACGACCTCCTCTTCGAGAAGAAAAAGCTGGTGATCAAGACCCAGCTGTCCAGTGAGCTGGCGGTGCTGGCCAACATGCTCGACCAGATTGCACAGCACAACCGCTACACACGTGATTTCACACTCAATGGCCTGCGCAACGCCCTGATGGTCATCGTTGCCAGCTTTCCCGTCTACCGGACCTACGTCAGTGGCAGTACTCCCCTTCAGGAGGAGGACCGCAGATATATCGAGTGGGCAGTGGCATGGGCAAAGAGACGCAGTCCGGCCACCGATATCAGCATCTTTGACTTCGCTAAAGACGTACTCCTCGGCGAAGAGACGACACTTCAGAATGAAGAGCTTCAACGGCAGGCCCTCGCCTTCACCATGAAATTCCAGCAGTACACCTCTCCGGTCATGGCGAAGGGGATGGAGGATACGGCTTTTTATGTCTACAACCGCCTTATTTCCCTAAATGAAGTGGGCGGCGATCCGCGTCGTTTTGCCTTGTCGGTGTCCGCGTTTCATCACACCAATGCCGAACGGCTTCAGCGTTGGCCCGCGACGATGTTGTCAACATCGACACACGATACGAAACGCAGCGAAGATGTTCGCGCACGGATTAACGTGATTTCAGAACTGCCGAACGAGTGGCAGCGCCATGTAGCACGCTGGAGCCGTCTCAATCGCGCAAAGAAAATGACAGTCGATGGTGAACCCGCGCCGTCACGGAACGACGAATATTTTCTCTATCAGACTCTCGTGGGCGCATGGCCGCTGAAGCTTCAGGGCGACCACGGCTTAGAGGCGTTTCGGAAGCGAATTCGGGATTACATGTTGAAGGCGGTCAAGGAAGCCAAGGTACATACCTCATGGATCAATCCGAACGAGGACTATGAAAACGCCGTTGCATTTTTTGTCGAAAATTTGCTCTCCGACACTCACAGCCGCTTTCTCGGCGACTTTCAGCCGTTCGTGCGGCGCGTCTCCCGCTTTGGACTCTTCAATTCCCTCTCCCAAGTCACACTCAAGCTCACTTCTCCGGGCGTGCCCGATATCTATCAGGGTAACGAGTTATGGGAGTTTACTTTGGTGGACCCGGACAACCGCCACCCGGTCGACTACGGGTTGCGAAAGCGGCTGCTCGACGACCTGGCCGGTCGGCGAACCAATCCCGGCCTTGCCCGTGATCTGATGGACCACATCGATGACGGCCGTATCAAGCTTTTCATCACCTGGCGTCTTCTGAAACTGCGCCGCCGGTATCCCCGGCTCTTTCTGGAAGGGCGATACACCCCTTTGGAGGCTGAAGGCGACCTGTCGGAGCATCTGTGCGCCTTCGCTCGGGAATACCGGGGACAATGGCTGATTGTGGTGGTACCAAGATGGTTCACCCGGCTAATGACCGATGCCAATGATCCTACCGGAGAGCCTGTCTGGGCCGATACCGAGGTGGAGTGGCCACAAAAAGGATGCTTTCGAAACTGGTTTACCAATGAAATCTTCGAGTCCGAAACAGACCGGATCGCGGCGGCTGACCTAATTCACGACTTTCCGGTTGCGGTTTTCGTCTCGAACGAAACTCCCAGTGGTCCATGCGGGAAATAGCGTGGCAGTCCTCCTGCGCCTTGCCGATGGTGCTTGTGAGACCGGACTGAGTGTTACACTAGTTCCCGCATGGACCACTCGGCCCGATGCTTTCGTTTACCCACCGGTTTGCGCCATATAGCGCACAACTCGCGTATCTCCACCAAAATCGTGGCGGGCCGGCTTGCGGGCCAATGCCCCCTGAATGGTTTCGATCAGCCCATCCCGCTCTCCCTCTTGAAGCCAGGGACGCAGTGCAACGGCGTGTTCACTACCGAGGCAGGTATAGAGCACCCCGTCGGACCCCACACGGACTCGATTGCAGGTATCACAGAAATGCTGGGACAAAGGGGTGATAAAGCCGATGCGTGTATCCGTCCCCGCTATTCGGACATAGCGTGCCGGCCCACCCCCGGGAAAGACATCGGGAATCAGATCGTACGTGGCCTCCAGCCGATCACGCACCTCACGCAGATCAATGAAGCGATCAGCGGCATCCCGTCCGGTCTGCCCCATCGGCATGGTTTCGATAAAGCGAAGCGTGATGCCGTGTGCATCGCAATAAGACACCATTGCCTCGACTTCGTCGTCATTGATGCCTTTCATCACCACCGCGTTGATCTTCATCGGTACCAGGCCGGCTTCAATGGCCGCTGATACGCCGTCAAGCACCGACTGCAGGTCACCGCCGCCGGTGATCTCGGCGAATCGTTCGGCACGCAACGAGTCGAGGCTGACATTGAGTCGATCGACCCCGGCCGTCTTGAGCGCCCCTGCCAATTTCCCGAGTCGTACCCCGTTGGTGGAAAGCGACAGATCCTCAATACCGGAAATGCTGGCTACCGCCTCACACACCTCCACGATATCGGTGCGCACCAGCGGTTCGCCGCCAGTCAGACGGACCCGGGAGACGCCCAGCTCGGCGAATGCCGCGACCAATCTCCCGATTTCTTCAGGTGAGAGTCGCTCTTCGTGTCCACAAAAACCTTTGAAGCCCTTGGGCAGACAATAGAAACAGCGCAAATCGCAGCGGTCAGTCACCGAAACCCGCAAATAATCCACCTGCCGCCCGTGCCCGTCTTTTAACATTTTCTGCTCCCCTGGAAGGCAGTGCAGAGTTCGCCAGGGCACCGGGGTCGCGACGCTAAACGCCTCTCTCTCCGGAGTGCCATTAACACGAGACTTTGTGATCCCGGTGCCTTTGCGCTCTCTGCGCTATGCACTGCGCTCAGTGCTCGCCCTTGGTCTTGCGAATGCCCGCCAGTCGGTTGCCCTGCTTTTGCGGACCGCCCATCGGAAAGATATCGTGCAGGTAGCGGTTGTTGCCCTTTTCCGACCCCCACTTCGCCTTGAAGTGTTTAATCATGGTCCTTACCTGGGCCTGGACATTATGCTCGTCGTAGTAGTTGCGGATGTAGTAAATGACATCCCAGTGTTCATCGGTCAGTTCAAGCCCTTCATGCGCCGCGAGCGCCACGGCGAAGTCTTCCGACCAGTCGCCCATGTTCTGGATATAGCCTTCCGAATCGGTCATCACGGGTTGGCCATTGACCATGATGGTATTCGTTTTGTGCGCCCACGGATTGGTATTCATCCGTTCGCCTCCGTTATCGTCAGTCGATCTATTGCCGTCATCATTTCGCAGCCACCAAATCGGGTAAATATAGAAGAGGCGCTACCCCTTTAGCGGTAGGTACTGATTACGGTGGAGGAACCTCATACTGCAATCGGCATAGTCACCGCGCCTCGTTTTCCGCACTTCCGGAGTGGGGATTGGCATTGCTCCTTCCGCTTATCCTACACGTGGAAAACGAAAAACCAAAAAGAAGGGCCAGTTCAGGAAGGCAGTATGTCGAGGCCGTTCAGGCACCCTCAGCCGGGGCTGATTGGTCGGGACGATCCGGGTTTCTCGGCATGGATCACCAGACATCTGACATCATTACCGGTCTTCGAAACGATGTGTCCCTACGCCGGTATCCCGGGGAAAATCTGGCAGCGACAAACCGGGCTTGAGCCAAACCAAGGTTCAATTCAGTAATTCGATGTAAATACCCAGATTCTGGACTTCTTCGTCGGACAGTTCTTTGGCCCACGGTGCCATCAGCTCTGTCATCGGACCGACCTTATGGCCGTCTCGATAAAGATTGAGCATGGTTTCGACTCCGATGGCTGTTTTTCCGGCCAGGCTGGGAGTGAAACGGCCACCATGCCCGTCACGGTGATGGCAGAGCCGGCAGATTTCATCGTAGCGGTGCATCCCCGCTCTGGCCTTGCGCGCTCGTTCAGGATTGGTGGTCTCCAACTCAAGGATCTTGGGCACTGCCGGAGACTCCCCGGAATGTGCCGAATCACCCTTGGTGATGAACTGGATCGTAAAGTGCACTCCCAGACCGACCGCTACTACGAGCAACAGCCAACTGAGTGCCTGGAGACGGCGTCGCATATTGCCAGGCGTCTTCATCTTTTCACAACCAGCGGTGCCGCTCATGTCCATGATCGTGGAGAGTTCTCGGAGAAAAGCAGGATGCATCTGCCACCATCCCAAAAGGGATGGTGGCAGGATACACGGCAGGGGTTAGCTACTAATGGGCGGTGGCACGGTTGGTACGAACAATCTGATAGGCACGCCCCAAATAGCCGATAGGTGCGCTCCAGATGTGCACCAGACGGGTGAACGGAAAGAGCAGAAAAACCGTCATGCCAAAGATCAAGTGCAGGCGAAAGATCAACTCCGTTTCCGCAACCAACTCAGGCTTGGGACCGAACAATACGATACTCTTGGCCCACTGAGCCATGGCCATCATGGTATCGGCACTGCCATGCGCCGCGTGCTGTGCAGTCGCAAAAGTGGTACCGAGTCCGAGCATCAACGTAATAAGGAGCCAGCTCAGGATAAACAAATCCGAGCCACGACCTGCTGCGCGAATACGTGGGTTGGTTACACGCCGCCACCACAGCATACCGCCGCCGATCAGGCAAAGTATGCCAAGGAACCCGCCGCCATACATGGCGATATTCTGTTTGCCAAGACTGGACAGCGAGATGGTCTGCCAGAGGGCATACGGTGACAACAGGCCGAACAAGTGGCCGAAGAAAATACCGATAATGCCTATATGGAACAGATTGCTGGACAGGCGCAGACCCGACGAGGAGAGCAGCTGACTGGACGAACTGGTCCAGCCGTATTGCTCACGATCGAAGCGTATCCAACTGCCTATAAGAAACACCGACCCCGCCAGATAGGGATAGACGCCAAAAGCTAAGAAATTAAAGTAATCCACATTACTCTCCTCTGGCCGCGCCAGATGCGGCCATCAATAAGGTTGTTGTGTTCACAGCTCAACCACCGATCTTAAGCAGCCAAACGGGTCAGTGAAGCGCGGTTTTTGACGATAGAAAGCAGCGCTGCATAAGGGCTGTCGGCCTTGTTCAGATTATCGGTTAGCACTGCCAATACTTTGTGAGCATCAGACAGGAATGTCGTCGCCTCGCTGTCTTCCAGCATTGCGGCGAATTCCAGGATCACCGGCAAAAAGTCGGGTAACTCTTTAGCCGCCACCTTAATGCCGTAGTCCTTATACAGTTCGCCCAGATCGATCAATGCCGGACCACGAGCCCTGTCGTTATCATCACCGAACAGATGGTGGGTCAAATGCAAACTGTGCTCTGGCGTCATATCGAAGGTTTTTACGTACTCTGTCTGTTGTTCAGTCAGCGGCGTACTGGTCAGGTGGTCAAGGAACTTCAATAAAGTTTCCTTTTCCTCCACGTCGATACGCTGACTCCCCTCGATTTCAGTGCGTATTTCCGGCAGATGGTCAAGCAACTCCTGATCCGGGTAATCCAGCAGCGCCGAAACTATCTTATAGATGGGCATGGCATTTCCTCCTAGCTCTTCTTGTCTGCAGGCGGAGCCAGTTCAGCTGATTCTGGTGTTTCCTTACGCCGCCGCGGAAACAGGGAGACCTTGTTGATCCCTGACGAAGAATTATTACCAAAGGTAAACCCGTTTTGACCCTGGAACCCGTAGGCGTCGTCCATCCGCTCCTCTGCGTGACCGGTGGGAATAACGAAACGGTCCTCGTAATTGGCAATCGCCAGGTAACGGTACATCTCCTTGGCCTGCTCTTCCGTCATGCCCGCAGCTTCGAGAGGCCGTGTATCTGCAACACCCTCGACATGCACCGAGCGCTGATAGCTGCGCATGGCGATGAGGCGATTCATTGCGCTGAGAACGGGCTCTTCCTTACCTGCGGTGAACAGGTTGGCGAGATACTTCATCGGCGTACGCAGGGTTCCGGCCTCCGGAATCGCACCGTCAGGACCAACCGGCAGGTTACCCTGGTCGATCTGGGACTGAACAGGCGAAAGCGGTGGTACATACCAGACCATCGGCAGGGTGCGGAATTCAGGATGCAGCGGGAAGGCGATTTTCCAGTCGATCGCCATTTTGTAGATCGGCGATTTCTGCGCCGCCTGGATCCAGTCATCATTGATGCCTTCGGCCCTGGCTGCTGCAATCACTTCCGGATCATTGGGATCGAGGAAGATGTTGCACTGTGCTTCGTACAGATCCTCGTCGTTTTTCGTGCTGGCAAGTTCCTCGATGCGATCGGCGTCATAAAGCATGATGCCGTTGTAGCGAATGCGGCCGACGCAGGATTCCGAACATACCGTCGGCATGCCGGATTCGACACGCGGATAGCAGCCGATACACTTTTCGGCCTTGCCGGATTCCCAGTTGTAGAACACCTTTTTGTAAGGGCATGCGCTCATGCAGAAGCGCCAGCCACGGCACTTGTCCTGATCGGCCAGCACGATGCCATCCTCTTCGCGCTTGTAGAGCGAGCCGGACGGACAGGCCGCCACACAGGCCGGGTTCAGGCAGTGATTGCAGATACGCGGCAAATAGAGGTTAAAGGTATTTTCGAACTGGCCATACATCTCCTTCTGGATGTTGTCCATGTTCTTGTCCTGGCCACGCTTGGAATATTCACCCGCCAGATCATCTTCCCAGTTCGGACCCCAGGTGATCTTCTCCATGGGATCGCCCGAAATCATCGAAAGCGGACGTGCAGTCGGAGCTGCCTCGGACAAGGGGGCGTTCTGCAAATGCGCGTAGTTATAGGTGAACGGCTCGTAGTAATCATCAATCTCCGGCATATCCGGGTTAGCGAAGATATTCAACATCTTCGATATGCGCCCACCGGATTTCAGCTCCAGCTTGCCGTTGGTCAGTGTCCAGCCGCCTTTCCATTTCTCCTGGTTTTCCCACTGTTTCGGATAGCCGATGCCGGGCTTGGACTCAACATTATTGAACCATACGTATTCCACACCCTTACGGTTGGTCCAGGTGTTCTTGCATGTAACCGAGCAGGTATGGCAGCCGATGCATTTGTCGAGGTTAAAGACAAATGCGAATTGTGCACGTACTTTCATAGGTTTCTCCTAATTTATCCGGTTCACGGTTTACCCAGTTCACACGGCGATCAACGACTGCCGATTCCGGGCGGGTTGAGTTGGGCTTCCCGTTCTGGAGTTAGTGAACCTTCCAGCCAATCGATATCCTTGTCGGCAACTTTTCGCATAATCACCTCGGTATCGCGGTTGCAACCCACCGTGCCGTAATAGTTGAAGCTGTAGGCCAGCTGCACGTAGCCACCAATCATGTTGGTTGGCTTGATTACGACTCGTGTTACGGAATTGAGAATGCCGCCACGTTTGCCCGTAGTATTGGAGCCCGGCACGTTTACAATCTTCTCCTGGGCGTGATACATCATCGCCACGCCGCGCGATACGCGTTGCGAAACTACCGCGCGAGCAACCGTTGAACCGTTAGCGTTAACCGCTTCAACCCAATCGTTGTCTTCGATACCGGCTGCCTTGGCATCAACTTCGGAAATCCATACATAGGGACCGCCACGGAACAGCGTCAACATGCGATGGTTATCCTGATAGGTTGAATGGATGCCCCACTTCGAGTGCGGTGTGATCCATTTCAGTTTGATGTCCTTGTCTTGCGCGATGTCGGCCGAAAGATTGCCAAACGATTTCATGTCCTGTGGTGGCTTATGCACACAGAAACCTTCACCAAAATCGAGCATCCACTCGTGGTCCTGATAGAAGTGTGCACGACCCGTCAGGGTGCGGAACGGGATATGTTCATGGATATTGGTGTAACCCGAAGTGTAAGAGACGGTTTCGGACTCGATTCCCGACCAGGTTGGCGCGGTGATGATCTTGCGCGGCTGTACCTGGATATCATGGAAGGTGATCTTGTCCTCCTGCCGTGCAGCATACAGATGGTGATGGTCGATACCGGTCTTCTTGGACAGCGCGGACCAGGACTTGTGAGCGACCTCACCGCAGGTTTCCGGCGCCATGCGCATTACCGAATCACAGACGAAGATGTCTTCTTCGAGTGAGGGCATGCCAAAGGAAACGCCCGGCTCTTTGACTCCGCCGTTCATCACCTTGAGCTGTTCGTACTCTTCTTCGGTATTCCAGTCGAGGCCTTTGACGCCGTTGCCCAGCTTGACCATCAGGGGGCCGATGGCGATGTACTTCTTATAGGTGTCGGCAAAATTGCGCTCGACCACCTTGAGCAGCGGCATGGTCTTGCCGGGAACCGGGTCACATTCGCCCTTACTCCAGTCCTTGACTTCACCGAATGGTTGAGCCATCTCGAAGGCCGAGTCATGCTGCATCGGCAGGGCAACCAGATCCTTGCGTGTACCGAGGTGCTTTTCCGCCAGCTCCGAGAAGGTCTTGGCGATATTCTTGAAGATCTGCCAATCGGACTTGGACTCCCAGGCCGGGGATACGGCTTCCGACAGCGGATGCATGAAGGGATGCATGTCGGTGGTGTTGAGGTCGTTCTTCTCATACCAGGTGGCAGTCGGCAGAACGATATCCGAGTAGGCGCCAGTGGAGTTCAGGCGGAAATTGATATCCACCATCAGGTCCAGTTTTCCGATTGGCGCTTCTTCGTGCCATTTGACCAGCTTGTTTTCACGCCCATCGCCGGATTCCTGCAGCACGCCATTCTGTGCACCGAGCAAGTGCTTGAGGAAATACTCGTGCCCCTTGGCGGATGTGCCGATCAGATTGGCGCGCCAGACGAAAAGGTTGCGCGGCCAGTTGACCGGGTTGTCCGGGTCGGCAAACGCAACGTCCAGCGATCCATCCTTGAGCTTACCGACCACATGCTTGGCAATTCCCGCCTCGTCGGTAGCACCGGCCTTTTCGGCCTCCGCAACCAGGTCAAGCGGGTTGGTGTTCCAGTGAGGCGCGGACGGCAGCCAGCCCATGCGAACGGCAGCAACATTGTAATCGGCCAGTGAGTAACCCTTGTTCTTGCCTTTACCGGCAGGCGAGGTGAGATCGTCGGGACGAAGGGTCTCGTAGCGCCACTGATCGGTGTGGAAATACCAGTAGGAGGTGGAGTTCATGTGGCGTGGAGGACGCTGCCAGTCGAGTGCGAAGGCAATCGGTGCCCAGCCTGCCTGTGGCCGCAGCTTCTCCTGCCCCACGTAGTGTGCCCAACCACCGCCTGATTGACCCACACAGCCGCAGATGTGCAGCAGGTTCATCACACCACGGTACATCATATCGTTGTGATACCAGTGGTTGATCGCCGCACCCATGATGACCATGGATTTGCCATGGGTCTTGGAGGCGTTGTAGGCAAACTCACGCCCCGTGCGCTCGATGTCGGCAGCCTTGACTCCGGTGACCTTTTCCGCCCAGGCAGGGGTATAGGCCACACTGGCGTCGCTGTAGTCATTGGTTACGTTTTCACCGCCCAGACCACGGTCGATACCATATTGCGAAATTTGCATATCGAAAACAGAAGCAACCAGGGCTTCTTCGCCGCTGGCCAGCTTTACCTTGCGTACAGGTACATTGCGGTACAGCAAATCACCTTCACCTGGCTCGAAGTGCGGGAAGCCGACGGACACCACATCATCCCTGTTATCGATACAGGAGAGTTCAGCTACGATTTCCTCTTGAGTGGCGGAGTTCTTGGGCAGCAGATTCCACTTACCCTCTTCACCCCAACGGAAGCCGATTGAGCCGTTTGGCGCCACAAAAGTTTTGGATTTCTCATCATAAACGATGGTTTTCCACTCTGGATTGTTGGTCTCACCCAGAGCGCCATCCAGATCGGAAGCGCGCAGGCAGCGGTCGGACACGTAACCTTCGCCCTGTTTGCGCAGCATCACCTGAATGGGCAGATCGGTGTACTTACGTGCATACTCCGAAAAATAGGGATCCTGCTTGTCGATATAGAACTCTTTCAGCGCTACATGGCCCATCGCCTGGAAGGCCGCCGTATCGGTACCCGGATTGACCGGCATCCACAGGTCGGACGCCTTACAGTACTCAGCGTAATCGGGTGCCATGGAGATGACCTTCGCACCCTTGTAACGCACTTCGGAAACAAAATGTGCATCCGGCGTACGTGTGGTTGGCAGGCTCGATCCACACACGATAAGGTAAGTAGAGTTGAACCAGTCAGCCGATTCCGGCACGTCGGTTTGCTCGCCCCATGTTTGCGGGGATGCTGCAGGCAGATCGCAATACCAGTCATAAAATGAACCGCAGGCGCCACCGATCAGCGACAGATAGCGTGCGCCGGAAGCGTAGGAGATCTGCGACATTGCCGGAATGGGCGAAAAACCGAAAATACGGTCAGGGCCATATTTCTTGGTGGTATAGACGTTGGCTGCAGCAACGATTTCTTTCACTTCTTCCCAGTCGGCGCGCACGAAGCCACCCAGGCCACGCACAGCGGTGTATTTCCTGCGCTTGTTTTCGTCAGCCTGAATCGTGGACCATGCCTCCACAGGGTCCTTTCCTGATTTGCGTTCAGTGCGGTACAGATCCAGCAAGCGGCCGCGAATCAGCGGGTACTTGATGCGTTGCGGGCTATACAGATACCAGGAATAAGAAGCACCACGCTGACAGCCTCGCGGCTCATGGTCCGGCAAGTCTCCGCGAGTACGTGGATAGTCGGTCTGTTGCATTTCGTATGCCACCAGACCGTTTTTGACAAAGATCTTCCAGGAACAACCACCGGTACAGTTCACGCCATGGGTGGAGCGTACCATTTTGTCATGTGCCCAGCGGCCGCGGTAGGCATCTTCCCATTGCCGATCTTCATTGGTTAGAATCCCGTGGTCGCCGGAAAAGGTATCTTTTATTTTTTCAAAGAATTTCAGTCTGTCGAGGAAATGGCTCATCGCTCTTGTCTCCTGCCTTAAGCACTTGTGATCTCGACCACGAAAGCAAAGATTCCGTGGTGGGGTTATTGTTGAGAAGGTGGTACAACCCTTATGGGTCTAAAGTGGACCCATGGTCGAGGAGGTGACTCATGGGTTATTCCTGTCCGCGTTTAAAGAACGGGAGCAGCTCCATCCAGGGAACTCATCAGACTCTGTGAGAACCGACAGTGCTGATGGACGTAGCTGCTCCGGCATTTGGATCCATCGCTCCTTTGAACGACGGTTACCTATTAAGGATTCTTTATCTCGGCTTTCGGACCGAGGTAGAACCACCAGTTCAGAAGCAGACAAATCAAGTAGAAGACAGCGAACCCGTAGAGGGCATTTTCCGGGGTCGTTGCCTTGATCTGCTCGCCAAACACCTGAGGAATGATGAAGGCGCCGTAAGCCGCAACAGCCGAGGTCCATCCCAGGGCCGGACCGGCCTGCTCTTTCGGGAATACCATGGCAATGGTGCGGAAGGTCGAGCCGTTGCCGATGCCTGTAGCCCCGAACAGCACCAGGAAGAGGATAAAGAAGGGTATGAAGTGCTCTTCCGGAGTAGCCGACGCGTAGGCCGCCTGCATATAGTAGGCAACACCCAGGGCCGCAGCGATCATGATGATGGCGACGATCTGGGTCACCTTGGCACCACCGACCTTGTCGGCGATCCAGCCGCCCACCGGGCGAATCAACGCGCCGATGAAGGGGCCCATCCAGGCGTACATCAGGGCAGAGGGGCCGTTCGGGTTCGCGATGTCGTGGGTCATCACGCCGTCTACCTCGACATGCTGGAACCCGAACACCACCTTGATGGCCAGGGCGAAGCCGGCGGAGTAGCCGATGAAGCTACCGAAGGTCATGGTGTAGATGACGCTCATGATCCACGTATGCTTATTGCCGAAGATTTTGAACTGACGCTGCAGGTTCGGCTTGATGTCGCCCGGGATCATCTTCATCAGCATGACGGTGGCGAACAGGATACCCACGATGACCGGCCACTTGGCCCAACCCGGGGCACCAAGACCCACGGGTTCCGGGAGTATGATGTAGAGACCCAAGGCCGCCGTGATGAAGCCGATGATCAGCAGGCCCATGATCTTACCGAAGGCACTGAATGGAGAGCCGATGTGCGGCGAGACCTCTTCGGTGCGGATGTTGTTCATACCGAACCAACCCGCGAAGGCCAGCGGGACCAGGAAAAGCAGCCAGACGAAGCCGGCGTTCTGGATATAGGTCGTGGTACCCGCCGGGATCTTGCCGATCAGTGTTCCGGAAGTGCTCTGCAGTTCCATGCCTGCACCGCCAAAGGCACCGAACAGCGGAACGGTCATCACCAGCGGCACCAGGATCTGCATGGTGGTCACGCCCGCATTGCCCAAACCTGCATTGAGGCCCAGCGCCAGCCCCTGTGACCGTTTCGGGAAAAAGAAGCTGATGTTGGACATCGACGAGGCAAAGTTGCCGCCACCGAAACCGGACAGGAACGCCAGCATCTGGAATACCCACAGCGGTGTGTCTTTATCCTGCAGCGCCAGCCCAGTTCCCAGGGCCGGAATCATCAATAGCGCGGTCGTGAAGAAAATGGTATTGCGACCGCCGGCGATGCGAACAAAGAAACTGCTGGGAATGCGCAGTGTTGCGCCGGTAAGGCCGGCAATCGCCGACAGCGTGAATAGCTCGGCCGCCTCGAACGGATAACCGAGATTAAGCATCTGTACAGTAATGATGCCCCAGTAGAGCCATACCGCAAACCCGCAAAGAAGACTGGGAATCGATATCCACAGGTTCCGATTCGCGATTCGTTTCCCGGTCTTCTCCCAGAACGTTGGATCTTCAACGTTCCACTCTTTTAGATCAGCCATGGCGTTTTACCTCTGTGTATTTCTGCAGGCGATCGAACCCGACACATAAGTGCCTTTTATCAAGCCGTCAATTTTCTACGACTGCTTTATGCCTGCCGAGTTTAAGGATGTGGAGAACCCTGACAAGAGGGCAAAAAAAGGATCCTGGACAGGTTCTACCACCTGAGTGGTAGCGGGATATGTTAAATTTTGCAAGTAAATTCAAGAATTTACGAATAACACAAGTCGTTCGGATAAAGCCCCACCACCAAAACGGCTTTTTGGTGGTATCTCATCGTGCCGCCCGTCCTGTCCCGGCTCAGATCCCCGCGCAGGGTCGCGCTTGAACTGTCGCCCGGAAGGCCAGCCTGGATTGGTGAAGGGAGGGATCCGCAGTGGTTTTCGTCAGGGCAGGACAATGAGGCGATTCAGGACGATGTCGCGGCTGGCGCCGAGAGCGCAGAGGCCAAAAGTCACCGGATATTGGTGCTTTCGCGCCCGGCCTCTGCGAACTCCGCGTTATTTGCGCGTGTCCTTTACGAGTAACGATTGGGAGAGGAGTTACCGTATCCCTTCTGCTTCTGCCTCGGCCCTGAGCCGTCGATCCGTCGCCCGTTCGTCTGTGTAATGCATCCACATCAGCGACACCAGGGTGATGCCGAACAGCAGCCACCAGACGACTGTGTTGAACTGGAACACATCGACCAGTATGCCGAACAGAATGGGCAGCAGGAATCCGCCGAGTCCGCCGACCAGCCCGACAATGCCGGAGATAACACCGATGTTATCCGGGTATTCGTCGGAGATGTACTTGAAGACCGAGGCCTTGCCCAATCCCCAGGCGATGCCGACGACAAACAGCAGCGCGGTGAATACCCACATGTTGACGCCCAGATTCATCACGATCGGGTCACCGGACAGGGTAGTGATAGTGACCGTAGTATCCGGGAAGGCGATGACAAAGAGACAGGCGAGGCTCGTCCACATCACCCACCAGGTGACCGTATGGGCGCCGAACCGATCGGACAACCAGCCTCCGGCGGCCCGAATCACGCCGGAAGGCAGAACAAAGATGGCGGCCATCAACGCGGCCACCTGAATACCGAGCCCGTACTCGCTCACATAGTATTTGGTCATCCACAGAGTTACACCGACAAACCCCCCGAAGACCAGCGAATAGTACTGGCAGTATTTCCACACCGTCGGATCCTTGAGTGCGGCCAACTGTTCCTTGATGGTGATGCTTTTGCCCGCGGTGTGGTGCGCCGGTTCCTTATAGGTGAGGAACCAGTAGGAAATGGCCATGATGGTCATGGCAGCAGCATAGACCTGCGGCACGGAGGTCCAGCCGTAGACCACCACCAGGGTGGGCGCCACGAACTTGGTCACCGCGGCTCCGGCATTGCCCGCCCCGAAGATACCCATGGCAAAGCCCTGATTCTCCTTGTCGAACCAGCGCGCCGTGGCGGCAATACCCACCGAAAAGGAGCCGCCGGTGAGCCCCACGAACAGACCACATAACAGTAGCGCCCAATAGCTGGTCAATACCGAAATCAGCCAGATGGGAAAGATGGTAAAAACCATCAGCAAAAAGTACACGATACGCCCGCCGAATTTGTCGGTAAGCATGCCAAGTGGAAGCCGCACCAGAGAGCCGGTAAGGATGGGCGTGGCGACGAGGATACCGAACTCGGTATCACTCAGCCCCAGGTTTTCCTTGATGGGAATGCCTATGACGGAAAACATCGTCCACACCGCGAAACATACGGTGAACGCCGTCGTATTCATGGTGACCGTCATTATCTGTTCACGTGATAATGCCATGGCTTATTCCCCTGCAGTGATGTTGTTGGAAATGCCGACCCGGGAGCCTGTCCGAGAATAGCGACCGTCACGAGGGCAAGACGGATTGAATCAGATTTTTCGGTCATTTGAGGCAATAGTGGTTCTAACGAAAATGAGCGAAAAATCTGGCCAATCAGGCTTGGCCGCAGTAGGTCAGTCTATTCTTGGACAGGCTCCCAAGGCACTTCCGAGCGACACTACAATGGTAGGCGAACGGATCGCAAGGTGGACAAAGTGGGCGCTAGACACCCTGCAATACCCACAAAGAAGTAAGGGGTTACACGAGCTGCACCATTGATGCATATCAAGCCTAAAACGGCCGGTAAATGTGACCGGTTATCGGGATAACGGGACTCTGTCAATTGGGTGGCATCAGTCCCATATTGATGAAATACCCATCAACTTCAGAGGCCTTTCACCGGCAATTGCAACCTTTCGAGGTACTCCTTAATTGTCCGCGCTTCAATTCGAATCCACATAGGATTATCATGGCTTATTCCATAATCCGCGAAGGACCCGATGAGCCATTTCCTGAAGCGCTCACTGCTTCTGCGCCTGGGCCTGGCGCTGTCGACGATCACCACCCTTGCCTTTCTGGGTATGCTAAGTTCAGTCTTCATCGCAGAGACCGGCAAAGGGGACGCCAGTGCCATCAACCAGGCCGGTTCGCTACGTATGCAGTCCTACCGGGTGGCCACCGCCGTCCTTTATTATCAAAACGGTGCCTATGGGACCTACCCTCAGGTCCAGTCCGCCACTGACGAATTCGTCAGCCGCCTGAAAGACAACCGGCTGGTCCGTGCCCTCCCCAAGTCCAGTGACGATCCGTTACGTGCTACATATGATTCCGTCGAGTCCAAGTGGCACAGCCGCATAGAACCATTTGTTTCAGAGGCGAAACAGCTGGTTGATCGGTATCGGCTCGGCGAAATTGGAGAGGAACGCATCGCCACCTTCCAAGCGTTTTACCTGGCAAACCTGGCGGATTTTTTCAACGAGGTCGATTATCTGGTCAAATTGATCGAAAACGCTGCGGAAGCCAAGATTGAGCGACTGCGTATTATCCAGGTAGTGACTCTGTTTCTAACGCTTGCGGTTGTCTTTATCACCATGCACCTCATGCACACGGATGTTCTTATTCCGCTCAGGGACTTGCTGGCGGCAGCGGAAAAAGCGCGCCATGGAGATTTTTCGGGACGCGTTTCCCACACCAGTAATGATGAGCTGGGCCGCCTTGGCAATGCCTTTAACGTCATGTCCGCGGACCTCTCCCGCAAATACGCGGATCTGGAAGCCCGCGTACGGGAGAAGACGATCGACCTGGAGCAGAGCAATCGATCCCTGGAGCTGCTTTATAACACCTCGGTGCTCCTCAATGCCGGTCCGTTGACAGAGTCAACCTACCGTCTGCTCCTGGAAGATATCCGCAAGTTGGTCGGCACCGGCCCGGGTACCATCTGTTTGACCAAGCACAACGATATACGAGCACTCAAGCTGGCCTCGACCCGAACCCCGGAACAGGGCCGACGCGATCTCTGCAACCCGCCTGAATGCATCAATTGCTTTGGAGCCGGAACAACACACCTGATCGATGTCCCTCGAGGCCGTAACAATCTCAGGGTGATATCCATCCCCATACGCGACCAGAATCATTACCATGGCGTGCTGCTCATCGAAATCCCCCCGGGGAAGCGACTTGCCGACTGGCAAACCCGACTCATCGAAACCGTGGCCCAGAATATCGCCAACGCGATCACCATTGCCGAACGCGATACGGAGTCACGACGCCTGGCTCTACTGGAGGAGCGAAGCGTCATCGCCCGTGAGCTTCACGATTCGCTGGCTCAGTCCCTCTCCTACCTGAAGATCCAGGTGAGCCGTATCCATGCCGCCCTCAAAAAACCGGACGGCAAGGAGTCGGCACAGGCCGTAGTGGAAGAATTGCGCGAAGGACTTAACAGTGCCTACCGGCAACTGCGGGAACTACTGACCACGTTCCGGCTCAAAATGGACGGTCATGGTCTTTCCAAGGCACTGGAGGAGACGGTCCGTGAGTTCGCCATTCGCAGTAACGTCACCGTCGAACTGCATGACCGACTCTACAGTGCACAACTCACCGCCAACGAAGAGATCCACACCTTGCAACTGGTGCGGGAGGCCATCGGGAACGTGATCAAGCACGCCGAGGCCACGCACGCTGCCATTACGCTCGACTCGAATGACGAAGGCTACGTCACTGTAGTCGTTGAGGATGACGGTCAGGGTATCCCTCCCTCCCCTCAGCGTCGCCAGCACTACGGGCTCGCGATCATGGAAGAACGGGCTCAGATCCTCGGGGGTAATGTTACGATCAGTACCAAATCCGAGGGCGGCACCCGAGTCGAGCTGAATTTCCTGCCATCGACCCGAAGGCCTGTTACCAAAACCGAAACCGAGACTGGATAACAATGCGTGACAAGACCGAGAATACGATTCTGGTCATTGATGATCATCCCCTGTTCCGCAAAGGGGTAGAAGACCTGATTGCGATGGATGAGAACCTGGAGTGTATCGGCCAGGCCTCGTCCGGTGAAGAGGGCATCCGAAAGGCGAAGGAACTCGGACCGGACATCATCCTTCTAGACCTGAACATGAAAGGCATGGACGGCATTGAAACCCTCAAGGCATTGAAAGCCGAGGAATCCGTGGATGGAAGGGTGATCATGCTTACTGTCTCCGATCACGAGGAAGATGTCATCACTGCCCTGCGCTCCGGTGCCGACGGCTACCTTCTCAAGGACATGGACCCGGAGCATATCCTGGAAAACATCCAGACTGCCGCACAGGGACGGCTCGTCATCAGTGACCGGCTCACGGAACTTCTTGCCAAGGCATTGCGTGAAGACAACCGGCCGCGCAATCCATCCGAAGCCGGACTGACTGATCGGGAAAGGGAAATTCTCGGTCTGATCGCCCGGGGAATGAGCAATAAACTCATCGCCCGTGAACTCGACATTACCGTGGGTACGGTCAAGGTGCACATCAAGCACCTACTGAAAAAACTCAACCTCCGCTCCCGTGTCGAAGCGGCCGTACTGGCGGTCAGCAAGGGCGTACCGCACTAACATTCACCACTGCGAACACAGAGGACTATTCGGTTGTCTATTTCGGAGTGCAGGTGGCCGGACTGGTTCCATTGGGGTTAACCCAATAAAAAAGCCGGGCCGCTATAGCGACCCGGCTTTTTTACCGCTGGTATGCCGACAACCTACTCGTCGTCGGTCATCACCGGATAGACACCGTGCTCATCGTGCACTTCACGTCCTGTGAGCGGTGGGACGAAGACACACATGAGACGCATATCTTCGGTACCCCCACGCAGCAGGTGCTCGTCATGCTCGTTCAGGGCATACATGGTGCCGTCCTTGATCGGGTAGATCTTGCCGGTTTTCAGATCCTCGATCTCGCCGTTACCGGCGACGCAGTACACAGACTCGAGATGGTTTTGATACCAGATATGCGTCTCCGTACCGGCGCGGATGATAGTCTCATTGAACGAAAACCCCATCCCATCTTTGCGCAACAGAAAACGGCGACTCACCCAGTTGCCGTTTTCTGCCTCGACCTCCCGATCCGTGCCCCGGATGTCATCAAGAGTTCGGACAATCATTGCTGAGTATCCCCTGTACGCATATCCTGTTTCTTTTGCAGAAGGTCACCGATAGCCTTATCGATGATTCCCAAGCCTTCGCGAAGCGTATCCTCCTCGATAGTCAGCGCAGGCAGGAACTTGACTACCTGATCTTCACTACCCGCCAACTCTATGATCAAGTCGTTTTCGAAGCACTCTTTCGCGATCTCGCCGGCAAAGCCGGAGCGCGGGATATCAAGACCCCAAACCATGCCCAGGCCGCGAACGCTGGCCTCCAGCTGTGGGTATTTATCGGCGATGGCCTTGAGTTCCTGCTCCATGATCTGGCCCTTGTACCTCACCGACTCGGACAGATCGCTGTTTTCCCAGTAGGAGAGTGCTTTGGTGGCGGCGACGAATGCCAGATTGTTGCCGCGGAAGGTGCCGGTATGTTCACCCGGCTTCCATTGGTCCAGTTCGGGCCGCATCAGCAGCATCGCCAGCGGCATACCGCCGCCGATAGATTTGGATACGGTCACCATGTCTGGTTTGATTCCCGCACGCTCGAAGCTGAAAAAGCTGCCGGTACGGCCATTGCCCACCTGAATATCATCGACAATGAGCAGGATATCGTACTCACGGCACAATTCGGCGAGCTGCTGCAGCCATTCGATCGAAGCCACATTGATCCCACCCTCACCCTGAACCGTCTCGAGGATTACTGCAGCCGGGAGATCGATGCCGGAGGAGTTATCTGCGAGGAACTTCCGAAGATAATCGACGGTGTTCACATCCGGTCCGAAGTAGCCGTCGAAGGGCATGTGATCGGCGTTAAGCCGCATGCCATAAAACTCGTCCCGGTAAAAGGTATTACCGGTCACCGCCAACGAGCCCAGCGTCAGGCCGTGGTAGCCATTGGTAAAGGCGATGATATTGGAGCGGCGCTTGACCATGCGCGCAAGTTTCAGGGCCGTTTCCACGGCATTGGTGCCGGTCGGCCCGGTAAACTGGACTTTGTATTCCAGATTACGCGGCGCGAGGATGTTGTCATAGAACGTCTGCAGAAACTCTTTCTTGGCCACGGTCGCCTTATCCAGGCCGTGAACAATCCCGTCGCTTTGCAGGTGCTCGATCATCGCCTGGGAGATGATTGGGTTGTTGTGGCCGTAGTTCAGCGTACCCGCTCCGGCAAAGAAATCGATGTACTTGGTTCCATCCTCGTTCCAAAGGAACGAACCTTTGGCGGTCTTGAAAATAGTGGGGAACGAACGAACGTAGCCGCGCACTTCCGATTCAAGTTGCTCGAAAATTCTCATGGCGGTTTCCCTGGTTATGGTTTTAATAAAGGTCCGATGCGGAACAACACTTCGGATTCATGGCTTTCGCCGCCGAATTGCTCCTCCGTCAAGAAGGTTTCTTCGTGCCAGCCGAGCTGCCGCTTTTCAGCATAGCGCTCAAAAAACCGGCGGGAAGGGATATTGGATGGCGACACGGTAGTCTCGACATAACGCACGCCGCGACACGCCGGTCGCACCAATACCTCTTCCAACATACGACCGGCCATCCCATGCCCTCTCAGAGCGCCATCAACGGCCACCTGCCACACAAACAGGGTTTCAGGCGACTTGGGAAGACGGTAAGCAGAGAGGAAGGCCAGGATACTGCTGTCCTGTTCCCCGACCACGCAGGTCTCGGAAAAGTGGCTGCAGAGAAGGAAATAGTTGTACGTGGAGTTCAAGTCGAGAGGCGGGCAATTGCCGATCAGGTCGTGGACAGCCTTTCCATCGTCCAGAACCGGTTTTCTCAACTGCAACCCCTCCGCTACTTTTGATTCCATGATTTCAGGTTCCCGGAGTTGCGGATTTCGCTTTGTTTCCAAACGATTTAAGCACTGCAGTCCGCCCGGTGCTTAAGTGTTTGCGTATTATACGTTCTGGGGCTTGCGGTTTTCAACCGGGTACCCGAGGGCTTTGTGGTAAAACGCATACGAAGGGGTTTTCGTGCTGCTGCTAGCGTAACCACCTGAAAACACTACAATGTGAAAAGCCAGTGTACACTCTACATCCACGCTCCTGTGGTGGACGACTCGGCTTCCAAGAAGAGCCCCGCTTGCCTCAAAATCGCCCAATGCCCCACTTTATCGTCCTTTTCCTTCGGTGGACAGGTCATATGCTTTGAACAGAAATATTTTGAACTCAAAATACTTCTTTCCTATAATCGCGCCCATGGAAAGACATGAGGAAGTTCTGGTTGCCCTGCGGCGAATCATCCGCGCGATCGATCTGCAATCAAGGCAGCTGCTGCAGCGCTCAGGGCTTACCGGACCCCAATTGTTGACACTCCAGGCCATTTTGCGCCATGGCCCACTGGGCGTAGGTGGGCTGGCACGTCTGATCAACCTCAGTCAGGGGACCGTCACCACCATTCTCGACCGTCTGGAACGCAAGAATCTCGTAGCACGAAGCCGCAGTACTACCGATAAACGCCGGGTAGTCGTCACTCTCTCTGCGGATGGCGAGCAGGCACTCGCCAGCGCCCCCACCCTCCTTCAGGAGCACTTCATTCGCGCCTTCAGCGAACTCTCCGACTGGGAACAGAACCTAATCCTTTCATCGCTACAGCGCGTCGCCGGCATGATGGACGCCTACAAGCTGGATGCCGCTCCCGTTCTCGAAACTGACGAACTCAACGGCCCATTTTCCATCTAACCTTTTGATGGGGATGGATGTCCCCTGAAGGTGAAGTGTCAGCCGCAGGCAAAGAATCGTTATTACAAGTAATTAATAGCAGATCGAGGCTAGATTACCTGTTAATTCCCTGTGGAACCCTGTCGCTTTTGAATTGCCCCACTTTAGGGACTATAAGAAGGGGCAAAGGATGGAAAACCAACATGATGCATGGTGCGATGAAACTGAGCAGAAAGAACCCCGCAAACCGGAACATCACACGGATGGAGCACGAGAAGGTTCGTGGCTATTGGGTTCGGGTAGTCAAGGATGGCAAGCTGCACCAAAAGCTGTTTTCCGATGGTCAATACGGCGGTAAACGCAAAGCAATCACCGCTGCCCGCGCCTACCGGGACGAACTCCGCCGCCGACTGTTCGGAGAACATGCCGACGCCGGCCGGAGAATATGCACTTCGTTCAAGAGCAATTCATCCGGTGTGGTGGGTGTCCATTACGTGGAAAAGCAGCGAGGCAATTCGGTCAGCCAAGCTTACGTTGCCTCCTGGTGCCCTACCAAGGGCGGCCCGCAACGCCACAAATATTTCTCGGTCAAAAAACTGGGTAAGCGCGAAGCCTTCCGCCAGGCGGTGGACTTTCGGCAAGCCCGAGTAGAGGAGATCCTGAAAGAGAGTACGCCGAGACGGCCCCAGTAATGGGGCCGTTAGGCCTTTTCGGCGGTCGAGCCCTCACCAGGGCATGGCCAGCAGTTCCCGGGGGACGACTTTGGGGAGGACAAGCAGGAGCATGCTGCCGAGCAGGGTTTTCATAATCCGGAAGGGCTTCAGGCCGGGATATCGCAAATCCCGATCTGCGTGCGGTTTGGATATCTGTATCCCGGCAGTGAATTCATGAGTCGCATCGTTTCTTTCCTCAAGAGCCTCACACTTTCCGAATTGCTTACTGGTCTTTCTGTGACCGGCCGGCGATTCGTGGACCGCAAGGTAACGATTCAATACCCGGAGGAGCGGACCCCTCAATCACACCGCTTTCGCGGACTGCACGCACTTCGTCGTTACCCTAACGGCGAGGAACGCTGTATCGCGTGCAAATTGTGTGAAGTCATTTGTCCCTCCCTCGCCATTACCATCGAATCGGCCGAACGGCAGGATGGCACCCGCCGGACAACCCTCTATGATATCGACCTGTTCAAATGCATTTACTGCGGGATGTGTGAAGAGGCATGCCCGGTCGATGCCGTCGTTTTGACGCGGGTCTATGAATTTTATTTCGATCGCCGGGGCGATGAAATTATCGGCAAGGAGTCGTTACTGGAGATGGGGCGGCGCCATGAGGACCAGATTGCTGCCGATCGTGCAAAGGATGCGCCATATCGGTGAAGGACGGGCTGGTCCATGTTCTCTGGAAAACCGGCTACCGCGCCCCATCCTTCAGGTTTAGTGACCATGCCGAAAATAATGTAACGCTCAGCCGGTCTCGCAAGCCTGCCCAGCGCAGCCATCTCTGCGCAGCCCGCCTGGCCTTGGCTCGTTAGCGGGGCTCTGAGTACCACACTATTTTCCGCGTGGACCACTAGCTACCAGTCACTAGCATGCCACTCGCCAACCAATAGAAAACTACCCACCGAAATCCCAAAAAAAAGCCCTGCGGGGGAACAGGGCTACAGGTTTGCGCTATCGCGCAGGGGAGGAAACACGGCAACAAACCACTTGGGAAGTCCTGGACTGGCTCAGCGCACAGTTCCAGGCGATTCACTGGAAGTATAGACGCCGATTTTGAAAAAAATAGGTAACTGCTCGCCCGGTTGATCATACGCGGCATAGGAGATTCGTCATCCCCGCGCAGGCGAACCGTCATCCCCGCGCAGG
>NZ_JAENYR010000146.1:0-3358 GCF_016841685.1 Thiohalomonas denitrificans
GACGGCTAAAGGTTCGTCACCGATTCGGGCCTGCGCAGCAGGGGGTACGGCTCGCAATGACGGCTGAACGTCACTGATTCCGGCCGTACAGCGGCGGTGGTGGGGCTCGCAACGATCGAGAAAGGAAAGGCCGCCGTTTCAATAACAACGGCCTTTTGGATGAATCACATGAAAGCGGCAAAGGGCTCGACGGTCACCTCGTCGCCGGCCTCTATATCACCCGATTCGGCCGGAAGGACAATGAAGCAGTTGGCCCGACTCACGGAGCTGAGTACGTGGGAGCCCTGCATGCCTGTGCTGCGGACGACCAGATTGTCATTGGCATCGGACTCCAGTATGCCGCGCTGGAAATCCTTCCGGCCGGGTCGCTTTTTGAGCTTTTCGGTCGTGTGCGCCTTTACCCGCAATCTTCCGGTATCGCTGCTTCCCGTCAGGTGCAGCAGGCTGGGCTGGACCACTTGATAGAAGGTGGCCACGGCGGAGACGGGATTGCCCGGCAGGCCGAAGAAGGCGGCATTGCCCAGTCGACCGAACGCGAGCGGCTTGCCGGGCTTCATGGCGATGCGCCAGAAATCCACCTCGCCGAGCTTGTCGAGTGTGGATTTGACGAAATCAGCCTCGCCTACCGAAACCCCGCCCGATGTGATGACGACATCGGCAATCTGCGAGGCGCTGGTGAAGGCCTGCTCGATGGCATCCGGGTCATCGCGAACAACGCCCATGTCGAGTACATCGACATCCATCCGGCGCAGCATGGCAGCGACCGTATAGCGATTGCTGTCGTAGATCTCGCCTTCGCCCAGACTTTGACCGAGCGGCACCAGTTCGTCACCAGTAGAAAAGATGGCGACCCGCAGGCGGCGGTTGACCCGCACTTCGGCAATCCCCAGGGAGGCGAGCAAACCGACATCGGAGGGTGCGATTCGGCGGCCGGCGGAGAGCACCACGGTATCGCGGGCGATATCCTCTCCGGGGTGACGGACGTTTTCGCCGCTGCGGTGTCCCGCCTTGAAATAGACGTCGTCACCTTCCCGGCGCGCCTTCTCCTGCATGATGACGGTATCGGTACCCTCGGGAACCACGGCACCGGTCATGATCCGGACCGCTTCATCCGGGCCAACGCTGCCGGCGTAGGGCGCGCCCGCCAATGCGGTTCCCGCCACCCGGAAACGCTTCTCTCCCGATTCGGGGAGCGCACTGCCGGCTACGGCATACCCGTCCATGGCCGAGTTGCGGTGTCCGGGGACATCGATGGGGGAGAGGATGTCCTCGTGCAGGATCCGTCCCAGTGCCTCGGCAAGGGTTACTTGCGCGTAGCCCGCAACGGGCTTCAGAGCAGCCCGGATCTTCTCCAGTGCCTCATCCAGGGGCAGTAGCCCGGAACCTTGTGAACTCATGCAGTAACCTCGTATGGCGGTTGGGTCTGCGGCCATTATGCCCAATCCCCTCGTGCGGCTAAACCGTGTTATGCCTTGCCGGAGGAGATAACCCATTGGTGGACGAAGTCGGCGATGGCATCCGGTTGGTTGAGATCCAGCACCGACAGGGAGCGTGTGGCGGCTATCGCTGCAGGCCGGTCGGTGGCCACAGCGATGATGGCGTCATCGTCGGGGTAGAGCCTCGGCTTGCCCAGGGATTCGCGTCTGAGTTCGATTTTCGGAAAGGCCTCGTGCTTGAATCCCTCCACCAGGACGAGATCCAGACGGTCGTGGTCGAGCTGGCGAAGCAGGCCTGCCAGATCGGGCTCGGGCAGTTCCCCGTGCTCGGTAATCAGCGCCCAGCGTTTTCGGGAGGCCACCAGCGTCTGGCTCGCCCCCGCCTTGCGCAGGCGATAACTGTCCTTGCCCGGAATATCGATATCGAAATCATGGTGGGCATGTTTGATGAGTGCCACTTCCAGTTCGCGCTTGCGTAGCAGCGGGATGAGTTGTTCCAGAAGCGTCGTCTTGCCGGTGCCGCTGAACGCGATAAAGCCGAGGACGGGTGTCGGCGCAAGGTCCTTCATCGGTTTTCTTTCAACTCCCTTTCCAATTGCTGCAGTTGTTCGGGGGTGTTGATGTTATCAAATGCGCCATCCACTTCCGGATACTCGGCCAGGGCGCGGTGATGGGCTTCCTGCCAACTCTGGACGCGGCGTCCTCCGGCGTCGATATAGGCGCGCAGCTCCGTTTCCAGACGGCGTGAAACCAGCATGAGGGCGGCCTGAATACGACCGCTTGCCTGTACCGTACAGATCTCTGCGTCCGCTTCCATGGTAGCCGAGATCATGCGTGCCGCGAGGTCCTGTGGCAGCCGCGGAATGTCGCAGGGCAGGGTCAGGAGCCATTCCGAGTCGGTCGCTGCAAAGCCGGCCAGCAGGCCGGCGAGGGGGCCGGGCCAGTCGGGAACCGCATCCGCGAACACCGGGTAACCGAAGCGGCTATAGTGTTCGTGGTTTCGGTTGGCACTGATTACGATTTCGCCCACCTGGGGACGAATGCGCTCGATGACGTGTGCGATCAGCGGGCGTCCGGCCAGCGGCAGCAGCCCTTTGTCCTGGCCGCCCATACGCTGTCCGCGGCCTCCGGCCAGGATGATGGCGGTGATGTTTTCGGCAGTCGGGTCGGGCATATGGGCATTATGATGGATGATACGTAGGCAGGAAGAATATAGGGAGTCAGCAGTGAGCGGAAGTCGCGGACCCGACAGGCCGAGTGTGGAGATCATTGAAAGAGAGGTCGAGTTCGAGGGTTTTTTCCGTCTGGAGCGCTATCGGCTGCGCCACCGCCTGTTTGACGGAAGTATGAGCCCGGTTATCGAACGGGAACTGTTCGAGCGCGGACACGCCGCGGCCCTGCTGCCCTACGATCCGGTGCGGGACACGGTTGTTCTTCTGGAACAGTTCCGCATCGGTGCCCTCGAGATGCCCGGAGGTCCGTGGCTGCTGGAGGCGGTGGCCGGCATCATTGAGCCCGGTGAATCGGCCGAGGATGTGGTGCGGCGGGAGTCGCAGGAAGAGGCGGGCTGCACGGTGACCGATTTGGAGCCGATCTGTCGCTATCTGGTCAGCCCGGGCGGCACCTCGGAGACATTGACCCTGTTCTGTGGCCGCGTGGACAGCCGCGACCTGGGGGGTATCCATGGGCTGGAGAGTGAGAATGAAGATATCCGGGTGAGCGTGGTGCCGCTCGATCAGGCCCTCGCCTGGCTGGAAGAAGGCGTCATCAACTCCGCCGGTCCCATCATAGCCCTGCAGTGGCTGCGACTGAACCGGCAGCGACTACAGCGCCTCTGGTGTGCAGCGCCTTGATTTCGACTCCCCATTCCCCATTCCCCATTCCCCATTCCCCATTCCCCATTCCCCATTCCCCATTCCCCA
>NZ_JAENYR010000146.1:3458-3524 GCF_016841685.1 Thiohalomonas denitrificans
CCATTCCCCATTCCCCATTCCCCATTCCCCATTCCCCATTCCCCATTCCCCATTCTGATCCGGTAC
>NZ_JAENYR010000027.1:0-8299 GCF_016841685.1 Thiohalomonas denitrificans
GAAGGTTCGTCATTGATTCGGGCCTGCGCAGCAGGGGGTACGGCTCGCAATGACGACTAAATGTTCGTCTTTGATTCGGGCCAGCGCAGCTGGGGTAAGCCTCGCCGTTCGCCACTCGCCACTCGCCGTTCGCCACTCGCCACTCGCCACTCGCCACTCGCCACTCGTCCCATCACCGCGTCCGGCGCCGTGCCTCTAGAATGTTGGGCAGCTGTCCGATCCGCGAGAGAATGCGGCTGAGTTGGTCGGTATCGGTGATCTCGACCGTCACCAGCATCTTCGCCGTATTCCGGTGCTTGTCGGAGCGGGTGTCGGTGGTCAGTACATTGATCTTTTCGTTGGCCAGCACGGTTGAGATATCCCGCAGCAGACCCTGCCGGTCGACGGCCTCGATCTCCAGATCCACCTGGTAGGTGTTCTTGTCACTGGCACTCCAGTCCACCTCGATGATACGCCGACGCTTCTCCTCCGGCAGGTTGAGGATGTTGGGACATTCACGACGATGGATGGTGACGCCTCTACCAAGGGTGATGAACCCGACGATGGGATCGCCCGCCGCCGGAGTGCAGCAGCGCGCCATGTTGGTCAGCAGGTTGCCGACGCCCCGGATATGAATATCCCCGCCCTTGGCACCCTTGCGTCTCTGCACCGGGGCCAGGGTATCGGTTTCATCCTCGCGACGGGTCAGATGATGCACGGCGTGGCCGATCTGCGCCGTGTTGATATCACCCCGGCCGACGGCGATCAGTAACTCGTCGACCTGCTGCAACCCGAAGTGCTTGGCAAGCTTCAACCGATCCAGGTCACCCACGGCCAACCGGTGCAGCTCCCGGTCGAGGGCCGTTTTACCGTCGGCGATGTTCTGCTGGTGATCCTGCTGCTTGAACCAGGCACGGATCTTCGAGCGTGCACGAGAGGTCTTCACGTACCCCAGATGGGGATTCAGCCAGTCGCGACTGGGGCCGCCATGCTTGGTGGTGAGGATCTCCACCTGTTCGCCGGAATGGAGTTCATAGGTAAGCGGTACAATTCTGCCGTTTACCTTGGCGCCGCGACAGCGATTACCCACCTCGCTATGGATGTGGTAGGCGAAATCCAGCGGCGTGGCTCCCTGGGGCATATCGATGACCTCGCCATCCGGGGTCAGCACATAGACGCGATCCTGAAAGACCTCGGATTTGAAGCGATCGATGAAGTCGCCGGCGCTGCCCTCTTCCTCTTTCCACTCGAGGAGCTGGCGCAGCCAGGCGATCTTGTGCTCGAAGTTCTGGTCTTGCTTGCGGCCCTCCTTGTAACGCCAGTGCGCGGCCACACCCAGCTCGGCGTGCCGCTCCATATCCCAGGTCCGAATCTGGACCTCCAGCGTCTTGCCCTCGGGCCCCACCACGGCCGTGTGGATGGACTGGTACATGTTCTCCTTGGGAGTGGCGATATAGTCGTCAAACTCCCGCGGAATATGCGGCCACAGTGAGTGGACAATGCCGAGCACGTGATAGCACTCGGAAACGTTGTCGACCAGAATGCGAACCGCCCGCACGTCATAGAGCTGATGGAATCCCAGCCCCTTTCGCTGCATCTTTTTCCAGATACTGTAGAGATGCTTGGGTCGGCCCTTGATGTCGGCCTTGATCCCCGCCTCGGTCATCTGCCCTTCGAGAATGCCGATGACGTTTTGGATATAAAGCTGGCGATCGACGCGCCGTTCCCGCAAAAAGCGCGCGATTTGCCGGTAGGTAATCGGGTCCAGATAGCGGAAGGCGAGGTCTTCCAGCTCCCACTTCACCTGCCAGATACCCAGGCGGTTCGCCAGGGGAGCGTAGATATCCATGGTCTCCCGGGCGATCCGGCGCTGCTTCTCCTCGGGCAGGTGCTTGAGCGTACGCATGTTGTGCAGCCGATCGGCGAGCTTGATGAGCACTACACGCACATCTTCCGCCATGGCCAGGAGAAGCTTGCGCAGGCTCTCCGCGTGAGCGGATTCCTTGCTGCTGTCGCCCAGGTCCTTTTGATAATCACCGATGATGCGCATTTTGGTCACCCCATCGACCAGATGGGCGACACCGGGACCGCAGCTCTCGGCGATCTCCTCCAGGGTGAGGTCGCTGTCCTCCACCGAATCGTGGAGAATCGCCGCCCCCAGACTCTCGTGGTCAAGATTGAGTCCCGCCAGGATATCGGCAACGGCAATGACGTGGGTCAGGTAGGGCTCTCCCGATGCCCGAATCTGCTCCTTATGAGCCCGCCGGGCGAGACCGACCGCGCGCCGAATAACCTCCAGCTCCTTACCGGAATGGCGGTGCCCGATACGCGCAATCCAGGCCTCCGGATCGGCTCGGGTATCGGTTTCAGGAACTTGGCTTTCGACGTAGACCATAAGATTTTGACAACTCAGGGCGGCATGCCCATCGATTTAGACTCTTATTTGATCTTAGGTTTCCATTGAAGTCTCGGCGACCGGTTTTTGACCACCTCTTCGGCCGCCGCTGTCAACTTCGCTCTCAGCCAGCAATGGGCGGCATCCTCGTCATGGCGGCGATGCCAGACCTGAAACAGCGGCAGGGGATCCAGTGCAAAGGGCGGTTCGCACCAGGCGAACTCCCGCATCAAACCGGAATCGAGCATGCTCGGCAGGATGGCGAGCAGGCCGGTGCCGCGCATGAAGGCCGGGATCCCGGCGACATTATCCACCACCACCGCGACGTCACGATGAATACCGAGCGCCCGAAACTGTTTCTCAAAATCGGCCTTTTCACTGTCTTCATACTGCAGCCCGATGTGTCGGGCCGCAAGATAGGCCGCCAAATCCCCCGGAGGCTGGGTCTGGCGCCCGTCGTAGAAGCAGACCAGCCGGTCTTCAAGCAGCTGTTCCGTGTGGACGTCACTGCCCTGCGGCGGCCGAGGGGTGATAATGAGGTTGCAGCGATCTTCACGCAACAGCTCCACCTCCGGGATGCCTGCCGGAATAACCCGCAGCCGAATCCCCGGCGCCTCCTCACAGAGAGAGCGAAGTACGCGCGGCAGCAGGAGGTCGCGCTGGAAGTCGTTGGCGGCCACGGTGAATTCCCGCCGTGCGGTAACGGGATTGAAATCGGGGGGCTGTGCAATCGCCTTCATCCCCTCCAGCACCGAGCGTGCCCGTTCACCCAGGGTTTCCGCATAGGCGGTCGCGACGATGCCGCGTCCCGACTTGACGAACAGCGGGTCGCCGGTGATATTCCGCAGCTTTTCCAGCGTATGGCTCACCGCCGACTGGGTCACACCGAGCCGTTCCGCCGCCGCAGTGACGGAGCCCGACTCGAGAACGGCAACGAAAAGCCGCAACGATCGCCCATCAAGGCTCAAATAATCGAAATCGCTCATAGGTCCCATGATAAATGCATTGTTTATCTTTATAAACAGATCGGCGACGATTGCTGCCTTTTTCTGGTACTCGCGAAAGCGATCCCCAACGGTTTTCTCATCAATAACGGATCAGAGTTTCGAACCATGGCCAAACGCTTCGTTGCCGTCACACTATTCCTGCTGGTTATCTTCGGTGGAATCTTCGGATTCAAATACCTCCAGATGCAGGGAATGGCCGAGGCGATGTCGCAACCTCAGCCGCCGGCGGTGGTCTCCACCACCGAGGTCCGGCAGGAGACCTGGCGCCCCTCACTGCGGGCTGTGGGCAGCCTCACCGCCGTTCGCGGCATTGATGTCGCTTCGGAAGTGGCGGGCAAGGTAAGCCGTGTCACCTTCGAATCCGGCTCCGTTGTGGATGCCGATACCCCTCTGATTGAGCTGGACGCTACCGTGGACAGGGCCACCCTGGAGGGCGCGAAGGCGGACCGGCGACTCGCACTGGTACAGTTGCGTCGTTCCGAAGACCTGCTGGGGCGCCAGGCCATCTCCAAATCGCAACACGATGAGGCGCAGGCAAAATATGATGCCGCCGATGCGCGTGTGGCCGAGCAGGAGGAGAGGATTGCGCAGAAAAGTATCCGCGCTCCCTTCGCCGGCGTGCTCGGTATTCGCCGCATCAATCCGGGCCAGTACATCTCACCGGGTGCCCGCATCGTTTCCCTGCATGCCCTCGATCCGATCTATGTGGATTACGCCCTGCCCGAGCGCTATTTCTCGGAAATGCGCAAGGGATTGCCGATCGAGGTTCGTGCCGACGCCTATGCTGACGAGGTCTTCAAGGGAACGATTACGGCCATCGACTCCGGCATCGATGTCGGAACCCGGTCCATTCGCCTCCGCGCCAGCCTGGATAATCCCGATGGCCGCCTGCGGCCGGGGATGTTTGTCGAAGTACTCACCTTTAATAATGAGTCGCGCGAGGTACTGACGGTTCCGCGGACCGCCGTGAGCTTCAACACCTACGGCAGCTTCCTGTATGCCGTTGCTGAGGAGGAAGACGGCACGCTGAGGGCCAAACGGCAACAGGTAACCACCGGGGAGGTCCGCGAAGGTCGCGTGGTGGTAACGAAAGGGCTGCAGGCCGGGCAACAAGTGGTCCGCGCCGGACTGGTGAAGCTGCGCGACGGTCAAGCCATTACCGCCGATAACAGCGTCGAGCTCGAGGACGCCGAGGTAACTACGGAATGAAGTTCACGGACATCTTTATCCGTCGGCCGGTCCTGGCGACGGTAGTCAGTCTGTTGATACTGCTGCTCGGCGTTCGTTCGCTCGGACTGCTGGAGGTACGCCAGTACCCCGAGATCCAGAATACGGTGGTGACGGTTGCGACCGCCTACCCGGGTGCGAGTTCGGAGCTGGTCAAGGGCTTTGTAACCACACCTCTGCAGCAGGCCATTGCCGAGGCCAACGGCATTGATTACATCAATTCCAGCAGCTCCCAGGGTGCCTCCGTCATCGAGGCGCACATGGAGCTCAACTATGACCCGAACGCCGCCGTGGCCGAAATCCAGGCAAAGGTCGCCAGTAAGCGCAACGAGCTGCCCGCCGATGCCCAGGACCCGGTCATCGATTCCGCCACCGGCGACTCGACGGCCCTGATGTATATCGCTTTCTATAGCGATACGGTACCGCGTCCGCAGCTTACCGATTATATCCTGCGTGTCGCGCAGCCCCAGCTGCAGGCCCTTCCGGGCGTCGCCAAGGCGCGCCTGTTCGGACAGCGTTTCGCCATGCGTATCTGGCTCGATCCCCAGCGCATGGCCTCCCTCGGAGTCACGGCCGATGATGTCGCCGAGGTGCTCCGTGATAACAACTACCTGGCGGGCGTGGGCTCCACCAAGGACAAGTATGTCCGCGTCGATCTCACCGCCACCACCGATGTCTCGGCGCCTGAGGACTTCGACGACCTGGTGGTGCTGAGCGAAGGCGGCACGCTGGTCCGGCTTGGCGATATCGCCCGCACGGAACTGGGGGCCGAGGATTACGAGTCGACCGCCTGGTATAGCGGCACCCCTGCCGTTTTCCTGGCCATCGAACAGGCTCCCGGCGCCAATCCGTTGACCGTGGCGGAAGCGGTCAACGACGAGGTGCCGCAGATTCGGGCACAACTGCCGGACGGATTCAACGTTCGCATCCCCTACGATGCCAGCAAGTTCATCAACGACTCCATCGACGAGGTGTATAAAACCATCGCCGAGGCGGTGCTCATTGTGCTGCTGGTGGTCTACCTGACGCTGGGCTCGTTCCGGGCCGCCATCGTCCCTGCGGTGGCGGTTCCGTTGTCGCTCATCGGCGCGGCCTTCGTGATGTACGTCCTCGGCTATTCACTGAATCTGCTCACGCTGTTGTCCATGGTGCTGGCCATCGGTCTGGTGGTGGATGATGCCATCATCGTGGTGGAGAATGTCCACCGGCATATCGAGCGCGGCGAGACCCGTTTCCAGGCAGCCCTATCGGGGGCGCGGGAGCTCGCGGTGCCGATCATCGCCATGACCACGACACTGCTGGCCGTTTACGCCCCCATCGGCTTTATGGGCGGGCTGGTCGGTTCACTCTTTACCGAATTCGCCTTCACCCTTACCGGCGCCGTATTGATCTCGGGCGTTGTCGCCCTCACCCTTTCGCCGATGATCTCCTCCAAGGTGCTCAAGCCTCACGGCAACCAGGGCCGCTTCGAGCAGTTCGTCGAACGCAGTTTCGAACGGCTCTCTGCAGGCTATCTGAAGCTGCTGCATGGAGCACTGGAGTCGGTGCCGGTTGCGGTATTCTTCGGTGCGGTGATCCTCGCTTCCATCTATTTCATGTTCATCACCAGTGAAAGCGAACTCGCCCCCACCGAAGACCAGGCCATTCTGTTCTTCCAGGGCACGGCACCGAGGACGGCGACGCTCGACTACCACAAGGTCTACACCAGGCAGATTCAGGGCCTGTTCGAGGAGTTCCCGGAATACCACGAAGGCTTCACCATCCTTGGACGCAGCCCCGATACGGTCTTTGGCGGTTTCAAGATGGAATCCGTTACGGAGCGGGAACGTTCCCAGATGGAGATCCAGCCCGAGGTGGATGCGGCGCTGAAGGGTGTAGCGGGATTCCAGACTGCCGTCTTTCCCCGTCCCGCCCTTCCGGGTTCCGGTGGCGGACTGCCGGTTCAGTTCGTCATCACCACCGACCGGGGCTATGAAGAGCTGGCGGGAACCGCCGACGCGCTCATCGGCCGTGGCATGGGGTCGGGCAACTTCATGTTCCTGCGCAAGTCGGTGGAGATCGATCGGCCCGTTACCAATCTCCTCATCGACCGGGATCGCGCCGGCGATCTGGGCATTTCCATGGAGGAGATCGGCCGCAATCTCTCGAGCATGCTGAGTGGCGGCGAGGTGAATCGCTTCAGCATGGACGGACGAAGCTACAAGGTCATCCCGCAGGTGGAGCGCGAATTCCGGCTCGATGCCGCGATGCTGGAGGACTACTACGTTCGCGCCGGTTCGGGGGAGCTGGTGCCGCTGTCCACACTGGTGCGGCTGAAGGATGGGGTCGAGCCCTCAAAACGGACGCAGTTCCAGCAGCTCAACTCCCTCACCGTGGAGGGGGTCATGATGCCGGGGGTCGCCCTGGGTGACGCCCTGGGCTACCTGGAGACGCAGGCCCAAGAGCTCTTCCCGAAGGGCTACGGTTTCGACTACACGGGTGGTTCGCGCCAGTTTGCACAGCAGAGCAGCGCGTTGATGGTGACCTTCTTCCTGTCGCTGATGGTCATCTACCTGGTGCTGGCTGCGCAGTTTGAATCCTGGCGTGATCCGGCCATCATCCTGGTCTCGGTCCCGCTCTCCATCGCCGGGGCCATGGCCTTCATCACCCTGGGTTTTGCCACCATCAACATCTATACCCAGGTTGGACTGATCACGCTGATCGGCGTGGTGGCGAAGAACGGCATCCTGATCGTCGAGTTCGCCAACCAGTTGCAGATCAAGGAGCGGCTCTCGAAACGCAAGGCGGTCGAGCAGGCCGCATCGATCCGGCTGCGGCCCATCATCATGACCAGCATCGCGCTGATTGTGGCCATGGTGCCGCTGCTCACCGCTGCAGGGCCCGGTGCGGTGAGCCGCTTCCACATCGGCCTGACCGTCGCCACCGGCCTCGGTATCGGCACCCTGTTTACGCTGTTCGTGCTGCCCGCCTTCTACCTGCTGCTGGCCCGCGACCACACCAAGGCCGAACCGGAGAAAACCGAATAATTCTCGGCTCCTCAGCAGAATTTGTGGATGCCAAGAGAAGAAATTTCCTCTCGCCAAGACGCCAAGAACGCCAAGAAATCAACAATTCTCTTCCAGCCGATTAACGATGCGAGTGATGCCGTGCTTCATGAGTGCCTCGCCAAAATTGAGCAAGTACCCGAGTCTCCTGTCGGCGAGTCGCAAGTACGTGAGGAGTTGCTTCTTGTGTGCATTATTGAGCCTCTCGACACACTTGAGTTCGACAATGACCTTGTATTCGACAAGGAGGTCGGCCCGAAAGCCCTCGTCAAATTTGATACCTTGGTACTCGACTGGAATGGAAACTTGCCTTTCGACCTGTAAGCCCCTCCGTCGAAGCTCGTGTGCAAGGATAACCTCATAGACCGTCTCCAGCAGACCAGGACCAACCTGCTGATGAATCTGCACCGCAATGTTAACGATCTGCTTCCCAATCGCATCTTCCGTCATTTCCCACTCCCTTGGCGTTCTTGGCGTCTTGGCGTCTTGGCGAGAGCAATAAGTTCGTTGCCAAGAACTCGCCGGCAAGTGTTCCTAACTACTCACCCCTTCCTTGTTCTTGCCGTGGAATCCACGGAAAAACAAGTAACTCTCATGAAAAATTTCCTCTCGCGAAGCCGCCAAGATCGCCAAGAAAACCTCTCTTT
>NZ_JAENYR010000027.1:8309-42108 GCF_016841685.1 Thiohalomonas denitrificans
TCATGAAAAATTTCCTCTCGCGAAGCCGCCAAGATCGCCAAGAAAACCTCTCTTTCATCCCTTCTTAGCGATCTTGGCGTCTTGGCGAGAGAACATATCTTCCTAATCCTTTCTCCCCGTGTTCACCGTGGAACTCATGTCCCCTACGATCTGCGGCGGCCCTTGCGCGGGTCTTTGGAACGCGCCACGGGCTTGCCCTTCTGCACAGGTGCCCGCATCGGCCCCGGCTTTGGCGCCATTCCCGGTTGCCAGCGGGGCACCAGGTGGCGCTTGCCATTGCCGATGAGATCGGCGCGGCCCATGCGTTTCAGCGCATCGCGCAACAGCGGCCAGTTGTCGGGGTCGTGATAGCGAAGAAAGGCCTTCTGGAGCCGGCGGGCGCGGCCACCCTTGGGGACCGGGACATCACCGGGTTCACGCCGCACCCGCTTCAGCGGATTGTGCCCTGTGTGCCACATGGCCGTGGCCAGCGCCATCGGGGACGGCAGAAAATTCTGCACCTGATCCAGCCGGAATTTGTTGCGCTTCAGCCACAAGGCAAGCGTGAGCATGTCCTCTTCCCTGGCACCCGGGTGGGCGGACATGAAATAGGGGATCAGGTACTGCTCCTTCCCCGCCTCTTTCGAGTAGCGCTCGAACAGCTCCCTGAAGCGGTCATAGGTGCCCATGCCGGGCTTCATCATGTGCGACAGTGGTTCGCTTTCGGTGTGCTCCGGGGCGATCTTCAGATAGCCGCCCACATGATGGGTCACCAGCTCCTTGATATATTCGGGATCGTGCACCGCCAGGTCGTAGCGAAGCCCCGACGCGATGAATACCCGTTTCACACCCGGCAGTTCCCGCGCCTTGCGGTAGAGCTGCGTCAGCGGCTTGTGGCTGGTGGACATGTTTCGGCACACGTCCGGATAAACGCAGGAGAGTCGCCGGCAGGCCGATTCGATCTCCTCGGATCGGCAGCGCAAACGGTACATGTTGGCGGAGGGTCCGCCCAGATCGGAGATATTGCCGGTAAAACCGGGCACCGTGTCGCGTACGGTCTCGATCTCGTGGAGGATCGACTCCTCGGAACGGTTCTGGATGATGCGCCCTTCGTGCTCGGTAATGGAGCAGAACGTACAGCCGCCAAAACAGCCCCGCATGATATTGATGGAGAAGCGGATCATCTCGTAAGCGGGCAGCTTCGCATCACCATAGGCCGGATGCGGACGACGCGTGTAGGGCAGCTCATAGACCCCGTCCAGCTCTTTGGTCGACAGCGGTACAGGCGGCGGATTGATCCACACGTCCCGGTCGGCATGGCGCTGAACCAGAGGCCTGGCGTTGTGGTAGTTGGTCTCCAGGTGCATGACCCGCGAGGCGTGGGCGTAGAGAACGTCGTCACGGCGTACCTGCTCGAACGACGGCAGGCGAATGACCACATTGTCCCGCTGATCGCGCGGCACCTCCCGTAGCTGCTGAACCACGGTTCGGCACGGCTCTGCGGCATACGGATCGTGCAGCGGTTCGACCTTCTCCCCCGGGGTATCCACCTCACTGGAATCGAGTTCGAACCACTCGCCCGGCGCACTGCCGAAAAATGCCGTACCGCGGAGGTCCCGGATGGAATCGACTGCCTCCCCCCGGGCCAGGCGGTGGGCGAGCTCCACGATGGAGCGCTCGGCATTGCCGAACAGCAGCAGATCCGCCTTGGCATCCACCAGGATCGACCGGCGCACCTTGTCGGACCAGTAATCGAAGTGGGCGATACGCCTCAGGCTCGCCTCGATACCGCCGATGATGATCGGTACGCCTTTCCAGGCTTCCCGACAGCGCTGGGAGTAGACCAGCGTGGAACGGTCGGGGCGTTTACCGCCTTCCCCTTCCGGCGAGTAGGCATCATCCGAACGGCGTCTGCGGTCCGACGTATAGCGATTCACCATGGAATCCATATTGCCGGCCGTGACTCCGAAGAACAGATTGGGTCGACCCAGCTCCGAGAAGGCCTCCGTCGAGGTCCAGTCGGGCTGCGCGATGATCCCCACCCGAAAGCCCTGGGCCTCCAGCAGGCGGCCAATCAGCGCCATTCCGAAACTGGGATGATCGACATAGGCATCCCCGGTGACCAGGATGACATCGCAGCTGTCCCAGCCGAGTTCATTCATCTCCTGCCGGCTCATGGGCAGCACCGGCGCCGGCAGCAACCGCGCTGCCCAGAAGCGGCGATAGGAGAACAAATCGGGAGTTTCGTGGCTCATAAGAGTAAATAACCAGGGTGTGCGGCAGCGCGCAGGCCAAACCGCATTTTACGTGGGACAATCAGCCGCGGTATATTGCGGAATATGAACAGTTTATCAAGGAGCCGTACGATGCGTCTTCTATCCGCCGCGACAGGGCTGATATTCATCGGGCTATTCAGCCTGCCCGCTACGGCGGACACGCTTACCATGCCCCCCAAGGATCGCGTTCCCGCCGAACGGGCGGGAGCCGAATTCGAAATGCCGGCCAAGGGCATGAGCATGCGCCAGGTCGAAGCGCGATTCAGCACCCCCGAGCACAAGGCGGCGCCGGTCGGTGATCCGCCCATCACCCGCTGGAAATATGATGAATTCACCGTCTATTTCGAGCACCAGTACGTGATTCACTCGGTTCTCAATCGCTGATCCTGCCGTGAGCAAATCCCACATCCGCCTGCCGGCCGAATGGGAGCGGCAGGATGGCCTGTTGCTAACCTGGCCCCATGGGCATAGCGACTGGGGTGAACGGCTGGCGGAGGTCGAACCGGTTTTCGTGGCCATCACTCGTGCCGTGGCCGAACACGAACGCGTACTCATCTCCTGCTTCGACCCGGACCATCGCACCCGGGTTCGACAGCTACTGGAAAAGGGCAAGGTTTCGATGGAGCGAGTGGCGCTGTTCACCGTTCCCTCGAATGACGTCTGGGTGCGCGATCACGGTCCTGTTACCGTGATTCGTAACGGCAGCCCCCGGCTGCTCGACTTTGGCTTCAATGGCTGGGGCCGGAAATACGAGTACCGGCTCGATAACCAGGTCTCCCGCAACCTCGAGCGTGCCGGTGCTTTCGGCGACACCCCCATGGACAGCATCAGCCTCATCCTCGAGGGCGGCAGCATCGAGAGCGACGGTGCCGGCATGCTGCTGACCACCAGTCACTGCCTGCTCTCTCCCCAGCGCAATCCCCAATACGACTGCGCCGACCTGGAGGCCGCCTTTGCCCGCGAATTCGGCACCCGCCGCATACTCTGGCTGAAAAAGGGTCGGCTCAGCGGCGACGATACCGATGGTCACATCGATACCCTGGCGCGTTTCTGTGATCCGGCCACCATCGCCTATGTCGCCTGCACCGATCCGAACGATGCCGACTACCCGGAACTGGTGGCAATGGAAGCCGAGCTGAAGGAATTCCGCACCGAAGACGGATCCCCCTACCGCCTCGTCCCCCTGCCCCTTCCGGCCCCCAAATACGACGAACAGGGCGACCGTCTGCCGGCCACCCATGCCAATTTTCTGATCATCAACGATGCCGTCCTGGTCCCCACCTATGACGACCCGACCGATTCGGTCGCCATGCAGCGGCTGGGCGAGTGCTTTCCCGAACGAACGCTCATCGCCATCAATGCCCTCCCCCTGATTCGCCAGTACGGCAGCATTCACTGCGCAACCATGCAGCTGCCGGCCGGTACACTCGATAATCGCCGTTAACCCTTCAGTACAGGCGGAGTATTGCTACCATGGCAATCGTTCACTGGAGCAAATCTCCCCGACGGATAGGCCGCCAGCCTAATACCTTTGGAGAGGTCCAGGGAGGAGCACTCCTCCAGAGGAAGCATCTCCAGCCCATCCGCTCCCCCTCCGGGAGGGTTAGGAAGGGGCCGATACTTTTAACCTTGCGGAGCAACACCCATGCACACTTCCAAATTATTCCCCGGCAACCCCACACTGGAGTTTTTCGATCCCCTGGCGCAACTCCTCGGCGCAGGCGATGGCATCTTCACCTATACCTTCGACGACGCCATCAAACTGGCCGGCCACGCCTGCCCTACCGTCGCCGGCGCTTTCGTGATGGCCCACCAGGCGATGGCACGGCTCTATCCGCAAGAGCGCCCGCTGCGTGGCGGCATCCGCATCCGCTTCGCCGGACCACCCGACCAGGGCGCCAACGGCCCCCTCACCCAGGTCCTGACCCTGCTCACCGGCGCCGCGGCCGAGAACGGCTTCGCCGGCCTGGGCGGCCAGCACGTCCGCAAGGGTCTGCTCAGCTTCGAGACCGACGCCGAGCCGGGACCCGTCACAGCCACCTTCGAGCGCACCGACACCGGCAAGCAGGTCACCCTGCAGTACGACCCCTCCCCGATCCCGGCCGACCCCCACATGATGAAAGATCTTCAACAGGTACTCTCCGGCAGCGCCGACGACGGGACCCTGCAACGGTTTCGGCAGACATGGGCCGACCGGGTGAGCCGAATCCTCCGCGACGGCGGCGAGTCGACGATCAGCGAAGTGTGATCAACACACGAATAACCCGCAGGTAGAAACCGGACCCGATTAGCCCAGCGTCACGGGCGAGACGAAGCCTGGCGGTTTAGTGGCGAGCACAGAGCAGCGCAACTGTTCGAGAACCGTCTCCGCCGTATTGCCGATGAAGATTCCGGGGACGCCGGTGCGCGCTACCGTTCCCATGACGACCAAATCGGCCTGCAACTGTTTAGCCATCTCTGGGATCACCCGGGTTGCCGAACCCTGGATCAGGTGAAAGCGGGGAGAGAGATAGTCATAGGCTTCCTGACCTATCCGCGCACGTAATTCCTCACGCAGAGAAGCCATCCCGTTCTGATGGCGTGAACGCTCCTTTTCGACGTAGCGGGAGGCGGCCTCCTCGGGGTTGTCGCTCCAAGAGCGCAACAGCATTTCGGCAGGGGCGTCCCAGACATGTAAGAGATGCAATTGAGCGAAATCGGAGAGCGCAAGCGAACTGGATAGTTCCAGAAGCGTCCGGTTCAGCCCCTGTTGTGCCGACTCGGGCTCTGACGGGTCGAAATCGACGGCGGTCAGTATGCGTTCATAGTTGGTTTTTTCGGCCATTTTCATCAGCCAGACTGGTGCGGGACATTTGCGCAGCAGGTGCATGTCATCGCTGCCAAAAATCCTTTCCAGAAAATCCGGATTCGCGGCGGGCTTCATCACCAGATCGTAGCCATCCCGAATCACTGTGCGGATCACTTCCAGATACATCGCGCCCACCAGCACCTTCGATTGAATAGGCCTTCGCTCGAGGTACGGCTCCACCAGGGAATCCAGGGCCTGCCGACACTCGGCCTCAAGCCTCACCTGTGTATCGGAAACTGCTCTTCCGGAGGCGAGCCCGATCCCCGCAGTGATCTGAGGAATCACATCGACGACCGTTAAATCGGCCTGATTGTTCTCTGCCAATGATACCGCCCTCGCAAGGGCGGAATCCTGTTCGACCGCGTTCTCGGATACGTAAAGAATATTTTTGAAACCTTTCATGGATTCTCTCCCGCCAGCTGGGAAACGGCGACCGACGTTTTTGCGGGGACCAGGCGTTCCGCTGCCTCTTCAGCCGCATCGGCATAGGGGATAAATACTTTGTCTACCCCCTCCTTTTCGAACATTCGGGCCTCCTGTCGGCTTGATGCAGAGAGCGCTACTTTTCCCTGGTAACCCTGTTGCTGCAGGCCGTGCATCAGCATCCGGTTTATGCTGCGGTCGCGAACGGTGCTGACCACCCACTCGGCCCGTTGCAAGGGGAGAGAGGCCACGAATTCGGGGTCCTCGGCATCGCCGTAATGGACAGTGTAGCCATCGCGGGTGTGCTGACGGACAGTCTCCGGATCGAAGTCGACGGCCAGCAGCCGGCAGCCACGCTCGCGAAGGCTCGCCGCGATGGCGGCACCGAAACGGCCCAATCCAATTAGCAGGATATCGACGCGCCCCTCATCTTCCAGCGGGCTGTCCAGCTCCCGATGCGCCACTTTGCGTTCGAAAATCGATAAATAGGGAGCGATGCGTTCATAGATCGCATGCGAGTAGAGAATCATGTAGGTGGAAGCGCTGATGGTGACCAGTCCGACCAGGGTAATCAGCCCCACGGTTTCCTGATCCAGGTGACCGAGGCTCAGCCCCAGTGCCGCCAGAATCAGCGAAAATTCGCTGATCTGGGCCACCGTCAACCCTGCCAGGAACCCGGTCCGTTTGCGGTAGCCCATATAGCCCATGATGGCCATGACGATAAGCGGGTTACCAATTAGCACGAAGAGGGAGAAGATCACTGCGGCGCCTGTTTGGGCGCCGAGCACACTCATATCCAGCGCAGCCCCCAGCTCGATGAAGAAGAACAGCAGCAGAAAGTCACGCAGACTAACCAGGCGCGCCGCCACTTGCTCGCGGTAGGGCGTGGAGGCGATGGATATCCCGGCCAGGAAAGCACCTACCTCCCTGCTGAAGCCAAGGGCATCGCCCGCGGCTGCCCCCAGCACCGCCCAGGCGATGGCGAACAGCATCAACAGTTCCGATGAGTGGGCCAGACGATGCATCAGCGCGGGCAGAACGTAGCGCATCAGCAGGGCGACCACGGCCAGCATCAGCACGCCCTTGACGAGGATCTGCAGGCCTTCCCACCCCAGATTGACGCCCTCACCGGCCTGACCCATGGCCGTCAAGCCGATCATCACCAGGACTACGACGATGTCCTGGACGATGAGAAAACCCACCGCGATGCGCCCGTGCAGCGAGTCAACCTCTTTCTTGTCGGAAAGTAGCTTGACGATGATGATGGTGCTGGAGAAGGTCAGGGCCACAGCCACATAAAGGGCGGTGGTTGGGGGCATGCCGAGCAGTAGCGCGATAAGGTAACCAAACAGGGAGGTAAAGAGTACCTGTCCGAGACCGGATGCCAGCGCCACCGGCCCAACGGTACGGATGATATGCAGGTCCAGCTTCAGCCCCACCACAAACAGCAGCAGCGCGATACCCAGTCTCGCGAAAAGCTCGATTTCGCTACTGTGGACCACCAGGCCAAAGCCGGACGGTCCCAGCAGAATGCCGACCGCAATGAAGGCCACGATCAGCGGCTGACGCAGTGCCTGAGCCAAAACGCCCCCGATCGCCGCCAAGCCGACAATCGCCCCTATTTGGAGAAAAGTATTTTCGATCATCGCCTTTTACTGACGGTTCGCAAAGGTACCGGTTCCACCTCGCTCATCACCCGACTGCTATTGACAGGTTCCGGTGAGCTGGCGGCAAATCCAAACCATCGTACCGATCGGGCCATGCGGAAACACCACTTGAAAGCGGCGTGTCTCCTAAAGCAGGATATATTTTCGCTCCCACGGTGACAATGGACCGGAACCTTGGCAATCTCTTTTGGCCCCTACTCCCCTGCCTTTCCGCACTGAACCGCATCGGATTACACAGTAAGACGCCACCGGTCGCGTTCGGGTCGGGCACGGGGTGGACGGCCGCCCCTTGCTATACTACCGCAGACTCTTCGGAACCCACCCCTGATGGACTTTACCAATCAAGTTATCCTGATCTTCAGCCTTTTGCTCATGGCGAGTGTCCTGGCGAGCCTGTTTTCGGCCCGATTGGGAATGCCCGTCCTGCTGGTGTTTCTCGTCCTGGGCATGCTGATGGGTGAAGACGGACCGGGTGGGATCGAGTTTGAGGATGTGCAAAGCGCCCATTTGCTGGGGTCTTTGGCCCTGGCTGTGATCCTTTTCGATGGAGGGCTGCGCACTGATGCGGGCAGCTTTCGGGTCGGACTCAAACCGGCCCTGTCGCTGGCCATCATTGGCGTCGCGTTTACTGCGGCTATTACCGGTGTCGCTGCGACATGGCTGCTGAACCTGCCGTGGCTGTTTGGGCTGTTGATTGGCGCCATTGTTGGTTCAACCGATGCAGCGGCTGTTTTTTCAGTGCTCCACTCCCGCGGCCTGGAACTGAAACAGCGGGTCGGAGCCACGCTGGAGATCGAGTCGGGCAGCAATGATCCGATGGCCATCTTTTTGACCATCGGGTTGGTGGAGTTGCTTGCAGCAGGGAAATCCGAACTGGATTGGACCATGCTCAGCAGCTTCGCTCAACAATTCGGGTTGGGCGGGATTCTGGGCGTGGCCGGTGGTTTTGTCCTGCTCTGGTTGTTGAATCGCTTACGATTGGCTGCCGGGCTCTATCCCTTGTTGGCCATGTCCGGCGGAATGGTGCTGTTTGGTGTGACCTCTTCGCTGGGTGGAAGTGGCTTCCTGGCCATTTACCTTGCCGGTCTGATCCTGGGTAACCGCCCGCTACAAGCTGCACGCAATATCCGCCGTTTTCACGATGGCATCGCCTGGCTCAGCCAAATCAGCATGTTCCTGGTACTGGGGCTCCTGGTCACACCGAGCGAACTGGTGACGACAGCCCCCCAGGCGATGGCAGTGGCGCTGGTGCTGATCTTCCTGGCCCGCCCTGTCGCTGTGACATTGAGTCTGCTCCCGTTTGGCTTCGCCTGGCGTGAACAGCTCTTTGTCGGCTGGGTGGGTCTGCGTGGTGCCGTTCCCATCATTCTGGCGCTGTTTCCCTTGCTGGCCGGTTTGGAATATGCCGATACGATTTTCAACATCGCATTTTTCGTGGTCCTCGTATCGCTGATTGTTCAGGGGTGGACCGTCGCACCGGCCGCACGCTGGCTTGGGCTGGAGATTCCCCCGCGTACCGCTTCCTGGCAACGGGTCGATCTGGATATTCCCGGGGCGTTCGAATATGAATTGGTGGGCTACCGTCTTGAGGCAGACAGCCCTGCGACGGGGCGACTGATCGGCGCGCTCGCACTACCGGACCGGAGCCGCCTGGTAGCCCTAATCCGGGGGGAGCAGTTGCTGGGACCTGAGGTGCCCGAAGTGAAGTTTGAAAAGGACGATCATGTCTACCTGCTGGCGGCCGCGCAGGCGATCGAGGCTCTCGACCGCATTTTCATTACTGTTCGTACGCCGGAACGGCTGAAAGCACAGCAGTTTTTTGGCGAGTTTGTGCTCAACGGCGACGCCAAACTGGCCGACGTGGCCGGCTTTTATGGTTTTCCCATACCCGATGAGGCAGTGGATGCCTCCATCGCCGACTACTTTCGACGGCGTTTCCACAACCAGCCTGTAATCGGTGATCGGATAAGAGTCAGTGGGGTGGAAATGGTCGTACGCGACATCAAAGAGGGTGTTGTTGTCCAGGTGGGCCTGAGGTTGGCCCAGAAAACGGACTAAACGGACATCACTTTACCTCCCCCTGCCGGTCAGTGGTACTGAACTGCCATAGCTTGCTTGCAGATTGGCGCCGGATACGGGCAGTCTGCACAGCACAAAAACTCTGGAGCAGGAGCCGATGTATTTCGATGTCGCGGGGGTGGAGGTCTCGCCCTGGCTCCCCCCGCTGGTGGGGTTTGCGATTTCGCTGTTCACCTCCATGGGTGGCGTTTCGGGCGCCTTCCTGTTGCTGCCGTTTCAGGTGAGCGTCCTTGGCTTCACCAGCCCGGCGGTCAGCGCCACCAACCAGGTGTTTAACGTAGTGGCCACGCCGAGCGGGATCTACCGTTACCTGCGGGAGGGGCGCATGGTCTGGCCTCTGGCGTGGGTTATCGTGGCGGGGACACTACCGGGCGTGGCACTTGGCGCTCTGCTGCGCATTGCCTTGCTGCCAGACGCCCGTGACTTCAAGCTTTTTGTAGCAGCGGTTCTTCTCTACATCGGGCTGCGACTCGGACGCGACATCCTCTCGCGCGGCCAACGGCCGGGGGGCCCGCCTCAGACGGCGACCGTGGTACCTGCGCGCATTCCCTTCCGCATCGCCTATCGCTACGGCGGCGAACTGTTCACCGCCAATCGCTGGGGCGTGTTTGCCCTAGCCCTGATCGTCGGCGTAATCGGCGGCGCCTACGGGATCGGTGGCGGAGCGATTATGGCCCCGTTTCTGGTCAGCCTGTTCGCGCTGCCGGTGCATACGGTCGCCGGGGCCACGCTGCTGGGTACGTTGGTTACCTCCGTGGCGGGAGTCGCCTTTTACCACTTGATTGCCCCGGTTTTTCCCCACATGGCGGTCGCCCCGGATTGGGGCCTCGGCCTGCTGTTCGGCCTGGGCGGTGCTGCGGGCATGTATAGCGGGGCGCGGCTTCAGCGTTACGTCCCCGCCCGTACGCTGAAGTTGCTGCTCGTGGTCTGCCTGGTGGGTCCTGCGGCGGGTTACGTTTACGAGTTTTTCGTTGGGGGATAACTGGCCAGATCACTTCGGTCGAGCGGTGTCCTGTCACATTACATGGTTCATGGTTCCTGTTTCCGTGAAAGTCCATCAAGCGCGTCCCACCCGTGGGTCAGCATCCGCTTATCAGGGAACCTCTAAAAGTCAATTTTTCATCACTCCCGCCAAAGCGGCAGTCCAGTAGAATCAAACGGCAGGATTTCCGCTTTTGCGGAATAACGAATTTATAGAAGTGCCCTCAAGCCGCTTGAAAGTTTGGTGACTGCAAAAGATTGCTGGCGTGACAGCGTTGAACCTCTACATGACACCCATACCGACATCGCTCAGGCTCGTGCCCGAGCGCATCTTTCGGGCCAGCTCTTCCACCTGTTCGGCAGCATCATGCAGTTCATCCGAGAGAGCCTCCTGGATGAAGAGCGCCAACTGTTCAAAATCATTGTCCGGAATCGTTTCCAATGCTTTCTTGTCCAGCAGTACCCGAAAGGACTCTACGACTTTTTGTGCGCGGTCCCGCTGTCGTTCGGTCATGAGTCAAGCTCCTTGCTGAATCGTACTATGCGGATCCGTAAATGGCCTCGCCTCTATTCACTCTCGCCAATGTCTTCATTCCAGATATCGGGGGATTGCTGAATGAATCGCCGCATCAATTCGGTGCATCCCGGGTCATTGAGCTCAACCACCTGAATGCCCGCTTCGCGGAGCCAGTCCAGGTGACCGGCGAAATTTTCGCACTCGCCGATAACCACCGTTCCGATGCGAAACTGGCGGATGAGTCCTGAACAATACCAGCACGGCGCCAGTGTGGTGACGAGGATCTTGTCGCGGTAGGTGGTTTGCCTGCCCGCTTTTCGAAATGCGTCGGTTTCGCCGTGGGCTGAAGGATCATTATCCTGCACCCGCCGATTACGGCCGCGGCTCAGCACTCTTCCCCGTGAGTCGAACATGGCTGCGCCGACGGGCACGCCGCCCTCCTCGAAGCCGGCCTGCGCCTCTTCATAAGCGGGTTTTAACAGCGCAAGCCAATCCTTAGCGTCCATCGCTCTACCGTTTGGTCAGGCTTAGTGGTCCATGCGGGAAATCATGTAAATCTCAGAGCCCCGCTAATGATTCAAGGCAAGGCGCACTCCACAGGTTTCCCGCATGGGCCACTAGGGCAATTCCGAAATCAGGTTCCCGTACTGCTCTTCCGTAAACAGCCGATGGGTCTTGGTCCGAACGTTACCGCCCGAGGCAATGGCAAGAGCCATTTTGGCGACCGCCTCCTCGCCGGGGGCTTCAACAATGAAGATCGTATCGAATTCACTGCCCAGGATTCCGTAGAAGGTCTTCATCTCACCGCCCATACTCCGCACAATCTCCTTCGCCGTTTCGACCCGTGCCGGACTCTCCCTGATATTTTCGGTGCCCTGCGCCGTGAAGCTAAAGAAGATTGCATACAGTTTCATCGGTTCACCGCTTTGGTCAGGTTCTTGTGCAAGGGAATGGGTCGATAAAGGAACGAGTACCAATGATAGAAGCAGTGCCAGCGTCCTGCCGTTCATACGATTCTCCTTCGATGTTTCGGTGTGCGCTCTGCCTCGTACGGCTCTTCCAGGAAATGACCCGCGTGTACGCGTATTGTAGTCACTCTCGCAGTAATCTCCTTTCTGACGCCGAGTCTTGGCCACGCGCGGCTGCCATGCTGCGCCGGAATCGCAGCAGCGCCAGGAGAAAAAGGGCAACTCCGATTCCAGCGGTGACTGAAAGCCGGATCCAGACCTCCGCCAGTGTGGCTCTGCGGAAAACTACCGCCTGTGCCAGGCTGACAAAGCGGGTGGAGGGCGAGAGCTGCATGAAAAAGACATCAACGACAAACCTATCGGCTTCGCTATTGATTCCCGCTGTCATTACGAGGAGCCCCAGCGACGAAGTAATCTCCTGCTCCCAAGACAACAGATTGCCGCGTCGCCTGCGGCTCGTCGCAATGACGGCCAAGAGTTGATCAATCGATTGGCGCTGCGGAGCGGTGCAATGACGGCCAGGAGTTCATCATTGATTCGGGCCTGTGCGGCAGGGGGGTATGCTCGCAAGGGACGATGGAGTGGCACTCAAGGCCAATAGAGGGAAGTCGCCAGCCGGTGGAACCTCACGGCTGTTCCCTCATCTGAATTGCAGTATTATCTTCCGTTTGCGCAGGGCGGTGACAACTCCCTCGCCTCGATTTCCTTGATTTCTTTAAAGAGCGGAGTGCTTATGTCCCGAACACTGGCAGTCGGCCTCGTTCAGCACGCTTGCGGCGAGGCTCGCGAGACCAATCTGCACAAGGACCTTAATGGGATTCGCGAAGCGGCATCCCGCGGTGCCCGGCTGGTGCTCCTGCAGGAGCTGCATACTTCACGCTATTTCTGCCAGAGCGAGGATACTGGTCAGTTCGACCTGGCCGAGCCGATCCCGGGGCCTTCGACGCAGACGCTGGGGCGTGTCGCTGCAGAGTTGGGAGTGGTGATCGTCGGTTCGATTTTCGAACGCCGTGCCCCCGGCCTCTACCACAATACGGCGGTGGTGCTGGAGAGCGATGGTTCGCTGGCAGGACGCTACCGCAAGATGCATATTCCGGATGATCCCGGTTATTACGAAAAGTTCTATTTCACGCCCGGCGATCTGGGATTCACGCCCATCGATACCTCGGTGGGACGTCTCGGTGTGTTGGTCTGCTGGGATCAGTGGTTTCCCGAAGCCGCCCGGCTGATGGCGCTGGCCGGGGCCGAACTGCTCCTCTACCCTACTGCCATCGGCTGGGACCCGGCAGACGACGCCGCTGAACAGGAGCGTCAGCGCGAGGCGTGGATCACGGTACAGCGCGGTCACGCCGTCGCCAATGGCCTGCCGGTAGTGGCCTGCAACCGCACCGGTGCGGAGCGGGACCCCAGCGGCCACACTTCAGGTGCCCGTTTCTGGGGCTCCAGTTTCGCTGCGGGACCGCAGGGGGAATTCCTGGCGCAGGCCGGTGAAGAGAGTGAAGAGGTTCTGGTGGTGGAGGTGGATCTGGCGCGAAGTGAGTCGGTGCGGCGGATCTGGCCGTTCTTGCGGGACCGGCGGATCGATGCCTATAGGGATCTCGGCAAGCGGTTTCGGGATGAGTGAATAGCGGAGTCGGCGGATTACGCTCGGCTGCGCCCTCTGCGACCTTGCGGCAGATCGGTTACTATCTGGTCTGCCATTTCAAAACTTGACGAAGACAAAATGATCGTAATTCTTCAGCCGAATGTGGAGCGGGATACGGAAGAGTACCATTCCGTCATGGAGTACCTCTCCAACCTGCCGGGCGTCAGTGTTCGGGTCCACGAAGAGCGCGGCGTCGAGCAGGTGCTAACCGAACTCTACCTGGTCGGCAACACCAAGACGCTGGAAATGGAAGATATCGAGGTGCTGCCCGGTGTGGAGCGGGTGGTTCGCGTCTCGGAGGAGTATCGCATCCTTGGCCGCCACAAGGACGACCAGCGTCCCACTTCGTTCAACTACAATGGTGTCCACTTCGGACAGGACAACGTTCACGTGTTCGCCGGCCTGTGCGCCGTGGATACCCCTGAACATGTGGAGATCATGATGCGGACGCTGGCCGAGCATGACCAGGTCTGCACCCGTATGGGGGCCTACAAGCCCCGCACCAGCCCTTACTCTTTCCAGGGGCACGGCAAGACCTGCCTGCCTTATGTTTTCGAGCTGGCGGGCAAATACGGCATCAAGGTGATCGCGATGGAGATCACCCACGAATCCCATGTCGACGAAATCCACGACGCATTGCATGCCACCGGCAACCCGACCGGCGTGATGCTGCAGATCGGCACGCGCAATACCCAGAATTTTGAGTTACTCAAGGCGGTCGGTCGCCAGCGGGAGCTCCCGGTGCTTCTGAAACGCGGCTTCGGGATTACCCTGGAGGAGTCGCTGAACGCGGCCGAATACCTGGCGTCGGAAGGCAACAGCAAGGTGATCTTCGCCCTGCGCGGCATGAAGACCAACATGGGCGATCCGCATCGAAACTTCGTCGATTTCTCCCATGTGCCGGTGGTGAAACGTCTTACCCGCATGCCCGTCTGCGTAGACCCATCGCACTCGGTGGGCACCCGGGACGCCTCACCCGACGGTCTGCTGGATGTCATGCACGTTACCGCCCAGGGGATCGTCGCGGGCGCCAACATGGTACTCGCGGATTTCCACCCGCACCCCACCAAAGCCCTGGTGGACGGCCCGCAAGCACTCCAGCTCAACGAGTTGTCGTGGTTCCTGGACGATGTGCAGATCGCTCGTGAGGCATACGAGAAACGTTGTGCACGGGCCGAGCGGCATCGCAGTGAGGAGGCATAGGCGGGGACGCACGGTACGCGGTGGATAACCACGGGGAACACGGGGAAAGAAAAAACTCAAAACAACTTGTTTTACCCGTGGTTACCAGTTCTTCATTGATTCGGGCCTGTAGCAGGGGGGGTACTGCGCTTGATGAACCTCCCCTGTTGTCATTACGAGCACCGCCCGGTGCGGCCGCAAATCAACGACTAATTTCCCTCTTGTCATTGCGAGGAGCCTAAGCGACGCGGCAATCTGGTACTCGGCTCTTCGAGATTGCTTCGTCGCTTAGGCTTCTCGCAATGACAGCGTGGAGATTGCCGAGTCGCTGGAGCTCGGTTTTGGAAGGAGAACACGGGGGGAAAAAAAATCCGAACAACTTTTTTTACCCCTGTGTACCCCGTGGTTAACAGTTCGTCACTGATTCGGCCTCTGCGACTCTGCGGCGGGTTTTTTCATCGGGAAATCTTCATCGGGTTTCATTCCCTCGATCCGAAGCCGTACTTTAAGTCTTCGAAACGTCACCGGGTCCAACGCATCGCGCGGAAGGACCAGGGAGCGACGGCCGCCCTCGGTACGGAAGTTGAGGATGACGAGACCGGAGTTGAGGTAGGTATCACCCAGCAGGTCGGCTGGTAGAGCGTGGCCCGCCTCGTGCCAGTACCACTCCCCTTCGCGATTCCACTCCACCCAGACAGGCGCGCCGCCAAGCTCCGGACGTTTTTGCCAGGTTCGGACCGTCGCGGCCACCGCAATGAGTGAAAGAAGGAGCCGGAGAGAGAAAGGCAGCGGCGTCAGCCAGAGACTGGCAACGGCACCGATGCAAACGGCCGCAACAACGCGCTTCAGGGCAGCAGAAGCGTGGGGTTCAATTCTGAGAGGTGCGTATGGATTCGATGACACGTGCCACTTCCTTGTCGTCCGGTTGCCTTGTCCCGAACAGGTAATCATGCAGGTCCTGGTCGGAGAGTTCCAGGACCTCCTCCTCGAAGACCCGCCGACCCGAATCGTCCATGGAGCCATAGCCGTGCCCCAGAAAACGCTGCAGAAGCAGATCGAGTTCGAGCATTCCCCGTCGGCAGCGCCAGTACAATTTTGACTGCGATTGACTCATGGCCGGTTCTTCAGAGATTCCGCCGCAGCATCAGCTTGCGGATGTCGCCGATCGCGCGGCTCGGATTGAGTCCTTTGGGGCAGACGCTGGTGCAGTTCTGGATGGTGTGGCAGCGGAACAGTTTATAGGGCCCCTCCAACTCATCCAGACGCCGATCGGTATCTTCGTCGCGGGAGTCGGCCAGAAAGCGGGCGGACTGCAGCAGCGCAGCGGGGCCGCGGAATTTTTCCGGGTTCCACCAGTAGGAGGGGCAGGCGGTGGAGCAGCAGGCGCAGAGAATGCATTCGTAGAGTCCGTCCAGTTGCTCGCGCTCCTCCGGCGTTTGCAGCCGCTCCACCTCCGGCTCCGGGCTCTTGGCGGTGAGGTAGGGGCGCACCGCCCGGTAGTGGCGGAAGAACTGGGTCAGGTCTACCACCAGGTCGCGAATCACCGGCTGCCCCGGCAGCGGCCGCACTTCCACCGGCTCTTTCAGTTCGGAGAGCCGGGTTGTGCAGGCCAGCTTGTTGGTGCCATTGATGTTCATTCCATCGGAGCCGCAGACCCCCTCTCCGCAGGAGTGTCGAAAGGTCAGCGTCGAATCCTGCTCCGCCTTGATGACCAGCAGGGCATCACGAAGCATCATGCCGTTCTCGACTCTGTCGAGCGTATAGGACTGCATATACGGCTCGCGGTCAGTCTCCGGATTGTAGCGGTAGATCCTGAATTGCATGTTTCTATGACTCAAAACCGCAAAGCGCGCAAAGACAGGAATGAAAGGTTTCCACCGAGTATGCTTTCAAGTTTCTCTCTAGGCCCATAGTCACAAATATCACCCCTTGCAGTTCTTTGCGCACTTTGCGGTTAGCTTGTTAATAGGTACGTGGCTTCGGCGGAAACGGGGCGACGCTGAGCGGTTTCAGGCGGACCGGTTTGAAGTCGAGGGCGCGGCCTTCACGGTAGAAGAGCGTGTGCTTGAGCCAGTGCTCGTCGTCCCGTTCCGGATAGTCGATACGCGAATGGGCGCCGCGGCTCTCCTTTCTGGCCAGTGCCGAGGTGACCGTGGCGATGCCGAGCTCCACCAGATTCTCCAGCTCCAGGGCCTCGATGCGGGCCGTATTGAAGACCCGGCTATGGTCGTCGAGCCGCACATCACTCAGGCGCTTATGGATATCCAGGACCTTTTGCAGCCCTTCCTGCAGGACCTCTTCGGTGCGAAACACCCCGCAGTAGTGTTCCATAGTCTGCTGTAGTTCCGAACGCAGGCCCGCCACCGATTCAGTGCCGTCCGGACGCTCCCAGCGGCCGAGCCGCTCCAGGGCCCGGTCGACGCTCTCCTGGTCCAGCGGGCGATGACGGCGATTCTCCTCCAGGAATCGGAGAATGTCATTGCCAGCGGCGCGGCCGAACACCACGATATCCAGCAGCGAATTGCCGCCCAGGCGATTGGCGCCGTGCACCGACACGCAGGCGCACTCCCCCACCGCATAGAGACCGGGGATGGGCTCCTCCCCTTCCTTTTCCGGGACGACCACCCGGCCGGCGCGGTCGGTGGGGATGCCGCCCATCGTGTAGTGGGCGGTCGGGAACACCGGAACCGGCTCTCTGGCCGGATCGATATGCAGGAAGGTCTGCACCATCTGCCGGATGGCCGGCAGCCGTTTGGCGATGGTTTTCTCGCCCAGGTGATCGAGCTTCAGTTCGACGTAATTTCTATCCGGACCGCAGCCGCGCCCTTCGCGTATTTCCGTGGTGATGGCGCGGCTGACCACATCGCGGCTCGCGAGATCCCTGGCCTTGGGGGCGTAGCGCTCCATGAAACGCTCGCCCTCTCCATTGATCAGGTAGCCGCCCTCTCCTCTCACCCCTTCGCTGATCAGCATGCCCTTGCCGGCGATCCCGGTCGGATGGAACTGAAAGAACTCCATATCCTGCACGGGGATGCCCGCTCGCAGGGCCATGGCCATGCCGTCGCCGGTATTGATGTAGGCATTCGTATTGGTTCGGAAAAGCTGGCCGACGCCGCCAGTGGCGATGAGGGTGGTCTTGGCCTCGATAAGCAGCGGCTCACCGGTTTCAATCTCCAGCACCAGTGCGCCGAGCACATAGCCCTGGCGGTCGCGGATCAGATCGATCGCGAAGTATTCATCGAAAAAGTGGGTGCGCGAGCGGATATTCTGCTGATAGAGGGTGTGGAGAATGGCATGGCCGGTCCGGTCCGCCGCGGCACAGGTGCGCGCCGCCTGCTCACCGCCGAAGTTCTGGCTCTGTCCGCCAAAGGGCCGCTGGTAGATCTTGCCATTGTCGAGGCGCGAGAAAGGCACGCCGGCGTGCTCCAGTTCAACCACCAGATGGGCGGCGGCCCGGCACATGTATTCGATGGCGTCCTGGTCACCGAGATAGTCGCTGCCCTTGACCGTGTCGTACATGTGCCAGTGCCAATTGTCGGGCAGGACGTTGGCGAGCGCGGCATTCATGCCGCCCTGGGCGGCCACGGTATGGGAGCGGGTGGGAAAGACCTTGGAGACGACGGCTACCGTCGCCTCCGCCTGTGCCAATTGCAGGGCGGCACGCAAGCCTCCCCCACCGGAGCCGATGACCAGCGTATCGAAGCGGCGCCGCATCAGTTCCATGGACTCACCACCGTCAGCAAAATTTCCAGTATCCAGAATCCCAATATCAGCAGCCAGGCGCCAACCAGGGCGAGCAGGGTCAGCCGAAGGCCCGTCGACCAGCCTACATAGTCGAGGATCACGTCACGTATCCCCACCCAGCTGTGCAGCAGCAGTGCCACAAAAAAGAGCGCTGTGGCTGCGGAGACGACCGGTCGCCCCCAGAGCGCCTGCCAGTCGCCGTAATCGTCGATCGGCGTGACGGTAAACAGTACGACGGCAGCGATGGTGAACAACGCCATATAGATGGCGCTGAGCCGCTGCACAAGCCAGGCGGAGAGTCCTGTCAGCGGCCGACTCACAGGATCAACAGCAAAGCGACAAGGAGAATGACCCCACTGCCCGCCAGGACCATCCAGGCCCCCCGCCGGGCACCCGGCAGGTCCGATCCGATATCGGAATCGGTCAGTAGCAGCCGCACGCCGGCCAGGAGGTGATACCCGTACCACCCGATGATCAGCAGAGTGATCAACTTCATCGGCCACCAGGCCAGCCACGCAGCGGCCTGTTCGAAGCCTTCGGCGCCGCGGAGCGACATCTCGAACAGATAGAGCATGAAGGGTAACAGAAGAAACAGCAGAATCCCGGTCAGGCGGTGACCGATGGAGATGACCGCGGTAACCGGCATATGGATACGCCGCAGATCAAGAAATACGGGGCGTTGGTTCGTGTTTACCATGCCAAAGAAAATTCAGGGTTCAATGAGGACCGATCCAGTATTACAACGCGAGGCCGAATTAGCTATCCTGTAGTCTAATACACTTGCATGATATTGACGGTTTCAGAGCCACCCAGAAGCTCCAAGGCAAGGCGCGCAGCGCAGGGAATGGCGGGCCCTTTCCAAGGAGCGCACCAATCCGCCGGGAGCGGATTGGGACGGCGCAGGCCGGCCCGAAGGGCGGACTCCAGGGAAGGAGTCCGCAACGCAGGATTGGAGCTTCTGGGTGGCTCCCTTCGGGCGGACCGGGAAGCGGCGTCCGCGGTGTTGCACCTCTTGCCAAGGACACGCCATTGCCTGCGAGGTGCGCCTTGCGGCCAGCCGCTTCCCGGCCCGCTGAAACCGTCAAGATCACTGTGCAAGCGTATCAGTCTTTTAGTGGGGTTATATGCATGAATGAAAGCTGGAAAGCCTTTCTCGAAAAGGCCGGTGCCCGGATGGAAAGCGACCGTGTCGAGGGCTTCAGCGACCTCGGCGAGGCCAAAGCCGCCACCGAAGGCGACATTATAACCGACCTGTCCCACTTCAGTGTGGTGCGGGTGACGGGAGATGATGCCCGGGGATTCCTCCACAACCAGTTCACCAACGACGTCCGCCTAGTATCGGGTGAACAGAGCGAACTCAACAGCTACTGCACGGCGAAGGGAAGGATGCTGGCCGTTTTCCGCCTTTTCCGGCTGGCGGACGGGGCTTATGCCTTGCGCATGCCGCAGGAGGTGTCGGAAGGGTTTCTGAAGAAACTGCGCATGTTCGTCATGATGTCCAAGGTGGAGATTGAGGATGCATCCGATTCATTGATGCGCTTCGGCATTTCGGGACCGCGCGTCAGCGACGCGCTGACGGGCCTCGTCGGCACGATTCCCGATGCGGTCAACGGGGTGGTCCATGCCGGGGAACTCACCATCATGCGGGTTCCCGGCCCGCATCCACGCTTCGAAGTCTACGGACCGGAAGCGGAAATGGAGAGGCTCTGGACAGGGCTTGCCGAAGCCGCGAAGCCCGTTGGCCATGATGCCTGGGCGCTGCTGGATATCCACGCCGCAATCCCGACGGTGTATGAAGGTACGGTCGAGGCATTTGTACCGCAGATGGCGAATATGCAACTCGTCGAGGGCGTCAGCTTCAAAAAGGGCTGCTATCCCGGGCAGGAGATCGTGGCCCGCATGCAGTACCTGGGTAACCTGAAGCGCCGCATGTATCGGGCTCATATCGATACTGCCGAACGCCCGCTTCCCGGCGATGCCCTCTTTTCCATCCATTCCAAAAGCGGCCAGGGCACCGGGAAGGTCGTCGATGCGCGGCCCTCGCCCGAAGGTGGGTATGATCTCCTGGCGGTCGTTCAGATTGACTGCGCCGAGGCGGATGACGTCCATCTGCACGAGGCCGATGGCCCCAAGCTGAGCTTCCGCAACCTGCCCTATCCGGTCGAGACAGAAGACGCACCCCAGCCTTCGTGATTTCAATACTTTAATGCTGCTCCTGCTTGAGCCTCCGCCTTCCTCAGGATAGGCGGAGGCGCAATGGCCACAATGGGGTGAATCCATAATCGAGTCACCCACAGGTGCAGCCCTGCGCCTGCTTGTGCGACAATAGTGCGCAGCGCCACGATTCTGGTCCGAACCTCCCGAACCACTCGTTGTCAGACCCGACGACCACGTCATGTTGCCGTCGCAGCCATCATCTGTGGTGCTCGCCCGAAACTCTCTCGTTAACCGGATACCTGGATACTATAAGTGCTCACCACCGCCAATATCACCATACAGTTCGGCGCCAAGCCGCTTTTTGAAAACATCTCCGTCAAGTTTGGCGATGGCAACCGCTATGGCCTCATCGGCGCCAACGGCTGCGGCAAGTCGACACTGATGAAGATCCTCGGAGGGGACCTGGAGCCGACCTCCGGCAATGTGAGCCTCGACAGCAACGAACGCCTGGGCAAGCTGCGTCAGGATCAGTTCGGCTTTGAGGAGCACAGTGTGCTGGACGCCGTGATTATGGGCCATGAAGAGCTCTGGCAGGTGAAGCATGAGCGCGATCGCATCTATTCGCTGCCCGAGATGAGCGAAGCGGACGGCATGAAGGTGGCGGATCTCGAGGTGCAGTTCGCCGAGTACGATGGCTACACCGCCGAGGCGCGCGCCGGCGAACTGCTGCTCGGAGTAGGCATCCCGGTCGAACAGCACGCCGGCCCCATGAGTGCCATCGCCCCTGGCTGGAAGCTGCGTGTACTGCTGGCACAGGCGCTGTTCTCCGACCCGGATATCCTGCTGCTGGACGAGCCGACCAATAACCTGGATATCAACACCATCCGCTGGCTGGAGGATATGCTCAACGCGCGCAACAGCACGATGATCATCATCTCCCATGACCGCCACTTCCTGAACAGCGTCTGCACGCATATGGCGGATCTGGACTATGGCGAACTGCGCGTCTATCCCGGCAACTATGACGAGTACATGACTGCGGCTACCCAGGCTCGCGAGCAGCTGTACGCCGACAATGCCAAAAAGAAGGCGCAGATTGCCGAGCTCCAGACCTTCGTCAGTCGCTTCTCCGCTAATGCCTCGAAGGCCAAGCAGGCCACTTCGCGCGCACGCCAGATCGAGAAGATCAAACTCGATGACATCAAGCCCTCCAGCCGTCAGAACCCCTTCATCCGCTTTCAGCAGGAGAAGAAACTGCACCGCAACGCCCTGGAGGTGGAGGGGCTCGGCAAGGGGTTCGATGGAGAACCGCTGTTCAGCGATCTCAACATACTGGTCGAAGTGGGCGAGCGCGTCGCTGTCATCGGCCCCAACGGCATCGGCAAGACCACGCTGCTGCGCTGCCTGGTGGGAGACCTGGAGAGCGATACCGGCCGGGTGAAATCATCCGAGAACGCCAGTATCGGCTACTTCGCCCAGGACCATGCTGCTGACTTCGCCAATGACATGCCCCTGTTCGACTGGATTTCGCTCTGGGGCCAGGAGGGAGACGACGAACAGATGTTCCGAGGCACTCTGGGCCGGCTGCTGTTCTCCCAGGACGAGATCAAGAAGTCGGTCAAGGTGATCTCCGGCGGCGAACAGGGGCGCATGCTGTTCGGGAAACTGATGCTGCAACGTCCCAACATCATGGTCATGGACGAGCCGACCAACCATCTGGACATGGAATCCATCGAGTCGCTGAATCTGGCACTGGAGAACTACGAAGGTACACTCGTCTTCGTCAGCCATGACCGCGAATTCGTCTCCTCGCTGGCGACCCGCATCATCGAACTGACACCGGACGGCGTCATCGATTTCAGCGGCACCTACGAGGAGTATCTGCGCAGCCGTGAGGCTGCCTGACCGAGTTAATCCCTTGTCAGGGTGAGATGGCGACCTTCAGGACCCCGTCCCGCTGGTTTCCGAACAGGTCATAAGCCGCTTCGATATCGTCAAGCTTGAAACGGTGCGTCACCAGTGGCTCGAGGTCGACGCGCCCACCCTCTATGACATTCATCATTCGGCGCATGCGCTCCTTGCCGCCCGGACAGAGTGAGGTAATGATCTGGTTGTCACCCAGTCCGGCGTGAAAGGCGTCGAGCGGAATGGATAGATCCTTCGAGTAGACGCCGAGGCTCGATAGCGTGCCGCCCGGCTTGAGAACGCGAAGGGCCGCCTCGAAGGTCGACTGCATTCCAAGCGCCTCGATGGAGACGTCGACCCCGCGTCCATCGGTGATTCGGCGAATCTCATCAACCGGGTCGACTTGCTTGAAGTCGATAACGTGGTCCGCGCCCATCTTTTGCGCCATTTCCTTGCGCTCGGGCACCGATTCGACCGCGATGATGGTGCTGGCACCGGAGAGTCTGGCGCCGGCCGTCGCGCAGAGACCAATCGGCCCCTGGGCGAATATGGCCACGATATCGCCGATACGGACCCCTCCCCGCTCCGCTCCGACAAACCCCGTCGACATGATGTCGGGGCACATGAGCACCTGTTCATCGGTGAGCCCCTCCGGCACCGGCGCCAGATTGGCCATCGCATCCGGCACGACCACGTATTCGGCCTGACAGCCGTCGATGGTGTTGCCGAAACGCCAACCACCCAGAGGCTTCAGGCCGTGGGCACCGGCACCGCCATCCTGGGAGTGCAGGCCGTCCAGGGACGCGTTGGAGTAACCGGTCGGGCAGATGGCACCGGCGATAACCCGCTGGCCCTCCCGGTAGCCGGCGACGTTGGTCCCCAGTTTCTCGATAACGCCCACCGGTTCGTGACCAATCGTCAGGCCCTTTTCAACCGGATACTCGCCCTTGAGGATATGGATATCGGTCCCGCAGATGGTAGTGGTGGTGACTCGAACCAGTGCGTCATTCGGTCCGGGGGCCGGTACGGGTTTATCCTCGAGAACGATTCGCCCCGGCTCTACAAATACGGCTGCCTTCATTTTTTCCGTCATGGCCTGTCTCCCTGGCCGTGGAGTATCCCGAAATCAATAGAACAGAACAGCGCCCGACGCATCGGTAATCTATACGAAAAAATCCCCGGACCAGCGATCTTTCCGGTAATCAAGTAGCAGTTCCCGGGCACGCATTCGCTTCGCCCCGGTGGAGACCAGTTCACGCCGGGCCGGGTAGTCGGCGGCAAAGGCAATCGGGTCACATCGGTCGGATTCGACGGTGGTCAGGTACACGAGAAAGCGATCGTCCACCCTAAGGGCATCGGGGGGAGCCGCGGCCGGGAACAGTGTCCGCTTCTTCACCACGCAGGCGAAGTAGAGCTGCATCTCCACCGCCAGGGGATCCGTTCGCGAACGAAGCGCCCGCTCCGCCCGCGAGGTCCAGCGGATGGTGAGTTCACCGCCGCGAAGCGGGACCTTCCGGATGTGTCGGTAGGGATTGAGGACGCGCTCCATTGCGGTCAGCGGGTTCCAGCCCTCGATGGAGAAATAGCTACCATGCAGATTCATCGTCAGCTCCCGTCAGTTTGGCGAAGGATTACAGATCGATCACCCGCGCGACGACTCCGGCGTCCGCAGCCATTCGTACCAGCTCATGGGGGGCCGTTCGGTTTTCGTCATAACCGATGAAGATCAGGTGCGGCTTCATGGAGGCAGTGGCCGCCTCACAGGTTACCCCTTCCCCCTGCAGGCGAGCACAGAACCGCTCGCGCTCGCCCTCACTCAGTGCCTTGTCCAGGTGCAGCATCGTTTTACGCATGGTGGAATTCTCCTCGGTCAAAAATCGATATCAATCTGCAGTGTGTCGAGAAACCGGTTGAATCCGATGAATAGCTCCATTACTCCCAATGCCTCGACCAGTTCGCCATCACTCCAGCCCGCATGGTGCACCGCCTCAAGCTCCTCGTCGGTCACCTGCATCGGCGAACGGTTGCTCTTTCGGACCAAGCGAAGCAGAGCCAGCTCCCGTTCGTCGAATCCTTCGGGAAGCCCCTCCCCGTTCTGATTGACCAGCGATTCAACCGTACTGTCAGTGGTGCCGAGCGCCTTTAGTGCCCGGCCATGGGCTGCAACGCAATAGGCGCAACCATTGTCACCGGAAACCGAGAGGGCGATCGCCTCTTTCAGGCGGCGGTCCAGTCTTCCCTCCCCCATGACACACTGAACCTTCTCCCAGTTGGCACGCAACAGGGGCGGATGGTGGGCATAGGCACGGAACAGATTGGGTACCCGGCCGAAAGCTGCCTCTATCGCTTGCAGGGTCTCAGCGGCTTCGGGCACTTTGCTTTCGACGCTGAGGTCAATTCGAGCCATTGATGTTCTCCTTATCTCTCCAGCTTTAGCGTTTTCGGCAGACGTTCTATAGTCGACCGGTCGGTCTAGTCTGCGGGCTAAAAAAAAGACGCTGCCGCACCGCCTCCCGAACGTCTACTTCTCAGTTGGCGCATGCCGACTGCTCCCGGCATGCCGTTACCAATGCGAGCGCCGAGCGCCCCAGCGTCACGACGGCCTCCGGATCGTTACGTGTCTTGGCCATCAGCAGGGCCCCCTCCATATAGGCAAACACCGCCCGGGCGGCAGATGGCGGGTCCACACGGGATGCCGAGCCATCGGCCCGAGCCGCCTCCAGGGCCTTCTCGATATGCCGTTCGGCGGCCCGGAACAGAGCATCCAGCCGGTCGCGCAAGACATCGTCCTGTGTACTCATCTCCAGGGCCAGGTTGCCGAAGGGACAGCCGAGCACATGGCCGGCAACCCGCGCCTGGGCACGCTGAAATTCGGCGCTGTACACGAAAAAACGTTCGATTCGCTCAAGCGGCGGCACATCGTCGGCGAACGCCGGATCAAACACCTGCGCCTGAAGGCGCTGCCAAAGCACATCGATAGCCGCCAGGGCCAGCTCCCGCTTCGAGCGAAAGAAATGGTAGAAGCTGCCCTTCTGGACCTTGGCGCGTACGCAGATTTCCTGCACGCCCACCGAACCGAAACTGCGGGCATAGATCAGGTCGATGGCGGCCTCGACGAGCCGATCTTTGGTATTGGTGGTTGTCCTTCCCATGACCACCACTCTAATTGACCAGTCGGTAAAATTCAATCCCGGGTATCGTAGCTGATCAGACCTGCGGTTCACCGGCCTTGAAGTCATCAGGCCTCGCCTGCCTCAACACTTCCGACAACCCTGCGACGGCACCGCCGATACTGGAGAGTTCAGCGGGAATGATCATGGAATTGTTGGTTTTGGCGAGCTTGCTGAAGGCACCCACATACTGCTCGGCGATGCGCAGGCTGACGGCATCCTTGCCACTGGGTTGCTGAATGGCTTGAGCGATCCGGCTCAATCCCCCGGCTGTGGCTTCCGCGATCAGCTGAATCTCCTGGGCGCGGCCTTCGGCCTCGTTGATCTGCTTTAGCTTGGTGGCCTCCGAGAGATTGATGACTTCCTGCTTCTGGCCTTCGGAGACGTTGATCATGGCCTGGCGTTCGCCTTCCGATCGGGCAATCGCCGCCCGGCGCTCGCGCTCGGCTCTCATCTGCTGCTCCAGTGCCCCCTTGATACTCTCCGGCAGCTCGATATCGGAGATCTCATAACGCAGCACCTTGATGCCCCAGGGTGAAGCAGCCTCGTCCAAAGCCCGGACCACCTCTTCGTTGATCTTCGCCCGCTCTTCGAAGGTTTTGTCCAGATCGGTTTGGCCAATGACCGAACGCATGGTGGTCTGCGCCAACTGGGTGGCGGCGTTGCGATAGTGGTCCACACCGTAACTGGCCTTATGCGCATCAATGACCTGAATGTACAAAATGGCATCGATGCCCACCTGAATGTTGTCCCGGGTGACGCAGGCTTGCTGGGGCACATCGATCACTTCTTCTTTCAGCGTGTGTTGGTAGGCCACCTTGTCGATGAAGGGGATCAGGATATGAAACCCGGAATCGAGGGTCCGGGAGTATTTACCCAGACGCTCCACTACGAAATTCGAACGCTGGGGCACAATCCGTGCAGTCTTGAGGATGATTATGACAACGGCCAGTGCGAAGCCGATTGCCAACAGGGAGCCAAAGTCGAGAAACCTTTCCATCAGATATCCTTTTTATCAGTTTTTAATTACTCGCCCCTTTGGAAAAGATCTCACCGCAGAGGCGCAGAGTACGCAGAGAGGATCCAATAACGCCCTGGGTAATTACTCGTAGCTCCGTGCTGAAGCATGGAACGGTAGATGATGCTCTTACCAAGCGCATAATGTCTCAACATTATGCGCCTCGTAATTCGGCACGTGCATGATGCCTGTTTTCAGGTCTTCTCTGCGTACTTTGCGCCTCTGCGGTGAAAATGTCTTGAAGGGGTGAGCAGTTACGTCGTTTTTTGAAATTGCGGAATTACTGCTTGGTTTTGGGCCGTTGTGATGATACGGTCAGGCGAATACCTTCATTGGACACCACCCAGGCGACATCACCCGCTTTCAGTTTTTCCTCGGAGACGGCATCCCAGGCAACGCCGTTCAGCACAACACGGCCCGCCCCGTGGACGAAGTCATCCTGCACGGTTACCCGTTCACCAATATCCCTTTGAAACCGGCTCCCGGCTTCACCCTGATCAGTACTGAACCCACCGAACCAGCCCTTCATTTGCCTTCGCGCCAGCACCAGACTGATGATACTCACCAGCCCGAACACCGTCAGTTGCGAGGCCAGCGACTCAATCCACCCCAGTTGCAGTAACACTCCGACGGTAATCGCCCCGATGCCGATGAAAACGGCGATGATACTGGTAGCGAGCAGTTCGGACAGTATCAGAACAATGCCGGCGATGATCCAGACAGTGGCGGCACTCATGTTGATTGAACCCCTTTAGCCAAATTTCACACTCCTTCTAAGCTGGCACTGTGGGCGATTCTACTCTTTCGGTCCTGGTCCGCACTAATTCGATCTGCGACCAATCACCCGCCTCTGCTTCCAGTAGCCGCCTTAGTGCCTTGCTTTTTCGACGATAGTCCCGGGCATCGGCGTCCCAACGCTGCCTGGCCGATGCGTGCAGTGGGCCGCTGATCTGGCGGATGGCTTCGGTGCGCATCAGGTAGAGCCCTTTGCGTTCGTTGTGAAGCTTGTCGAGAGGGTCCGGTACCAGGGAGTCGTGCAGGTGGGGTTCGAATTGCAATCCAAAGGCGGTGGCTTCGTGAAGCATCCAGTCCCCGGCGCAGTGGCTCAACCCCGGCTCCTTGTAGCCGCCGCCGATGTCGGAGTGGGTGCCGGCGAACCAGACCTGCCGGATATCGAGGCCGGGCCTTTGATCCCAGAGGGTGGGTTCAAAGTCCCCGCGATTTTCATCGATGGCCACCGCGTGCCGGGCATGCCGGATGATCTTGCTGGGCTCGGTATCGTGAAACAGATAGTCGCGGTCTCCCAGCGTGCCCCAAAACGGCAGTGGCACGCCAAAGGAGCCCACCGTGTCGAATACACCGACAAACTCGATGGGGGTGATATCCGCTACCGCGTAATTCTGCCTGAATTTGACGCACTTCGGGGCATTAGGGCTGCTGTTTCTGGCGCGGCTTCGGTAGAGGCGGTAGGCGGCAGGTATCTGCCTGGCGTATTGGCGCCGGAGCAGGCCGCAGTTACGAATGAATCCCGCCAGTGAACGGACGGTGTAGGCGCCGCGACTGAACCCGAAAAAGTAGAGCCGATCCCCGGGTTCATAGTTGTGTACGAGGAACCGGTAACAATCCATGATGTTCTTGTCGACACCCCCGCCCGTGAGTCGCCCGGCAATCGGCCTTCGGTCGGTACCGACGCCCCAGTCATAGAACGTCACCTGGTTGACGTCGTCGGCATTTGGCTTGACCGCTCTGGCCATCAGCAGTGGATTGGTTGCACCTCCATGTACCGGTGAGTTCCAGGTTCCGTCGGCGAATAGGGCTATCCGTTTCATCTGTCGATTGTCCCTGCGAAAATTCCGGATCAAATCTCCTGTTGACTAAACTATCCCAAACGGCTGGTGTCGGGTCAATTCATGATGCGGAGGGCTATTCTTGACTAATAAATTAAGGTATGTAGAGTAAACGGTCTACCAAAAGCGGGGAGCTGCTGTGACTGCAAAGATAATGCTTCTACTGTTCGGCACCGGATTGTTGATTGCAACGAGTTGGGCACATGAGGTTCCGGAGGACGCCGAAATTCACTTCATGGAGCCGAAGGATGGAGCCATTTTGTCCAATCCGGTCAGGGTACGGATGTCCGTCGAGGGGTTTGGTGTAGCGCCCGTGGGCGAAAACAAGCACAAAGCCGGACACCATCACCTGCTGATCGATGTCGATAACCCTCCGCTTGAGGGACCGGTCCCGGCCGATGAACATCATCTGCACTTTGATGGAGGCGAACAGACGGCGGAAATCGATCTGCCTCCGGGCGAGCACAGTTTACAGCTACTGCTTGGCGACGAAGAGCACGAGACCTTCTATCCACCGCTGCTCTCCAAACGCATCCGCATCGTGGTGACGAACTGAATCTTCTCAGGAACAGACGCAACCTGAACGGCATTGGAACATGCGCATTGCACTTGCACTTGTCGTTGCACTTATCGCATCCCTGACCGTACTGGACTGGATGGCGCCGGATGCCGAGTCTCGCCGCGAATCCGCCGTCATGCCACTGGAATCGGGCGTCGGGGATCCGGGGACGGGAGCGCATCTTTTCGAGGCTGAATGTGTTCAGTGCCACGGTGCCGATTTGAAGGGGACGCAAGAGGGTCCGCCCCTGATTCATCCCTATTACCGTCCCGACCACCACGCGGACCTGGCGTTTTACATGGCCATCAGGGATGGCGTTGTCCAGCACCACTGGGACTTCGGCGATATGCCTCCGGTACCTGCCATCGACCGGGAACAGGCACGAGATATCGTGACGTTCATACGACAGGCTCAGCGGGAGGCCGGCATGTTGGACGATACCGGCAGTGCACCCGCCCGATGACCCGCATGATCAGATACGCTGTTCGGGTTTAGATGAGGTGGTAGATAATCGAACCGAAAGTCGCCAGCCATACGGCAAGCGCGATCAGTACCAGGAAGCCGTCGTGGGCAATTAGGCCCAGTCCGAAAGCGGTCAACGCCGCACCGGCACCGTTGGCGCTGAAGGGCACCACTTCCATGGGCGGCATCCCGATGGCGATGACGACACAGGCGAGAGCCACGAGGTAGGCGCTAAAGCCTCGAGTCAGTTGGGTCAACCTCGGCCGCGACCAGCGGTCCATAAACCGTGCCACTGGTCGCAACCAGCCCAGGGTTTTGCACAGGGAGTCGCGCATGATGGTCCGCTTCAGCATCCAGTGCGGGAGCCAGAAATGGTCTCGTTGCAGTACCAGTTGACCACCGGTCAGAAGCACGAGCAGCCCCATCAGGGTGGGTACACCCGGGATGTCGCCCACGAGTGGCGCCACCGTTACCAGACCCGCAACGAGCAGAATGGGCCCAAACGAGCGCCGCCCCACCGCCTCCAGGACTTTCTCAAGGGTAATCTGGTCGCGATCGCTGGTCGTCTGCTCGATACGGTCCAGCAATTGCTCCAGGTTCTCCGGCTGCTGTTCACCTTCCATGGACCCAACCTGTCCGCCACCGCCTGACAGACGGTTAATCCAGGCGTTTCATGTCCCGTACCGCCGGGCCGTGAATCATTCGCCCGTCATGGGCAAACACCGAACCGTGGCAGGGACACTCCCAGGTGCGCGCCTCGCTGTTCCAGGAGACGTAGCAGTTCAGATGCGTGCAGCGCGGCGACAGAAGATGCAGTGCGCCTTCGTCATCCCGGTAGGCAGCGACCGAGCGGCCATGTCGACGACAGATACCGCCCTCCCCCGCTACGAGAGTTTTAGCATCGCGGGAACCCAGTGCCTTGCCCCGATCCGTCACGAACTCCCGTCCCACATGAAGATTGATGTCCAGCAATTTTCTCCCTGCGGTCCGCAGATTCCAGCGACTGGATGAGAATGGTGTCTTTGTGACATCCGCATCGCCCAGGATATGGCTTGCCAGCATCTGCGCGGAGGCGGTGCCGTTAGTCAAGCCCCAGGCGGAAAACCCGGTCGCCACCAGGATCTCTGGCGTCACCGGTGTCAGCGGACCCACATAGGGAAGACGGTCCGCCGAGTCATAGTCCTCATTGAACCACCAGCCAAGCACATCCGTGGTCCCGAAACGCTCCGCCGCCAGCCGTTTCAAATCGGAGAGCCGTTGCGAGGCAGAATGGTGGCCGGGACGGCTACCTGCGCCGGTAAGGATGAGCACCGGTCCCTCAGGGCTTTGGTGACGACGAAAGGAGTAGCGGGGTTCGTCGACATTGAGAAACATACCCTCAAGCGCGGTCTCTTCCGGAAGCCGTGCTGCAAGGACCACATGCTGGCGGGGGGACACCTTGGTAAAAAACAGTCCCCGGTCCATAAACGGCAGATTGGTGGCGATCACGACGTGATCAGCGTTAATCATCCCGTGGTCGGTGACCACCTCGTTCGGCTGACCGGCGCGAATCGAGTAGGCGCGGGTCCCTTCGTGGATGACGGCATTGTCGCTGTGAACGGCCCGGGCCAGGCCGAACGCATAACGGTACGGCTGGAATTGGAACTGGTCGGGCAGCATCACGCCGCTGTCGAAACCTACCGGGGAGCTGGCTTCGGTGACCCTCTCCACCGGAAGCCCCAGTCGCTGCGCGGCTTCGACTTCCCGGTCGATGGCCTCATGCTGCGCGCCCTGTTCACTGATCGTGTAAGCGGCAGCAGGGGTCAGATCGCAATCGAGACTGAACTCGCGGGTCCGCTCTTCCACGTATTTGATCGCGTCCAGATTGGCATCGGCATACGCCTTTGCTGAGTCGAACCCGTGCTTGCGGATGAGATCGTCATAGACGAGCCCGTGCAGGGCCGTCACTTTCGCCGTAGACCGGCCCGTCACCTGCGCGCCCACGCGTCCGTTTTCCACCAGGACGACATGGCGCCCGGCCCTTTTCAGCCGCTCGGCCACCGTCAGTCCAACGATGCCGCCACCGATGATGGCCACTTCGCACCGGGTGAGTCCGGGTAAGGGGGCAGAAATCTCCGATGGCGCCCCGGCCGTCCAGTAAGGCTGCTCCTCTTCCGTCGCCATAGTGTCCACCATCAACGCTTCAGGATGATGTAGAGGGCATGAACGATACCGGGAAGGTAACCCAGAAGGGTCAGCACCAGATTCAGCCAGAAATGCTTCGTCAACCCGACTTCCAGGAAGACGCCAAGGGGCGGCAGAAGCACCGCAAACAGGATCTTCAACGGATCACCAATGGTCACGGCCATATGCAATTTCTCCTTTGCCTGTATTTCTCCGAGTCTAGCCCGTGATCCTGAGGCATTCTTTTTATGCGGCCTTTGCAGCGGTGTTCAGTCATCAACCCGGAGGCGGGCCGCAAAGCATCAATCGGCGAAATCCAGGCGCTCCTGCACCTCGGCAACACCGGCTTTGGCGCAGAAGGCATCCTTGTCACCACCGGGGGCGCCGCTGACGCCGACCGCCCCGACCAGAGAACCGGCTGCCCGGATCGGAACGCCCCCCTCGAGAACCAGGATGCCATCCACGTGATTCATCTCTTCACGGATATCCTGGCGATTTTTTCCAAAGGTGCTCGAGTCGATACCCGAAAGGATCACGGCGTTGGCCTTTTCCCGGGCGATTTGCAGCGTGAAGCGCGAGGCCAGGGTGTCGCGCATGACCATCTGGTCGAAGCCATCGCGATCCACAACCACGGCGGTGACCTGATAGCCGTTTTCGCGACAGGCCTCCACTGCGCCCTGGGCGATGTCAACGGCCATTTCCATGGAGAGGCGCCGCACCTCGATGAGGTCATCGGCCAGCGCCGGAGTGGAGAGAAGAAGTCCGGGCAACAGGTATTTGAGACAGATTCGCTTCATCGGGGATCTCCCTTGTTCATGCACCACATAACGCACTCGCTGCGATCGTTCGGAGCTTCGGGTCAATCGGAAATCCGCTCCCCGGCCGCATTGAGCACACCGAGCAGCCCCTTGAGCAATTGCATTGGCGTCGGCGGGCAGCCCGGGATCTTCACATCCACCGGGATCACGTTTTCCACCGCGCCGCAACTGGCATAGGAGACGCCGAACTCGCCACCGTCACAGGCGCAGCCGCCGGCGGCGATCACCCGCTTGGGTCCGGGCGTGGCTCGCCAGGTGCGGCGCAGCGCCGTCTCCATGTGACGGGAGACAGGGCCGGTGACCAGCAGCACATCGGCGTGGCGCGGAGAGGCGACGAAGTGGACACCGAAGCGTTCGACGTCGTAATAGGCGTTGTTGAGGGCATGGATTTCTAGCTCGCAGCCGTTGCAGGAGCCGACATCCACCTGCCGAATTGCGAGGCTTCCGGCGAAGCGCGACTCAATCCGGCCGCGCAACTCGATACCGAGCCGCTCCAGTTCAATTTCGTCGGTCACCGGTGCCGGTTCGGTCACCAGGCCGATGCCCAGCGACTGTTTCAGTATCCGCAGCATTGACGTGCTCCTAAACCAAAAAAAACCAACCACGGGGCACGGGGCACACGGGGACAACTAAATACGTGTTCCGAATTGGTGTCCAGTCATCCGAGGCTGTGGCGGTGGGCTATCCGGGACCATCAGCGGCAGGGATGCCGCTGTCGAGCCTACACGGACGGAAGATGATGGCTCCTGCATAATCTTCACTTCCTACATCCCTGTAGGTCGTATTCACGGCGTGTCCCGGATAGCCCACCGCTACAGAGTAAGCGTCCCCCGGCAAAGCCGGGGGCTTTAACTTGTGAGCCGCTCAAAGCGGCCTGGACGGACCGCTTCGCGGTCCTTGAGCCCCCTAAAGGGGGCAACCTACATCAAGTTCATCTGGTCAATCCAGACGGTCTTCTGCCTCTTGGTGCCGGATATAGTTCCGAATTACCGCTTCGTCTCGCCCTACCGTCGATACGAAGTAGCCTCGTGCCCAGAAATGCTGTCCCACGAAGTTCTTCTTCCGCTCCATATAGGTCTTCGCTATGTGGATCGCGCTCTTGCCTTTGATATACCCGACGACTTGCGATACCGAGTACTTCGGCGGAATTGCGATCATCATGTGAACGTGGTCCGGCATTAGGTGACCTTCTTCGATATGGCTCTCTTTCTGCTTCGCCAGACGGTGAAAGACTTCTCCCAATTCTCGCCGGATATGACCGAAAATCGTCTTTCGCCGATACTTCGGGATGAAAATTATGTGGTACTTACACTCCCGGCGCGTGTGACTTAAACTTGCTACTTGTCTCATGAGTTCTCCCATTCGTGATGCTTGGCGGCTCACGTTTGGGA
>NZ_JAENYR010000028.1 GCF_016841685.1 Thiohalomonas denitrificans
ATGCAACAGTACACTAGAGTGCAGGGCTGGCGATGGTGAGGTTGGTCGGGGTGCGTTTGGGAGGGGACTTCTCCTGGTCCGTCAGCCACGCAAGAATGTCGTAGTAACTGCGAATGTTCTCGACATAAGTCGTGGCTTCAGTGCCGCGTGCATAGCCGTGTTTGGTGTTTTTGTGCCAGGCACGTTTCCGTAAAAGCGGCAGGTTCTCCTTTACGTTCTTCCAGACATCGGCATCTTGGCCCTTTCTCTGGGTGATGATGCGAGCGTCGTTGAGATGGCCGTATCCGATATTGTAGGCCGCCAACGCCATCCATATGCGATCCGGACGGTCGATGCGCTCCGGCACGAGTTCAATCAGTTTGCGGGTGTAACGGGCACCGCCCTCGATGCTCTGCCAAAGGTCGGTCCGCTCTTGCACTCCGAGGTAGCGTGCGGTTGCCTGGGTGAGCATCATGAAACCGCGCACCCCGGTCGGCGAGACCGCGTCGGGATCCCAGTGTGATTCCTGATACGCCATGGAGGCGAGAAGCCGCCAGTCCAGACCGTTTTCTGTGGCAGCGGTTTCCAGCATTTCGCGATAAGCGGGTAGCCGTTCGCGGATATGGCGCATAAAGATGCGGGTGCCGACGTAGTCGAATGCTTCCACATGACCGTAATGGCGTTCAATCAGCTGCGCCAGTCTGCCACTTGCCTTGAGACGTTCGAAGTAGTCGACCGCAGCGTCGTAAAGGCTTTCATCCGGGCTCTTCAAAAAGGCCCATCCCAGTCCCTGCGGATCCGAGATGTCAAAAGCGGCACGTAGTTCCGGATAGAAACGTTGGTTCAGGCGCAGTTCGTTGGAATCCGCAATCGTGAAATCGGCGGCCCTTTCCGATACCCGCGTGAGCAGTTCTTCATTCTCCAGCTCACCATTTTCCAACCAGGCAAGTTGCGGATGGGTTTTCCTGAGTTCCCGAAGGCGTTCGGCATGAGAGCTGCCCGCCAATACCTCGAGTGTCCCATCCAGTTCCGAAACGTTGTCGGGCCGGTCGGTCGTACCGATCCGGTAGACCAGTTGCTGACTAATGGACTGGTAAGGCGGCGTGAAGCGGGCCCAGTTTTTACGCTCTTCGGTGATCGTCAGGCCAGCCGCGGCCAAATGGGCGCGGCGTTGACGCAATTCTGAAACCACATCGGACACACTGGCGACGGTGATCAGCTTCAGATCCACCCCTAACTCATTGGCAAAGCCCTTCGCAAGGTCGTACTCCAGTCCTGTCGGACCGGTGGGACCTTCATAAAAGGTGGTCGCCGCATTGCGGGTAAGGACCTGTAGCTCTCCCGCTTCGAGTACCCGGTCCAATTCGTTGCTGTAAGAACAGCCGGTGAGGAGGGGCAGCATCAGCAGGCCAGCTGCAATACGCATGTAGGTGCCAGTGAGCATGAATGAGTGGTTTTGTGGGCGCGGTCACATTTAACCACAAATATAGTGCAATTTCCGCCTTGTCACCGAAATACATCGGCGTTAAGCTAGTGGGCTTCCTTCGGTAATGAGCCTGTTTGGGCTAAAATTACAGGGAATACAATAAGTTAGAAAAATAAGGAGAGGTGGCTGAGTGGTCGAAAGCGCGCGACTCGAAATCGCGTGACGGGTAATCCCCGTCCGAGGGTTCGAATCCCTCCCTCTCCGCCAATCGCGTCGCCTAATTCCTAATCCCTCGTCTTCGCCCCTACCCGGGGAAGCCAATTCTCTCCGGCGTTTGTTCCATTCACTGAGCGCGAACGGGCGGCGCCCTATCTGGAGAGTTTGCCGTAGGTTGTGTTTCAACTCGATCAGGGCATGTCAGGCTATAAAGCCCGATCTACAGAGGTTTGCGCATTTAACGTCGACAAGAGCGCGGAATTCGCTCAGAACTCGATGCTTAGTGCTACAGAACCATGCGCCTGGTTGGCCTGCTGTTCCTCGAATTCCCGTGAGCGATAGATACGCATCACGGCCAACCTGACGCCGTTTCCTGACACCAGACCGTGAACACTGATCCCGATTGAAGCCTGGGCAACCCATGGTCGGCGAGTGACACGGTGGCTTGAGCGAAAGAGGTTGCCGTCGAGTGAAAAGTCATGCGCGACGAGCTTCGCTTCCAGCGTCCCAAAGAGCTGAACACCCGGACGTACCCTGGGGGCTGCCGAAGGGGTACCGCTCGGGCTGCTGTGGACGGAGGCGGATGGAGGACGATTTTCGGCGCCCGGTCGGATCGGATAGGTTCCGAAGTCATTTGGTAGATTCCAACCGATACGTCCTTCGATACCCAGGGTTGCAGAGGTTTCGATGTTGCCCAGCCGCAGCCCCAGTGAGCTTATCGAATCGGCAGAGAAACCGGGCGTAACCGCGCCCGTTCCCCGATACTCCTTGAACTTGCGGTCCATGGCCAATTGTAGTGCCGGCTCATTCTCCAATTGATGCTCCCAACCGGCAAATCGCTCGCTGCCGACCATATCGTGGACCACATTCTGTGACTCTTCCGCGAGCGACAGCGGGCCGATAACGCCGAATGTGACCTCGCGTGTATCGAGCATTTCCCGATTGCTGCGCGGTTCATGTTTGCGGCGGTTCCACGACATTCCCACGTACAGCAGGCCCGCATAGGGCCGATCGTCCGGGATCAAATCGGTCCTGGTATAGTCTTCTGGCGTGAACATGGACTGACCGAATTTCACTATCACGTTTTGTGTGGGTGCGGAGTCTCCCGCATCGGACCAGAAACCGGGATTTACCAACTGGATGAATTTTGCATGCAGCCGCACCGGTTTCGGCAGGCATTTGGTTTGCAGTCTGCCCGGAATGTCGTGGGACACAGCGGTGAATACCACACCGTTGGTATAGTTTTGGTCTCTGCCGATAAACAGGTCGTTTTCGAGCCTTGCCGTCCCCCCGCGAAATCTGACGGCTTCCTCTGCCTTGCAATCCCCGATAGCAGGGGTATTTTCATCGGCGGCTTGTGCCATGGCCGGGGCAATGGGCAAAAACAGCGCGAGTACCCACGCGACTTTTCGCCGCACATGCTTGGCCGAGGGATGCCTCATCAGCGGAGGTGGGGTGACTGAAAAGAGGGAGCAGAATTACAGGAAGTCATCTACGGCAATGTCACACACTAATTACCGAATAGTATCAAAATCCTCCTTTTTGCGCTGGAATGCACCCTGCCGGTGGTTGGCCGCGGGGTGCATTCTTTCAAACGTACCGACTCTGCTCTTTTATTGGGATGTTGGTCGGGGAGCGGGGTCTGCGGACTCCAGATTGGTCTCCTGGTGCGGGTAGCGCTCCAGTGCCCATTTGGGAAGAGTGCCGTTACTGGCGTGCTGCATGGCCTCTGACTCCATGAGAATCAAGACCAGCATGGTCCCCATCACCGGCACCCCGAAAACCCCACCGACCGCATAATGGCCCGGCTTCAGATCACCGCCTGATATCGCCAGCAGTCCCAGGATAATGGCCCCTGCGATCACCCACATTGCGGCGAAAAAAAGGCTTCGTTTTGCGGCGATCTGCCAGTGACAGACAACGAACCAGGGATCCCGGATCTGTGACCGCTTGGCCCGCCAGAGGGTGTACCCAAGGATTGCTGCCGACACGATGGGCACGATAAGCACCGTGCCCCGCAGGGAAGTCGCCATCAGCGCTGCAATGAGCAAAAAAATGTGGTTGAAAACCAGGTTGACCAAGAACAGTTCATGCGGTGACCTGGCCCTGACAGTATCGCTTTTGGAAACCTCGTAGCGCATCTCTTTCACTCCTGGTGGTGGTCGGTGAATGGCAAACCTAATAGACTGATAAGTAGTATCTGTAATGCATCTAGGCGATACGAGTGGAGCCCGTCTTTATGAACCTGACCCGCCACACCGATTATGCCCTGCGCGTGTTGATGTATCTGGGCAGCCAGCCGGAGCGACTGGCGACCATCTCCGAGATCGCACAGTCGTACGCCATTTCCCGCAACCATCTCATGAAGGTGGTGCATGAACTGGGTCGCGCCGGGATTGTCCGCACCGTCCGGGGACACGGGGGCGGGATTCAGCTCGGCCGCGATCCGGCTGCGATCAATGTTGGTGAGGTGGTGCGGTTGATGGAGGGGAATCTCGACATCATCGATTGTGCCAAACCGGGCTGTCCCATTGCCGCGGCCTGCGGTTTGCGAGGGGTATTGGACGAGGCACGGGACGCCTTTCTTGCAGTGCTGGACAGTTACAGTCTGCAGGATCTGATTCAATCCCGACGCACCCGGCTGAAGAGCCTGCTTCGAATCGAGAGACCGGTCGGTTGATTCTATCCGTCTCTTGTCCGCAAGTTGTCGCATCATGTTTTCCTCAACGCCGGATCAGGTGATGGCGACAGCGGCCGCGCTGCGACGCCAGCCGGCCGTGAGGGGATGAACGCACGAACCGTCAATGCCGTCGCGATCACAAAGCCGAGTAGCAACAGAATCTGACCGACCAGCGCCTGCTCATCGATGCGATAATTGTTGCAGACCCGAACCGGTGCACTGAGATAGAGCCAGGAGAGCACCCACAGCATCGCGATCAGGTTGCTCCAGACGAGTCCACGGCCGATCGCCGTCAAACGGCGCCAGCTCAACTGGAGCGGGATGCCGACCAGGAGTGGTAGCGAAAGGAATTTCCCGATCTCGTACGCCGTTCCTTCCAGGGAGGCATCCAGATGGCGGGGCAGCATCCAGAAGAGGGCGGTGATCACCACCAGGGCCAGTCCGGTTAGGCCATACCCGTTCATCGCCTGCAAAGCTTTCCGCTTCCCGGCAGGTAATCCCCACCCGATCCAGACGCCGCTGAGGACCAGAAGAGGGATCTGCAGCAGCATGTGGCCCGCCATGGTTTGCTCGAAGGCATGGCGTATCGGCGGAAGTGCCAGTATCCCGAAGAGCAACAGGCCTCCGGCCATCCATTTCATGGGCGGCCCTCCAGAAATCCGAGCACGGCTGATGGGTCGTCGTAGTCGAAGATGGCGACCAGAAGGCCGCCGGGATCGATCACATACATCGCCGCGTTGTGTTCATAGCCGCCCCACCCGTCGGGAATCACGGTCACCTGAAAGGTATCCAGCAAGGCCGGTAACCGGTCGGGGTCGGAAGCCCGTGCAATCGACCAGTGATCGGCATGGGCGCGGTAGCGTCTGGCGTAATACTCCAGCTGCGGCAATTGGTCATGGGTCGGATCAAAACTGATGCTCAGCAGGGATACACCCCGGCCCAGCCGCTCTTCGGGCAGCCCGTCGCGGATCTCGCTCAGCGTGTTGCCGGCAGTGATGCAGAGATCGGCGCAGCGGGTGTAGATAAAATCCAGTACCACCCACCTCCCGCGGAACTGTTCAAGACCGAACCGGCTCCCGGTGTGGTCCTGCAGCATCAGCGCAGGGACCGGACGGGGGGATTTACGGATATCCAGCCGGCGCGCACCCTCGGTGGTGAAGGCGCGCGCCCCGTCCGTGGCTGTCCAGAGCACTCCGGTTCCGGTCAGCAGCACAAGGATGGTTGCCAGAGCGGTTCGCATCAGTTCACTTCGGTTGCCAGTGCCACCGGTCTGGTTGCGAACAGCCGTGCCAGAAACTGCAGCGCAAAGACCAGTACCGAGGTGACCACCACCGCCACAAAGGCAGAGGCAATCTGATCGTAGGGAACCCATTGGGGCAGGTGTTCCGCAAACCGGCGCGGCACGCTGTTCGCACCCGAGTAGAGGAACATGAACACGAAGCCCAGCGAGCCGAACATGAAGCCCCAAAACGCCCAGCGAGCGAACCAGCGGTCCTCCTGTTCCACGCTCTCTTTCCCGAGGAAATGCATGAACCCGAACAGCATGGAGGCTACGCCGATGAGCAGGTAGAAGTGGAAGTGGCCGGGTACCCAGAGCGTATTGTGCATCACCATGTTGACGCGGATGGTGGCGTCGACGATGGCGGGGATCACCCCGGCGGCCCATCCGAATACGGAGAGCACCAGCAGACTGGAGGTCACATCCCAGCGCATGCCCGACCGGTAGATGAGCATCAGGGCACCGAAAGTGGTTACCACCAGTACCGGAAGCCCGCTGGTATAGGAGATGACCTGCCCCATGACCATCATCCAGGTAGGCATGGCAAAGTCCATCAGCAGATGGTGCGGATAGACAATCAAGACCATGATGGTGGATGCGGTCCAGGCCGCCAGGAAGGCCTTGTTGGGTTTCCAGGGCCGTTTGGCATAGAGCGGCAGGATCTCGTAGACCGCGATGATGGCCATGTAGATGGTGGCGTTGATAAACACGTGCCCGAAGAAGTAGATCAGGTTTTTGGCGAGCAGGGGATCGATGGTGAAGCTGGGCACGTAGAGGTTGACCAGACTCATGACCAGAATCGCCGCACCGGCGGTAATCCCCAGAATATTTACGATGGTGACCATGGTACTGGCGACCACCGTCGGGGGCGGCGCCTCACCCGAATCGCGGCCAAACAGCTGGGGCCAGCCCAGCCCCTGTCCCAGGCTTCCGTACTGGCGAGTGATGGCGCGTGCAAAATCGAGGTGAAGGATGAGAAACCCGGTGCCGATCAGCAGCAGACCGCCCAGGAACAGGGCTGCCGCTCCCGTGCCCCAGAGTCCCATGCCCTTGGCCGGCAGTGGATAGAGGAACGTCCAGCCGGCGGCGAAACCGCCGCCCAGAATGCTTCCCAGGATCATCACTACGCCCACCAGGAACAGGAGCAGGTTCGCGACAAACAGGGTCCGCGACAGGTCGAGATAACGGCTCGCGAAGTACCACATGATCGCCGCTGAACCCAGGGCAGCGATACCGACCATGCCGGCACCGTGGACGGTGAGTAGCTGGTAGAAGAAACCCGGTGAGATATCCAGCATCTCGCCCTGAGCAAGGCGCATCACCAGACCCACGATCATCATCAACAGCAGAACGACGGCGCTGACCCCGACGTAGATGTTCACGAGCGGTTGGGCCGGTTGGGTATTCCCGCTTTCGTTTGCGTGGGACATCATGCTCCCCCTTCTTCTTGATTCGTCAGCACCTGGAATTCGGCTTTCATCTGGTGGTGGGCTACGCCGCAATATTCGAGGCAGAGGATCTGGTAGGTGCCGGGCTGGTCGAAGACGTGGACCAGTTCATTGGTATAGCCCGGCATCGCCTGGGTCTGGGCAACCAGGCGCATGGACTCGTCGTAGATACCGAAGCCGTGGTTTACATCGGCGCTTTCGACCCGAAACACCACGGTTTGACCGACCTGCGCCTCTGATTCGCTGATTTCCCAGTACCACTGATAGCCCATGGCGTCGACGTGCAGCGCCTGCGCGTCGGCGTTTGTGGCGGCGGCATAGGGCATTTTCATCAGAGTGACTCCCATCAGCGGAATACCGGCTGCGGCGAGCGCTACGAACAGCCGCTTCCGCCAGCGGTAGCCGGATTGCTGGATGGTTTTGTACTCGGCTCGCTGACGCGAGCGGGTGATCACCCAGACAAACACGGCCGCGAGGGTTGCGATTGAGACCGTGGTGATGAGCCACACCGTTTCCTGCATCATGAAATCCTCTCCCAATAACATGTATGGTCAATACATCTTTGCTGGCGAGCCGGTTAATGTCAAGTGAATTACTGGGTCTTTCTTGGCTGGATTCGTCACAGGGTGTCTCCTTCCATGCAGCGCCGGCTGTGCCCGGTCCTTCATCGCCGGCTATGGTAAGGACACGGACCTTTTGCAGTAGGGAAACCGCATAAGACGTTCAGGTGCCGAAATGACGGAATATGGCGACATCAGTGATGTTTGGGAGGGGTTGGTACAGGACGGTGGGAAGATCGTCTATCTGGTCCTCGACGGCGGTGGCGGCCTGGCGGACCCGTTTACGGTCCGAACGGCGCTTCAGGGGGCACAAACACCCAATCTCGATCGCATCGCATCGGCCTCCGAAACGGGCCTTATGGAGCCGGTCGGGCCGGGGATCACGCCCGGCAGCGGACCGGGTCACCTGGCCCTGTTCGGGTACGATCCGCTCCGTTACCGCATAGGACGCGGAGTCCTTTCGGCACTGGGCGTCAATTTCGAACTACGGGAAGGGGATGTGGCCGCCCGGGTCAATTTCGCCACGAGTGAAGCGGGAAAGGTGGTGGATCGGCGCGCCGGACGCCTGGACTCGAACGTGAACCGTCACCTCTGCAAAAAGGTGCTGGACTCTCTCGAACTGAAATTTGACGGCGAGCTTTACCTGGAAACCGTCAGCGAGCATCGGGCCGTGCTTGTGCTGCGCGGCGAAGGGCTCGGTGGCGAGCTGACTGATACCGATCCGCAGGCGACCGGTCGTGAACCCTTGCCGCCGGAGGCGCAGGATGAGGGCTCGCGCCGAACCGCCGAACTGGTCAACCGTTTCCTGGAGCAGGCCCACCGGGCGCTTGCCGGAGAACCGGCCAATACCCTCCTATTGCGGGGCTTTCAGCGCTATTCACCCCTTCCGTCCATCCAGCAGCGTTTCGGTCTGCGCGGCCTCTGCCTGGCGCAGTATCCGATGTACCGCGGGGTCTCCCGCCTGTTGGGAATGCAGCTGGGGCCCCGCCCCGAAAGTGTCGAAGCCATGTTTGAAGTCCTGCAGCAGCGGTATCACGATGAAGACATCGACCTGTTTTTTCTGCACGTAAAGGGCACCGACAAGGCGGGAGAGGATGGTGACTGGGTGGCCAAGGTGGCCGTCATCGAAGAAGTGGACCGTCTGTTACCGCGCGTGCTGGCCATCGACCCGGATGTGCTCGTCATCACATCCGACCATTCGACCCCGGCGGTAATGGGGCGTCACAGCTGGCACCCCGTCCCGACCCTGATCCGTTCCCAATACGCCCGCATCGACGCCACCCAGCACTTCGATGAAATGGCCTGTGCGACCGGCAGCCTCGGGCTTCGTCCCGGCCTGCACCTCATGGGACTGGCACTGGCCAATGCCGGCCGTCTGAAGAAGTTCGGGGCCTGACCGACGGATCCAGTTTAGGGTAGGGCTGGTGGCCTTGCGTCTGCCATCCATCTGGTTTAACCTTTCGCGTCTTCCACGGGCGGGTCTGTTATTCCGAACTCCGGAACGCTGCTAGCGCGCCGCCCCGGCAGGAAGTCATGATTGGAGAGGTGTCCGAGCGGTCGAAGGAGCACGCCTGGAAAGTGTGTGTACCCTAACCGGTACCGAGGGTTCGAATCCCTCCCTCTCCGCCATTCAAATGATGGATTTCCGAGAATTCGAGCCCAAGAGCCAAGGTTCGAGTCAGAGTCGGCTTTCAGAAGCACGCGCTCATTTTTCCCAACCCGATTGACCCCCGAGCGACCCCCCGACCGGTTGACACCCTTCGGAATTCCCCAAAAATCCAACCCCCGCTTTCCAGAGTGCCGTCCTCAACGCACCCGGACAGCGCTGTCATCCATCGCCCAACTTGCCATACCCCGCCTAACCGATAATGTCATCCCTTGCCCAGACGCCACCGGAACCGAAGGCGTCGCAAAGACGAAGAGATGGATATCGCCATGGCAGCCGCTCCCGGGTCCGACATCATAATCCCTGCTTCCCCAGCCAGTCGACGCCGACCAAGCTGTCGTCGTCACGCAAAGCTGAACCCTTTCGGCGCGTCCATTCAATATATCGACCTCGTCCCTATCTCTTCGCCGGCGCGTCTACCGGACTGCGCACAACCGGAACACGGTCGATTCCTTGGTGCCAATCACGTTCTCGCTCTCACCGACTTTCGGCGGTTATACGTATGGTTCGCCACCGCATAACTGTTATGCGGCGAGCGGCCACCTATCCACGCAGGAAAATCGGCAGCTTAGCTGAAAAATGAAGAATCCAAACCTTTCAAATTGGCCCAATGAATTCAGGACCTTTCAGGGTTGCTTTACTTTGCTCAGCGTTGGGAGGAGATGCTTTTCGACTATTCGGTGGATTCGTATCGATTCAAAATGCTGAATGCACCAGGATTGTGTCAAGAAGTAATTGACACCTATAAACTGTGTGAAATGCAAATGCTTGCATGGGGTAGGCTCGTTTCAATTAAAGAAGAATTAGTCGATGCATTAGAGAAAGATGCAGAGTCCAGAGCATTACTCGGAACTCGATATGGTTCGCTTCTATCGACGCTTCGTAATTGGCATCCAAAACAAAAAGGTATTCGCGAGATTGCTCTGACGGCTAGTGCAATCCATAATGTGCTAGCCAGAGGTTTATACGATTCACTATTGTCCGAACTGCGCGCTACGCTTAAAAAGCCAAACCAAAAAGAAAAGATTTATAATTTGTCCGCCAACCTGCTTACTGAGTCGATAAGGAAAGGGTTGTCGCCCAGTTTTTGTATCAGCAAATTAATGAGTTCTTTTTAGGAAAAAAAGAAGTGCGCAACCTTGACGCATTTGATGAGTTTGTTAAGGCAATTGAGCCTCAACTCCAACAATATACCGTTGTATTTTGTGCCTCCAAAACCGGTAAGCTAATTACCAAAAATGCAAATGAGAAGTTTGTTAGCTATTCCGAAAGCTTCGTAACACGACTTGAAAATGATCCGAATGAAGGAAAGTTTGCATCAGAGGCAAAAGAAACAGATCTCTTTTTGACTTTTGGAAATATTGAAGAGCGCGATCCGGTCTCGGCGCGGGAAGTGCTGAAACAAGACTCGAAATGGCATCATCGTTCATAGGATTTTTCAAGCATAGCTTCAATATTCGAATTCCCAGTTCTTCCATCGTTTATCAAGGTGAAAGCCAAGGCGAAGGTGAACCAATAACTTTTCTGATAAAAGCCCCGAAAAGTTCCACGAAAAAGCGCCCAGATCCGAAACCGTGGTTAGTGGATAAAAAAGTCATGGAGATGTTAGGGCCAATTATTAATTATGAGACAGAAGAAGCGACAAGGAATCGTTTATTGGGGTCTTTGCGATCTCACCTTATAGGGGGATGCGCTCCCTTCAGCCTCCAGAGATGCTGACGGAAAAATCGAGGCCGATGGTAAACAGCAGTAGCACCACCCCGAATTCCGCCAGAAAGTGGAGGTCCTCCGTATGCGGCACCCAAGAGATGCCGGAGGGGCCCAGAGAAATGCCCACAAGAAGGTAGCCGAGCAGCACGGGCAGGCCGAGCCGCTGGAACAGGGTCAGGACGGCGACGGAGGCAGCCAGCAGGACGACGGCAGCGGTGAGAACCGGGTATTCCATCAGCCAAGTCTCTTTAGTGGGGCGGACCGTGGTAGGCACGTCTGGGCGGCGTGGTTATTTCCGGCGGGAGGCACCGGGCGGCGGCTTGCTGCAACAGGCGGGTTTGTGTTCCAGATTGGCCCGCCGATTCTCGTCCTGGAATTGATACCAGCTGTCGCGCAGGCGCTGAAGACGGCCCGTCGGTCCTAGGTAACCGTGTCGGCGTAGCGCCTCCTGCAGCGTCCGGTAGTCGGTCTCTGCAATGTCATAGGTCACCTTCAGCTTACCCGCGCCGGCGTTCCGAGCGGCGAGGACTCCGGGCAGACTCTGAGCCACGTCAATGGCGCTATCGTTCACCTCCCGTAAGCGAAAGCCCCGGCTGACGCTCTCGACCATAGCGCTATCTCCTCAAATCATCGCGTTTGCGTTCGAACTCCTCCTTGTCGATTTCGCCCCGCGCGTAGCGCTCTTCCAGGATCTGTAGCGGTGTCCGGCGGGTTGCGCGTGGCTCGCCACCGCGGAACGCGCCTACCGCCCAGATGACGAGGAGGATTAGCAGTATCCAGAAAATCCACATGAATCCGCCGAAGCCGAAACCGAACCCGTCGTGCATAACGCTTCTCCCTTAATGGCGATCTCATGAGCATACGCAGGGGGAGCGTGGACTTCCATCACGGCCGCAAGCGCCTGTCCAGCGGGGGCTTCCATCATTGCAACATGAAGGACCGAGCTCTGTAAGCCATGTGGTCAGGCTAGGCGAAGTATTCGAGCAAGTTTATCTCGTGCCTTCATGTACGCGGCCCTGTCAGTAGACGAAAACTTGCTAATATTCCGAAGTTTCCAGCGTACCGCCGGTAATTCAGCGATTCCAGGGAGACCAAGTAAGTCCCAGTCAGGTTCCAAGTCTTTGAACGAAAGAAGAAACTTCCGGTGTTCCGGGCCTAGCTTGTCGTTTATTTCGCGGATAAGTCGCTCTCTAGCAGACACGAGGTCTTCAAGACCGATCGGTTCGCGAGTCATTCCTTGAAACTCGGTTACAAAGATAGGCTCCAGGGGTGCAAGGTTCGGTGCCAAGACCTCCGAAAAAGGTCGATTATGGCTGATTAGATAGACGATAAAACCTCGGATGAGGTCTTCTGAAAGACCTTCATTTTGAAACAGCAAATGTACATCGAAGAGGTCGCGTGGGTGCTGCCGGTCAAGGGCGGCAACCAACTTACCGCCGTAAAGGTCTTCGTGCGACACCAGCAACATCTCTGCAAAGCCGAACTCTTGTTCGACGGCTGGGACGACCCTCTTGAGAGAAGAGGGGAATGCCGTGCCACGCAGGACGGGCGATAGCTCTACTTTTACCTGCGCCGCGTTTGCGCGGACGAGCATACGGGGTGATCCCCCTCCAGCGGCGATGGTCACGGTGCTGCCTTGAATACGGCGCTCCACGTCTTCCTTAATCCGTCCAAAAGCTGCGGCTACTGCTGCCAACGCTTCAGCTCGCTCGTCATTGCCGAGATAGACGAGGTCGATATCAACCGACAGCCGGGGCAGATCCCGGACGAACAGGTTGATTGCCGTACCGCCCTTCAGGGCGAAGCAGCTCTCGCGGGCTATCGAGGGCAGCACCCTGATAAGGAGCCGAACCTGTTGCTTGTACTGTGGCGCTATCATGGGTGAAAGCCTTCACCCGACCGGGGCGCCATGTCACGTGGGACTGTGATGAGGTACTTCGGGTCGAGATGGCCGCCGGGCGTTAGCTGACGTTTGCCGTGGCCCAAGTCCACGCGTTCGCGGTTCAGGTACCGGACCCACGCGTGCCCATGGCGTTCGGCGAACCAGAAGAAGAGGCGGCGAGCTTTTACAGATGCCAGGGTCAGGGCCTCATGGGAAAGTGATGGCCGCATGTCGGTTAGGGACTCGAAAACCATATCGACTTGGTGCCAGGAGGCTTTCGGCAGCTCTTCCAAGAGCTGAAGCGCCGCCAGTTCCTGGGTAGCTGCCCGAAGCGCTGTGCCTTCAACTTTTTGTTCGGTGGAAAGGGTGGAAGGCACCGATTGTCGGTGATATTGGAATACTACGTCGATTTCCAGCCGGTTAACCCAAGTGGGTGGGTGTTTAGGGCCATAGACGTGGATGGTCGATTGTCCGGCACTTACATAGTGCGAGTAGCCGGCGAGCTCCAAAGCGGTAAAGCCGCCTATGACCAGCTCGTAGCGTAATAGATGCTGGAGTGAGCGGATGACATCCATCCATCGGAGTGGGAGTTCCGGATCGGTACGGTAGAACACGCCGCGAGCCGGGCTGGCAAGCCAACCGCTACGGACGTACTTCTTAACCAGAGATCGACTATATCCCTGCTCTTGGAGCCAGGCGTAGGTCACTGGCAATCTGGCCGGAAGGCGGCGCTGGAGTTGGTTTAACTTGGATGAATGTTGGCTACTCATGGTTGCCATATTTTCAAATTCTTAAACCGCACGCAAGCCGTTTAGTTTGAATATTTTCTAGAAAGGATACTTTAGGTACCCAAAGAAATAAAATTGCAAACTATACTCTGACGCCCCCACCATCACTTCAGTTCCAGAACGGGGTCGGACCACTTTCCAGAACGGGGTCGGCTTTCCAGAACGGAGTCGGACCACCGTAATACGTTGAATAGAAAGATATCCTGGCTTGAAAATAGCCGTATTTTGGGCTTAAAAACCCCATTTCTGGACTAAAATCGCTACCCCAGCGTGACCGGGGATGCACTAACCCCGGCAGCAAGAATTGTGAAACAGGGCTCTACCGCTACTTCTGAAGAACTTCCCCCCGCTGTCATTACGAGGAGCCCCGGCGACGAAGTAATCTCCCGCTCCCAAACCCCAGATTGCCGCGTCGCTGGGGCTCCTCGCAATGACGGCTACGAGTTCGTCACTGATTCGGGGCCGCGCAGCGGCGGGTACGGCTCGCAACGACGGCTGAACGTTCGTCACCGATTCGGGGGCCGCGGAGCGGCGGGTGGTGCTCGCAAATGACGGCTAAATGTTCGTCACTGATTTGGGCCTGCGCAGCAGGGGGTACGGCTCGTAAGGAGACGAAGGAAAGGGTCACAATTGCCATGATTGGCATTGCCTCAGATCAATGGGACTTTGGCAGAAGTCGAGAAGGAATGCGCAGAAATTGAACCGCCATCTATTCGCAAGGCTGGAGGAAAAGGGTTGGGAGCGCCGTCCAGATGACTGCAATCAGGGAAACGATGCTGATGAACAGTCCCACCCGGAGTCGTGTGCGGCGCTCGACATCATAGCGGGGTCGGACCACCGCAATGCATTGAATAGAAAGGTATTCTGCCTTGAAAATGGCCGTGGTTTTGGCTTAAAGGCCCCATTTCTGGCTTAAAATTGCATTTCTAGTGGGACCGATGATGCACCAACCGAGGGTTGGTTGGCCGGTCATTTTCTTGGGGATTACATGGACAGCCATCGTAAGAAGACGAAGGAAAATGCTCCCGCTATAGCCTTGAACGGTATTGCCGCCTCAGGTCGGTGCTGCTTCGATGCGACGTCGGCCAGAGTCGATGGAAGGGATGCGCAGCGGGTTTGCCTGGATGAGTCTTGGTGCGCCGTCCGATGAAGTCCACCAGGTCCAGGTAATCGGGGAGGTAAAGGGGCAAGCCCTTGGGCATCGGATAGCGCGGGTTGTCGGCGAAGGGCAGAAGACGGCCGGGTTGTGATTGGATCTCGTCGGGATGGTCCGCCTGCTTTGCCGCATCGGTGCGCTCCTGAACGGAGGCAAATTCGGCGCCTCCGGCGTTGTCGGCGGAGACAGGTTTTGAAAGCAATCATTAGGTTGGCAGCTGGCAGGCGGGTGTAGCTTACGGAGCAAGATGCAAGGCCTCCAGGGCTGTTCCGCGACAGCCCACGACATCCCCTCTCGGTCGACGGCGTCACCAATGTCGAGGTCGACCCTCAGCTGAGGGTCCGCTGACGTGGGGCTGGGCGTCACCGTCAGGCCCTTTCCCCCGACGAGGAGCGGCCTCCCTGCCGCAACTTTCATCGCTAGAGATTGCGTTTTCCCGACTTCACCCCAACCCGTCCGACAAAGATGGCCGGCTGGTGCAAGGCCATTCGACGCGCCTAAATGAGGCCCGCATCGAACTTGATGACGATACCCAGTGAGAACGCGCTCGGATCTTTTCCCAATGCTGGTGTTACCGCATCGCCGTGACCGTAATTGTTGGCAGTAATCGCCGCGGCGTCATCGTTATCCACTGCGGCGTAGGCGGCATAGACGGTGGTGTAGTCATTAACCGCGTGGTCGTAGCCGATGGCGATCTGAGAGGCGTCCTGATCATCATTATCGTGATCACTGGTGGCGTATTGCGCCTTCCACAGACCGTTGGCACCAACTTTTGCGCTCGCGCCCACGGTATAGCTGCTGCGATCGGCGCCGGAAACGCCACCGATGTCGGTCTCGCTCTGCAGTCCGCCGCCGACCGTGAATCGGTCAAACCCGTAACTGGCGGTCACGGCGACCACGGTCCAGTCATCGTCGTTGACCGGGTCATCCTGGCCCAGCTGCGTGTAGGCCCCTCCCAGATTGAGTCCTCCTGTGGCGTAATCGGCCTTGGCGATGATGACATCCTCACTCACGTCGGCATCTTCATCAGGGACGTAGGTGAGCCCCAGGGAGAGGCCGCCGACATTCGGGGTTTGATACTGCAGGGCATCGGTCACCCGACCGGGGAGACCACTGCCACCCCAGACATTGCCCAGGTCGCCCACCTGATCGCCAAACAGGTTGTAGTCATAGAGCCATTGATTCAGGCCGCCCACCTTACCGGCGACGACGCTACCGAAGCCCCCGGAAAGACCTGCGTAGGAGTCCCGTGCCGCTGTGAAGATATCGCTGGTGGAACCGGCCGCGGCCCCGTTGCCGTCGTTGCCGCCCTGGCCGGTCAGGTCCACTCCGGCCTCATACTGAAACACCGCCGCCAGACCATTGCCCAGTTCGTGATTACCACGGAAACCGAGGCGTGAGGAGTTACTGGCGATGAAGGATTCGCTATCGGTGCCGTTGTCGACACTATCGGCCGACACGTGCCCCACTCCATAGATGTTCAGCTGCAGCGCCTGTGCGGGTGTGGCCAATGCGCAGGCGCCGGCCAGTGCGGTTATCCTCAGCCAGTTCATATCACGTGCGCTACGGTTATTGTTTTTCATGAGTACTCTTTCCCCCATTGATGAGATCGAACCTCGATCGACTGCCGGAGACGCCTTTCGGTATGACAGGGCCGACCTTGGCGTCTATAGAGCCAAATGCGAAATGCGTGCCAACCCTTCGGGTGGCGCGCGCTAAAGCGCGGGGAAGTGGTACCGCTGATGGACAGAAGCGCCATCGATCGCGATACAGGGGGTGAGATGTTACCTAACAGTAATGCGAAGGCAGAGGGGCCCTTACCGAACGGTAACGTCAAGGGCCGCATGATAGGGCCGACCTTGGCGTTTGTAACGCCAAATGCTTGCAACCGGAAGTGTTTCTGCTGACGGACAGAAGCGCCATCGATCGTGACGCAGGGGGGCGAGATGTTACCTGGCAGTAACAATTACATGGACACTCATCGTAAGGAGACGAAGGAAAATGCTCCGCGATAGCCTTGAACGAAATTGCCGCCGCAGATCGATACGACTTCGAAGTGACTTCGGCCAGAGTCGGTGTAAGGAATGCGCAAAATTCGACCCGCCATCTATTCGCAAGGTTGGAGGAAAAGGGTCGGGAGCGCCGTCCAGATGACTGCAATCAGGGAAACGATGCTGATGAACAGTCCCACCCGTAGTCGCGTGCGGCGCTCGATGTTCGATTTCGTCGGTGAGGTGGCCCCCTGCCGAAGGCCGCTCCAGAAGAGATAGCCTGTTCCCAGTACCCCAACGGTGGCAATGGTACTCACAACCCACAGTATCGGGCGTACCCAGCCGGTCTCGCTCAGCCGCGCACAGGCGATGGCTACCAATACGTAGACCACGAGGAAATAGATGCTCCACAGCAGCAGGGGAGAGAGCATCCCCAGCGCTGTTTCGGCCCGTTTCTGCAATCGCAAGATGCCTCCAGGCGCTTAGCCCGAATCTTTCACAAATTTGCACCGATCGCGCTTGTCTCTTGGCCCCACAAGGAATATTTTCTCAGTCGGCCGTAATCGCCGATACGCCGCTCCTTGTTGCGTGCCGTCCATGGCACGCCCCTGCGGGCGTCCTACGGACGACCCGTTTTGCTCCCGGCAAAACGTCGGAAATTTCCTTGTGAAACCAAATATCCTAAGCGATCTCGGCACAAATTTATGAAATCTTCGGGTCAGATCTTACAAAAGCAAAGCACAAAAACCGTGTAAACGTGCGGGTGAGGGACGCCCGAGGGGCGGGGCCCTTTAGATGGCGGGAGAGGTCCCGGCAGCTATCCTTAACCGGGCAATCTCATGGATTCGAGTATGCCTTTTTTCTTTCAGTATGTTCCTGGGAGCCTGTCCGAGAATAGACTGACCTACTGCGGCCAAGCCTGATTGGCCAGATTTCCCGCTCATTTTCGTTAAATAGAACCACTATTCGCCTCAAATGACCGAAAAATCTGACTCAATCAGTCTTGCCCTCGTGACGGTCGCTATTCTCGGACAGGCTCCTAGGGCTCTCCTGCTGTTAGCTGTTCCGTTGCTTGCGGCCTGCGACCTGGTCCAATCGGCCCTGCACCCGGGAGGACCCTCCGCGCAGGCCATCGCCTCGGTCTGGTGGGTGATGTTTCTCGGGCTCGCTGGTGATTCTGACGCTGGTGATGGTGCTGGCGCTGATTGCACTGCGTGCGACTCCCGCGGAGAAGCAGTACCGGCCTGGGCGCTGGTTTATTCTCGGCGGAGGAGTGCTGTTCCCCGTCGTCATCTTGACGGCACTGCTGATATACGGGTTCGAAATCGATTACCCACTGTTCCGCGGTGAGTCGGAACCGATGAACATCGAGGTGACGGGGCACCAGTGGTGGTGGGAGGTTCGTTACCCCGGTGGTGGTGGTGCGGAGGTGGTGACCGCGAATGAGATCCACATTCCGGTTGGTCGCACGGTGCGGATCAATGTGCGAAGTGCCGATGTGATTCACAGCTTCTGGGTGCCGCGGCTGGGCGGAAAACAGGACGCCATTCCGGGTCATGAGAATTCCCTCGATCTGCATGCCGACCAGCCGGGCGCCTTCCGGGGCCAGTGTGCCGAATTCTGCGGCGCCCAGCATGCGCATATGGCCTTTTAGGTGATTGCCGAGCCGGTCGAGCGTTTTGATGCGTGGCTTGCCCGGCAGCGGCAGCCGGTGTCGGCTCCGGTCGATGAGCCCGTTCACCGCGGCCGGGAGCACTTCTCACGGATCGGTTGCGCCGATTGTCACACCATTCGAGGCACCCCCGCACGGGGGGATGAGGGACCAGACCTGACCCACGTGGCCAGCCGCCGAACCATCGCGGCCGGCACCCTCCCGATGAGCCGGGAGAATCTGGCACGCTGGATTTCCGCAAGTCAGCGCGTCAAACCGGGCAACCGGATGGAAGACTTTTCGCATCTTGACGATGTGGTCGTTCGCGATCTGGCCGCCTACCTCCACAGCCTTGAATGATGGGCGGCGCCAACTCCAACGAGCTCTACGATCGCTTTTTCGCCTTCTGGCGCACGCTGCCCGGCTGGCGCGCGGCCGGTGCGGTCAACCACACTTCCGTCGGCCGGCGTTATCTTGCCACCGGGTTGGTGTTCTTTCTCATCGGTGGCCTCCTTGCGATGGCCATTCGCAGTCAGTTGGCCACGGCCGGCGGCGTCGAACTGGGCAACGATACCTACAATCAGCTGGTCACCATGCACGGGACCACGATGATGTTTCTATTCGCGGTCCCGGTGATGGAAGGGTTCGCGATCTATTTGATCCCGAAAATGATCGGGGCACGTGACCTGCCGTTCCCGCGGCTTTCTGCGTTCAGTTATTGGTGTTATCTGTTCGGGGGCATCTTCCTGTACCTCAGCTTTCTGTTCGATGCCGCACCGGACGGAGGCTGGTTCATGTACCTGCCGCTGAACAGCAAGTTGTTTTCTCCGGGGATGGGGGCGGATTTCTGGTTGCTGGGGGTCACCTTTGTCGAGGTCTCGGCGCTGTCGGCGGCTATCGAACTGATCGTCGCGATCCTCAAAACGCGTGCACCGGGAATGTCGATGGGGAGGATGCCGCTGTTCGCGTGGTACATCCTGGTGGTCGCCTTCATGATCCTGTTCGGCTTCCCCCCACTGATACTGGGCAGCATCCTGCTGGAGCTGGAGCGTAACTTCGGCTTTGTCTTCTTTGACCCGGAGCGGGGAGGAGACCCGCTGTTGTGGCAGCATCTGTTCTGGATCTTCGGCCACCCGGAGGTCTACATCATCTTCCTGCCCGCGGCCGGTATCGTCACGATGGTGGTCGAGACCTTCGCGCGCCGCCCGGTGGTCGGCTATGCGTGGGTTGTGGCTGCCGTCATCGCGACCGGCTTCCTCAGCTTCGGTCTGTGGGTCCATCACATGTATACGGCCGGGATCCCGCGGCTTTCGCTGAGTTTTTTCTCCGCCGCCAGCATGGCCGTCGCGATCCCCAGCGGGATCCAGGTGTTCGCGTGGATTGCCACGCTCTGGTACGGCCGTCCGGTAATGGCGCTGCCGCTGCTGTATGTGTTCGGGTTCCTGTTCACGTTCGTTCTCGGTGGCCTCACCGGGGTGATGGTCGCCCTGGTGCCGTTCGATGCGCAGGTTCACGACACCCATTTCGTCGTGGCCCACCTGCATTATGTCCTGTTCGGTGGCATGGTCTTTCCCCTGATCGCCGGGATCTACTACTGGTTACCCCTGCTGACCGGTGGCAACGTCTCGGTCGGGGTAGGCAAAATCGGGTTCTGGCTGGTGTTCTCCGGTTTCCAGTTGACGTTTCTCCCGATGCACCTCACCGGATTGGTGGGGATGCCGCGGCGGGTGTATACCTATCCGGAAGGACTCGGCTGGGAATGGCTCAACCTCTTTTCCACGGCTGGCGGATTTCTCCTGGCCGCCGGCATTGCCGCGGTCGCTGTCGATCTGTATCTGCGTTTCCGGCCTGGCGAGAATGGAAAACGCAATCCCTGGGGTGCCGGGACCCTGGAGTGGGGTTTGCGTCTGCCGGTCCCGCCGTTCAATTTCATCAGCATCCCGCCGGTGACCGGGCGTTATCCGCTCTGGGACCAGCAGGGCACCATCGAGGCCAGCGAACGGGGCGAGCACTTCCTCGGTGATCCGTCGGCAGCCCGGCGCGAAACCATCGGGACGAGTGCCGGCGACGCCATTCCCGAGCAGGTGATTCGGCTACCGCATCAGAGCTGGGAGCCATGGTGGGCAGCGGTTGCCGGCATCATCGCGCTGGCGGGTATACTGGCGGGACGCTACTGGCTTTCCGGGTTGGCCGGGATGGCGCTGGTGGCGGTGTTTTTTGTCTGGGCATGGCGCGCGGCCTACCGGGATTCACCGGCACGTATCGAGGCGGGCGCCGGGCTGCACCTTCCCAACCAAAGCAGCAGCGGACAGGCCCCCGGTCTGTGGGGAACCCGTCTTGCCTTGGTCTCCAGCGCGATAGTGTTTGCCTCGTTGCTGTTTGCGTACTATTTCCTCTGGACGGTCTCGCCACCCTGGCCTCCATCGTTCTTCAAGGTGGAGGCGGCGATGAATGCACCGCTTCTGGCGCTGCTCCTGCTGATTGCGGGGACCCTCGTACTGTGGACTGCAGTGGCGGCCAACCGGCGGGGGGCCTACCGTCGTTTTCGGCTGGGCCTGGCGGTGACTTTCGTGCTGGGAGCGGCCTATCCATTCCTGATGCTGGACTGGCTGGCCGATGCCTACCCTGAACGTGGCGGGCATGTCTATCTTTCGCTGGTCCACATCCTGCACGGCTATCTCTGGTTTCATCTGTTCTTTTCTTTGGCGGCAATCGGGTTTGCCATCGCTCGTTCCTGGAAAGGGCATATCGATTCGGAACGGAGGCTCGAGGTGGACGTGGCAACGGGACTTTGGCACTACGCTGTGGTGGTGGCCCTCATCGTTTATGCCGTCGTCTTTGTATCGCCCCATCTTGTTTGAACCGAGGCCGGATGATGATGGAAGAAGAGAAGCGCAACCTTCACCGGGATATCCGTATCCCGAGTACCGCTGCCATCTACAGCCATCCACTTCACCCGATGCTGGTGACATTTCCTATTGCATTCTTTACCGGAACCCTGTTCAGCGACATCGCCTTCCTGTGGAGTGGTGACCCATTCTGGGCGCGTGCCGCTTTCTGGTTGGTGTTGTCGGGACTGGTCGGCGGAGCGGCGGCCGCCATCGCGGGCATCACCGATTTTCTGACGGTGGTGGCCATCCGCAACAAGATTCGTAGCTGGGGACATTTTCTTGCGGCCATTGCGCTGCTTTCCTTTGCCTCGGCAAATATGGTGCTGCGACTCGACCACCCCGGAGCGGTGGTGTTTCCCTGGGGAGTTTTTCTCTCCGCGCTCACCATGCTGATGTTGGCCTTCACAGGTTATCTTGGCGGCAAGCTGGTGTTTCACGAACTGGTGGGAACCTATCTCACGGAAGAGGAGGAGCCTTGAAGTGGCTGGCGAGTGGCGAGTGGCTAGTGGCTAGTGGCGAGTGGCGAGTAGCGAGTAGCGAGTAGCGAGTGGTGAGTGGTGAGTGGTGAGTGACAAGGGACAAGGGACAAGGGACAAGGGACAAGGGACAAGGGACAAGGGACAAGGGACCCCAGGGACCCCAGGGACCCAGCAACCGCGGCTCAAAAGGGCTTTGCCACCGCCAATACGACAATGGCCAGGAAAAGCGGTATGGGAATCAGCGAGAGACCGCTGAAGTAGGAAAGCCCGTGGGACTTTTGCTTCTTTTCCTCTTTCAGGAGGATGCGGCCGCAATAGAGGTGATACAGCACCAGTAGAAAGACCACCGAAAGCTTTACGGGGAGCCAGCCCCCTTCGAAGCCGAAGAACACCAGTCCGCTCCCCAGCAGTACCGCGATGATCGCGCTGGGGGTCATCAGTTCGAAATAGAGCCGCCTCGCCAAGCCAATCGCCTGCTCCGCCTCGGCAGTGGACTGTGCCTTGTCGTAGAGGCGGAACAGGCGCGGGATATAGAGCGCTCCGGCGATCCAGAACATCACGAATCCGATATGCAAGAGCTTCAGGAATAGTGCCATGGAATCCCTTCTGCCCGCGTTATCGATATACCAGGGATGGCGTTCTTTCGGTTCATGGTCGCCCGGGCTCCGCCTGCCATGGCCAGCGCCCGGTCATCTCGACCTCCAGGGTAAAGCTCAGAAAGGTTCGGACCAGCACGATGGCCGCAAGCACACCTACACTGTTATAGGACGGCTCTATGGCAATGGTATTGATGATATCCCCCGCTACCAGGAACTCCAGCCCGAGCAGAATGCCGCGGCCCAACTGGATTCGGAATTGTAAAAAGATCACGTTCCTGTTAGTGGCACCGAACCAGAGGCGTATCGCCTGTGCCGTTGCGTAAGCAGCGCCGAGGACGATCACTACCATGCCCGCGAACTCCAGGGCGAGTCCCGCATACTCAATCAGGGTTCTTACATCTTCCACCGGTTCCCCCGCTGTCTGTGCGGTACACAGACCAGTCTAGCAGCCTGCCGGAACGAGCCATTCGGAGCCGAGTAAAGTCGGTCTTGAGAGTGTATTTCCGAGTCAATTGTAAGGAGTAGCAAACCTGTTTGACGACATTTCCGTAGCAGTAATGATTTGCAATCGCGGGGTGGTGTTCTAACTTTTCGAACAGTGATGGTTCTACCTACCATGACAAAGGTGCGTTTCCCGGAATGTCCGCTGACGGTTCCGGAACTTGAATCGGCCCCGGTGCGCGGAACAAAACCGGTGTCGCCAGGAGATAACAAAGGAATGGGCGGGAAGATAAGGATTGCCATTGCCGGCGTCGGAAATTGTGCCAGTTCTCTTGTTCAGGGAATCCAGTTTTACCGCGAAAGACGTGATCTCGAATCCGTAGGGCTGATGCACCTCGATCTGGGTGGCTACCGCCCGGAAGATATTGAGGTGGTCGTCGCCTTTGATGTGGATAGTCGAAAGGTGGGACGCGACCTGGCGGAAGCCGTGTTTGCCAAGCCCAACTGCACGCAGGAGTTTAAGAGCAATCTGTCGGAAACCGGCGCAATGGTGCATATGGGACCCATCCTTGACGGGTTCGCACCGCACATGGCGGAGCATCCAAAAAGTCGCCGTTGTGTGCCTGCAGATCAGGCCGAACCCTCGCAGCGGGAGGTGGTACAGATACTCCGCGACAGCGGCGCGGAAATGCTGGTCAATTATCTGCCGGTGGGTTCGGAGGTGGCAACGCGGTTCTATGCCGAATGCGCCCTCGATGCAGAAATCGGGTTTATCAACAACATACCGGTCTTCATCGCCAGCGATCCGGTCTGGGCGAGGCGCTTCGAAGAGCGGGGTCTGCCCGTCATCGGCGACGATATCAAATCCCAGCTTGGCGCCACTATCGTGCACCGAATGCTGACCGATCTCTTTCGGCGCCGGGGAGTGCGCATTGATCGTACCTACCAGCTCAATACCGGCGGTAACAGCGATTTTCTCAATATGCTGGATCGCAAGCGGCTCTCTTCCAAGAAGATTTCGAAAACCGAAGCCGTGCAATCGGTGGCGGCAAGTCGTATCGAGGACGACAACATTCACGTGGGTCCCAGCGACTATGTGCCGTGGCAGAACGATAACAAGGTCTGCTTCATCCGAATGGAGGGGACCATGTTCGGTGAAGTGCCGATGAATCTGGAGCTTCGTCTCTCGGTGGAGGATTCCCCCAATTCGGCCGGCGTTGCCATTGATGCGATCCGCTGCTGCCGGTTAGCTCTGGACCGGGGACAGGCAGGGCCGCTGCATGCCCCCGCTGCTTACTTCTGCAAGCACCCTCCGCGCCAGTACACCGATGATGAGGCGTATCGGCTGACCGAAGCCTTTATCAACGGCTGGATGCATCGTATGGAAAACGACGAGAAGTCCGCCGATACCGGCCACAACGTTCCCGGAAGCGCATTATGATTGAGGCTATCAAGTTCTGGAATGAACCCAACAACCTCTCTCACTGGGATTTCGAAATGGACCCGGAGTGGCGCGAGTACGCTGAAATGACCCGCAGGGCCGCAGTGACCGTGCGGGCGCTGGCGCCCGAGATCAAGCTGGTGCTTGGGGGCATCTCTCCCATCGACGCCAATTTTATCCGTCTGCTGACGGGGTACGGCTTAATGAGGGAACTTGATGCGGTGGGTGTGCATGGGTTTCCCCTTGACTGGAACCATTGGCAGTTGGATCACTGGCCAGACAAGGTGGCGGAAATCGAAGACGTCACGGATCTTCCCGTCTGGGTGACCGAAGTGGGGGTTTCGACCTTCGGGGCGGACGAGGTTCAGGTTTTCGGTCTGAAACGTACGACCGAGCTGCTGCTTGACCGGGTGGAGCGGGTGTTCTGGTACAGCCTTTACGATCTGCCGCCCAGCTGGGAGGCGACCACACGGCATCGGGAGAGCGAAGGCAGTGCTTATTACCGGCACTTTTACATGGGATTGTTACGCCATGACGGTACACCGAAGCCGGCGCTGGAACACTTTGACCCGGAAATGGGGATTTGCCAGTGGTTCCATTTCGAGGATCATCGTCTCGAAGAGGCTGTGGGTTGGTTGAAACAGTTGGGCGTGAAGCGGCTGCGCACCGGCATCAGTTGGGCCGACTGGCATCGCCCGGGCGCGCTGGAGTGGTTCGACCGGCAGATGCGAGCCATTGCCGATTTCGATGTCACCCTAACCCTCTGCTTTACCCCTCCGTCCCGTGGACGTCGACCCTGCCACACCAGTCCGCCGATCGATCTGGCCGAATTCTCCCAATTCGCTTCGGAGGTGGTGGAACGCTACGTGAAACCGACTACACGTGTTCGACAGGTCACGGCCTCGTGACCCGATTTGTGTTTATCCGCCACGGTGAAACCGAAGCCGTGGGAAAGACGCTTACTGGCCGTATTCCGGGGTTGCACCTCACCAGGCGCGGAGTCGGGCAGGTACGGACACTAGCCGAACGCCTGAAGTTTCGCCGGCTCGACCGTCTGGTTACCAGCCCCATGGAGCGTACCCGGCAAACTGCAACAGTCATCGCCGAGATCCATGACGCCGAGGTGGAGATTGACGAGGCACTCCTGGAAGTCGATTTCGGGGAGTGGAGCGGGCGTAGCTTCGCTGAGATGGAGGACAACCTTTTATGGCGCCGTTACCACGAATTTCGTAGCGGCGTTCGTATTCCCGGTGGCGAAATGGCCCCGGAGATACAGGCCCGTGTTGTTGCAGCTACCGAAAGGCTCCGCATGGAAACCCCGGACGGGGTGATCGTACTGGTGTCGCATGGGGATCCGATCCGTTACGGCATCGCATTCTACGCCGGCATTCCGCTCGATCTGGCTCTCCGTACCGACATCGATATCGCATCGGTGAGCGCGATCGACGTTGACGACAGAGGAGCGCGGGTTTTATGCGTTAACCATACCGGAAGTTTGCCTGTGTTCTGAAGGTGGAGTTTTTTCTTTTCCGATGAGTTGCCCTTCGGCGAGGTGAAATGTGGATCAGACCGGACATGAAGAAATCGAGAGGCAGATAGAAGAGCTGTGCCCCTGGTTTCATAACCTCCACCTCCCGAACGGACAGCAGACCGCGCCCGATCATTTCCTTGGTGATTTTCCCGCCTATAAGTGGCAGGAATTGGGGACTGCGCTGCCGAACGACCTGAGGGGGTGGACCGCACTGGATATCGGCTGCAATGCCGGTTTCTACACGATAGAACTGGCCCTACGGGGTGCCGACGTGACGGCCGTCGACATGAATCCCCATTATCTGAAGCAGGCCCGATGGGCCGTCGAGGTCTTCGGGCTTTCCGCCCGTGTACAACTGCTTCAGCGACAGGTTTATCAGCTGAGCGAACTCGAACAGCAGTTCGATCTCGTTCTCTTCCTTGGAGTCTTTTACCATCTGCGTTATCCATTGTTGGGACTGGATATCGTTGCGCGCAAGGCTCGCCGGCTGTTGGCTTTTCAGACACTGAGCATGCCGGGCCGGGAGATCCTGAATCCGGGGGAGGATAGGGATATCAATGATCGTGCGGCCATGAATGAGCCGGGTTGGCCCAAAATGGCTTTTATCGAAAACCGGCTGGCCGGGGACAGGACCAACTGGTGGGCGCCGAACCATGCCGGCATCGAGGCGATGCTGCGCTCCACCGGAATGCAGATCGTGGGTTATCCCGGAACAGAAACCTATCTGTGCACACCCGAAGCAAACGGCACCTCCCCGATAACCACGTGGGATGCCGAGGAGTTCCTCGCCGCTACGGGCCGCCTTGATGCCCCGTCCGATCCCCAGGAGCGTGTCCGAGAATAGCAATCAGCCCCAAAATGCAGGTTGGCGCTGAGGAACGAGGGCCAACAAATCGGCGTTGGGGTTCGTATAACTCACCCCAACCTACAAAAAACGGTTTCCCGCATGACCCTGGTTCCGAGATGTCTCTCTTCGAAGCGCACAAGGTTCTGATCTGCCTCCGCTACGGTATTGGCGACCTGGTGATGCAGTTGCCGGCGCTTTCCGTGTTACGGGAGAAACTGGTCGAGGCACGTATTACGGGTCTCGGATCACGTCCGGCTATCGAATTGCTGGAGGGAGACGAGCGTGTCGATGAGCTGGTCAGCGTCCATGACTTCGGCTTGGCACATTGGGGGGATTTCGGCGATTCGGAAACCCGTTCCGCCATCCGGGCCTGGCTGCGTGCCCGTGACTTCGATGTGGTCATCGACCCCTCCCATGCGACGATGGGATTCGGGAGCGTAGTATGGGATTCGACCTCGGCGATACTCGACACCGGTAACGGGCTTGAAGACCGTGCCCTTGAAAAGGGTGACAAGGGGCTGGATGCGATTCGCGAAGCGGTGCGTCTCGGATGGGGGATCGAGGTGCCGGATGGCTGCCGGCCTGAGCTGCCGTTGCGGGAAGAGGAACGCGACCATGCCTGCAGGCTTCTGGCGCAGTTCGGGATGATTGGCCCCGCCCGGCCCTATACCGTCTCACCGGTAGCGTCATCTCCGTTAAAACGATGGCCGGTGGGGAGCGTTGCGGAGGTCGCTCGTGATCTGCTTGAGCAGGACGACGATGCCCGGGTCCTGATCCTGTCGGGCAATCAGCCAGAATTGGGTCGCCGTCTTGAACAGGGGATCGGTCATCCTGATCGCACAGCGGTTCTGCCGCCCGCGAACCTGCGCCTCACCGGTGCGCTGATCGAACGCTGTCGCGCGCTTCTTTGTAACGATACCGGTCTGATGCATCTTGCCGCGGCAGTAGGAACATCGACTATTGCAGTATTCGGCCCTACCAGTTCCACTATTTATACCCCGCCGGGTGCGGTAGGACTCAGCAGCCAGGTGAACTGTCCCCACCGATTGGAGAAGCGGTTCGGCCCCCCCCGCTGTGTCATCGAGGCCCGCTGCCTGATTGACCAGCATAGCTGTATCGATACGGTCCGCGTTGAAACGGTGTGCGACACTTTGAAGAGGGTGACCTGCTAAATACGTGTTCCAAATTGGTGTCCCATGCGTGTAGGAGCGACGGGAGTCGCGATAAACGCCGAATCGCGGCTTCCGCCGCTCCTACATGTATCTCGATATTTTGCCAAAGGAGCGTTTTGGACACGATTTCGGAACAGCTATTTAGCACGATCGTCATTCGATTTGTCGCGAACCCAACCGAGGAGGGAATATGCGTGCGCCGAACCGCATCCTCGACCTGGACGAGCTTGAAACCCCGGCTTTTCGGCAGGTGCTCGACCGAATGGATGAGTTGACCGGCAGTGATTCCATCTCTTACCTGCATCCGAGCAAGCGCTGGGAGTACCCATGGGCATTGGAGCGCGCCCGGCTGTCACCAGGGGCCCGCGTGCTGGATGCGGGCTGCGGAGCCTCCATCTTTCCGGTTTACCTGGCCGAGCAGGGCTACCGGGTTTCCGCTCTGGACCTGTCACCCCCGCCAGGGCTGGATCGGGTTCACGGGGTAAGCGTCGGCTACGTGGGCGGCGATCTGGGCAGGCTGCCGTTCGTGGATGGTGCCTTTGATGCCGTGTTCTGCATATCGGTCATCGAACATCTGGGTTTTGGCGCGATGGCGGCGGCTTTGTCGGAAATGCATCGGGTGATCCGGGCAAACGGGCGTCTGCTGTTGACCACGGACTACTATGAAGACGCCAATGCCTCCATCCGGTATGAAGGGGAGGGGGGACCATTCCCGGTGGAGTGGAGTTTCTTCGATGCCGAACGTCTGAAGCAGCACATTCTCGAGGCCCCCGGTTGGCGGCTAGAGGGAGAACTGGACTTGCGGGTCGATTGGGAGCGTACCAAGCCGGTAATGCGGCGTTTTCACGGCTATCCCTACACGTCGGTGGGAGTCACGCTGGTGCGGGTCTGAATCAATTTTCTGCCCGTCAGGTAACTGCTCGCCCGGGTGATCATGCACTGCATAGCCGATTCGTCATTCCCGCGCAGGCGATTCGTCATCCCCGCGCAGGCGCGCAGGCGGGGATCCATAGCCATGCCGCTACTCTCTGGATTCCCGCCTACGCGGGAACGACGGGGTCCTTGGCGGCGTGGGGGTGGTTTTCCTTACCACTCTGGATTCCCGCCTACGCGGGAATGACGGGGGAGTGACGGGAACGACGGGGGAGTGACGGGAATGACGGGGGAGTGACGGGAATGACGGGAATGACGGGGGAGTGAACAGTTGCCCCTCAAAAAAGTTTTGCCAGCATCAGGACAAACAGGTAGACGAGAGCAATCACCGCCAGGATGGCGAGCGCAACCACGGCCATAATCGTGTACGCAAGCCGCTGGGTTCCCCGTTCGCCGACGCTGGCTTCGCCCATGTGTCTTTTCAGCAGGTCGAAGTTCTTCAGGTTGGCCTTCCAGGCAAAGTCGAACAAGTCGCCCAAAACCGGTATCGAGCCGATGATCGTCTCGATCAGGATATTGCCGATCATGCGTAATAGAACGCCCGCCGGGACTCCGAAGCGGGCGGCCTGCCCCACGATGACCGACGAGACGACTGCACCCGCTGCATCCCCCACGCCGGGAATGAGTCCGATGATTCCGTCGAGCCCGATCCGGAACCCGCCGGGGAGTCGAACAATGTCGTCCATCCAGCGGCTGAGCAGGTCTGCATGACGGAGCTCCGGCCGCTCCGGAGTCTCCCGATCCCGTTTTGAATCGGTGCGTGACATATCGGTTTTCCCGCGCTTTGGTGGTGATCCAGATTGTAGTTCCCCACTAGACCTGAGCGTGATCACTGCCTGCCGTCAGGCTCCCTCTTCTTATTGCGCGGTGGTTGCATTGCGGCGCGGCAGATAGATCACCTTGACCAACACCACCGCCACGACCGTAAGCGGGGTGGCGACCAAAAGCCCCAACGTGCCGTACGCAAATGCCATCAGTACCTGCATGGTAATCACCAGTGCCGGCGGGAGCCGCACCGCGCGACGCTGGATCAGGGGCGTGATGAAATAGCTCTCCACCGTCTGTACGGCGACATAAAGAATGATTACGTAAATGGCCGTGGTGACCGACTGCTCCAGGCCCACCAGTCCCGCAGGAATTGCCGATAACACAGGACCGATATTGGGAATGAACGATAACAGCGCCGCCAACAGGGCAAGTGTAAAGGCCAGTGGCATATCGAGGACGAGAAGGCCGAACCAGGTCAGAATTCCGACCACCAGCATGGAAGCGATGCGTCCGATGAGCCACCAGTGCAGCGTTGACCGGAGTGTACGAAGGGCCTGTTGCAACTCCTCCCGGTGTCGTTCCGGAAACAGGGACTGCAGTGCGCCGGTGTAGACATCCGGTTCAGCCGCAAGATAGATACCGGTGAACAGAATGATGAGGCCCGCGGAGATGGCCCAGGTGGCCGTTCCAAGGAGCCCGGCAACGGTACTGAATGCCGAGGTGACAATCGAACTCCCACTGCCGCCCGGGGACAGCAGAGTCCTTGCCCATTCACGTTCGCCAAGGAAACGGGCGACCTCGTCCGTATACTGCCCAACGGTGTCGGCGAGCTGACTGATGCCATCGATAAACAGTGGGCCGAAGCGAAAAGCTGCCGCGCCCATGAGGGCCAGAAACAGGATCACCACCAAGGTGAAGGTGGCACCACGGGGAAGGCGGGTCCAACGGGCCAGATACGCGCTGAAACCGTCAATGAACACCGCCAGTAAAACGCCGGCGAACGCAAGCAGCAGGACATATCCAAAAAACACAGCCACGGTGGCCAGAAGAATCAGGGCCGTTATTCCAAAGACGCGGGGTGGGGGAAATCTGGTGGAGGCGGTCTCTTTCATGATCTCTGTGCCGGAATGTCAGCTTGAGGTTAGTTCGGCACCCCGGCTACGTCGACCATCCGGCGCTACACTAGAAGAAAACTGATCCGAGTGGGCCGTACGGAGAGCATGATGCAAAATGAAGGGGACTCGACCTGGAAAGATGTCTCGATCGATACGCCGGATGGAGCTCTGCTCTCTGGCCTGTGGGTGAAGCCGGCAGATGCGCAGGCCATTATCCTTCTGGTCAGCGTCACCAGTGAGGAACTCCATAGCGCGACCAATCAGTTGTTGGCTGAAACCTTTGCGCGGGCAGGCTATGCCAGCCTGTTGACCGACCTCTTGACCGAGGCTGAACACCGTGAAGATGCGGAACTCGCCGACCTGCGCTATGACATCGGGTTGCTCACCGCCCGTCTTTCGAATGTGATCGACTGGGGAAGGAAGGAGATTCCCGGCGCCCGGGTCGGCATTCTGGCCGCATCGACCGGGGCCGCCGCTGCACTCTCGGTGGCTGCAGAACGGGGTGACGAAGTCGCTGCGGTTGTGAGTCGGGGCGGTCGGCCCGACCTGGCTGGCGATACACTGCACGCCACCAACACACCCACACTGCTGTTGGTGGGCGGCGAGGATTCGCCGGTGGTGGACCTCAACCGCGAAGCAGCGGCATGGTTGCGCGGAGAATACCGGGTGGAGATCATTCCCGGAGCAACAGGGTTCTCCGGTAACCGTCCCAGCCATGCGGAAGAACTCGCCCTCTCGGCCGGCGAGTGGTTTTCCACATATCTCACGCCAGGATCATCATAGACGGGCTCTTTGGCAGGACTATTCCCGAAGTGAAGCTGAGGTTCAACATGACACGCCCAGCGGGAAATGGGCAGGCGTCTATCCCGGGATGTGCCCCAGGTGCTCGTGGTACCAGTCTGATGCCAGCCGGGCCACGCGCTCTGAGTAGGGGGAGTGGTCGAGCCGATGGGTTCCGCTGGGTATCACAGCCAGCTGGTATCGGCCTTTCATCAAGTTGGCCGCATGGCGGTTGGCGTCCAGTACGATATGGTCATGTTCGCCGACGACCAGCAGTGTCGGTGTCCGGAGCTGGAGAAGTGTCTGTTGCCCCGCCAGATCGGGGCGACCGGAGACGGAAACGATGGCATGAATCCGGCTTGGCCTCGCCGTTGCCACTTTGACGCTGGCGGCGGCGCCAAGTTCGCGTCCCAGTAAGCCAAGACGGCACCCTCCGATATCGCTATCGTCCACCAGGCCATCGACAGCCGCTACCATCCGTGTGCCGAGCCGGGCGACCCGCTCATACACATCTCCGGCGTGATCCTCGTGGGCCCACTCTTCAGGAGTGTAGGGGTCGATAATCAGGGTGGCGATGTTTTCGGCGGCCAGTGCCCCGGCCAATTGGAGGAAACTCTCCTCGTAGCGGGCATTCTCAAGACCGCCAAACATCACCACCATGATCGACGCCTCTTCCGGAAGGGTGAGGTCCCCCTCGATCAGCATGCCCCTGGCGTTGACGATGATGGTTCGGCGACGAACGGTGGTCGGAATATCCATAACGACTTTATACTCTGACGACTCCGAAATCCGGCTTCTGCCTATCGCAGCGGTCAGTGCATGGGCATGCTGCCGCTGGTGCCGGCTTCGAAGATGCGTTTGTAGTCCTCGGGAAGCTGGGCCAGCACATCGTTGATCTCACCGGCAGAGACGGCTTCGCGCAGTACCTCAATCACCGTCCGGGCGTGGTAGACGGCCACCGGCAAGTCAATGCCCTCGCGTTCACTGACGCGTTTCAGAAACTCGGTGGAATCGAAGCGCTCGCCGCTACCGGCGGTTTCCCTCTGCAGGAATTCCCTGAGTTCCCGAGGAAGCTGTGCGCCAAGCTGAGCAGGCTCATTTCCAGCGAGTCGTTCCGCCAGTGTCTCCAGAGTGGCGCGGCTGGCCCGAAGAGCGGCATCGAGGTCAGGCATTTGTGCCCGATGTTGGACCTGTCCGAGAAAATCATGGAGCTGCATGGTACACCTCCTGCGTTAAAGGGGACGCGATGCGCCTTACATGACAAGCCTAGCGGTTGACCGCAGCCTTTCCAGACAAAAAGTGAACGTAACTGTTCACTCCCCCGTCATTCCCGCGGAGGCGGGAATCAAGAGCAGTGGCATGGCTCAAAATGGATCCCCGCCTGCGCGGGGATGACGACTATCCACATCCGTGGGGATGACGACCATCCTCATCCGGGGATGACGAATTTCCTGGGCCGTGCATGATCACTCGGGCGAACAGTTACAAGTGAACAAAGATACCGTTCGGACTATAAAGGTCTAAGGTCATCGATATGGGTATGTATGGAGGAGCCGGGTGATGTCGGTGGGTGAGTGGTGCAACCGGGAAGTGATTGTGATCAAACCGGACGAAAGTCCGCGTGAAGCGGTGTGGCTGATGCGCAAATACCACGTGGGTGATCTCGTTGTGGTCAGAGAGGATCCCGACGGGCGTCGTCCTCTCGGTATGATTACCGACCGTGACATTGTGATTGAGTTGACGGCAGAGGATGTCGAACCGGAAAAGGTCACGGTAGGCGATATCATGAGTCGGGACTTGCTGGTTCTGCACGAAGAGGAAGACCTGGTTGATGCCACCAACCAAATGGCTGAACACGGCGTCCGGCGGGCCCCGGTGGTCAATCAGCGGGAGGTCCTGGTGGGGCTGCTGGCGGCAGACGATATCCTGGAGGTGCTCGCCGAACAGGTTAGCGATCTGGTACGGATCGCTCGCAAGGAACAGCTTCGTGAACGGCGGCTGAGACCCTGAAGGGAGAAGTCTAACAGGTACCGTTGAAAAGGGTTTTGTCCCTTCTCCCGGAGGCAGGGCAACCGCCTACTTTGAAGCGAGCGGTGTAAGTCCTTGATAGCAGGTCGTCGGCAGCACGCCGCCGGGGATGGCGGTGTTAGGACTTGGTTCGCTCGCCGGCATCAAAAATGGGAGGAGGCGTTTTTCAATAGCCTGCTAAAGGACACGGGAGCGACCCCGCGGATGAGGTGAAGGGCATGTATGCAATAGCAGTTCACGGTGGGGCGGGGAACTGGAGCCATACGCCCCGGCAATCGGCGCTGCTCGGTGTCGAACGAGCGGCGGAAGCGGGTCGCCGTATTCTGGAGCAGGACGGAAGTGCCGTCGATGCGGTCACCGAGGCGGTGCGGATCTTTGAGGATGACCCCCTGTTCAACGCCGGAACCGGCTCTGTGCTCAATCTTGATGGTGATGCCGAGATGGATGCCGGCATTATGGTGGGACGCGGGCTGCGCACTGGTAATGTGGCGGCATTGAGGCGGGTGCGGAATCCGATTCTCGTCGCACGTAAGGTCATGGAGATGACCGACCATGTTCTGCTCGGCGGAAACGGTGCCTTGCGTTTCGCCAGGGCCGTTGGCTTTGCCGATCATGACCCGGTGACTACGCAACGCCGCGAGAGCTGGCGGCGCCGCCGCGACGATCTCGAGGCCAAGCAGGGTGACGACAGACTGGCTGCACTTCACGCGATGCTTTCGACCGGGCCCCGTGATGACGACATGGGCACCGTGGGGGCGGTCGCACTGGACCGTCAGGGCGACCTCGCCGCGGGCACGTCGACCGGCGGGGTGACGCTGAAACTTCCGGGCCGCATTGGTGATTCTGCATTTCCCGGCGCGGGCAATTACGCGACGACCCACGCGGCCGTCTCGGCGACCGGACGCGGTGAACTGATGATGCGTTTTCTGACCGCCAAAGTCATTTGTGAAGACATCTGGAATGGGCATCCGGCGCACACAGCTGTCGAGCGGGTGCTCAGGGAGATGCGCAAGAGTGTGGGAGAGGATGTCGGCGTGATTGCCCTGGATTCCGAAGGTGACCTCGGAATTCATCACCTGACCCCCGCGATGCCCCACGCGTGGGGCAGGGAAGGAAGTCCCGCAATCGAGGTCCGAATGAGTGCGTAGGGCGTATTCTTTCAAGCCGACCCGGTCAACCGAAGGCAACGCCGTTTATCAATCCCACCCTCCGAGCCAATGGCACCACCCAAATGCGCCGACCCACGGAGCGGTGCATTTGAACAGGGGCCACAAGCACCATCCGTAGGGCGGATAAGCGTCAGCGCATCCGCCAATAATCAACTGGGATAAGGTGGATGCGCTCCGCTTATCCACCCTACAGGGCTACAACTCACAAGCACCATCCGGTAGGGCGGATAAGCGTTAGCGCATCCGCCAATAATCAGCTGGGATAAGGTGGATGCGCTCCGCTTATCCACCCTACGCCTGGATCTTGCGGCCTTTGTCATTGAAGAAGTGAAGGTGTTCGGAAGGGAATTTCACTGCCATGGTGTCGCCGGGTCGGATAAGCGTCAGCGCATCCGCCAATAATCAACTGGGATAAGGTGGATGCGCTCCGCTTATCCACCCTACGCTTGAATCTTTCTGTCTTCGTCATCGAAGAAGTGAAGGTGTTCGGAAGGAAATTTCATTGTCATCATGTCGCCGGGGCGGGCTGACAAATCTCCGGAAGCACGTGCCGTAACCCTTCCTCCCCCGGGTAGTTCCAGATGCAGGAAGGTTTCACTGCCGAGTCGTTCGACGAGAGAGATTCTGCCCTGGAGCGGACCCTCTCCGAGGATTACATGTTCCGGCCGGATGCCCAGCGTGACAATCTCCGGTGCAGTCGGCTTCGGAAGTGGTGCTCCATCCTCGAGCTTCAAAAAATTCATCTCCGGCGAGCCGATGAAGCCGGCTACGAAACGATTGATCGGGGTTCGGTAAACCTCCAGTGGCGTGCCCACCTGTTCTACACGTCCTGCGTTCAGCACCACGATGGTATGGCCCAGGATCATCGCTTCGGTCTGATCATGGGTGACATACACCATGGTCGCATCGAGCTCACGCTGAAGCGATGCCAATTCCAGGCGCATCTGCACCCGCAGCGCGGCATCCAGATTGGACAGCGGTTCGTCGAACAGAAAAACCTTCGGCTCCCGCACGATGGCTCGACCGATGGCCACGCGTTGGCGCTGCCCGCCTGAAAGTTCACGCGGTTTGTAATCCAGCAGCGGTTCGATCTGAAGTATGCGGGCCGCCTGCCGGACCCTGTTCTTGATCTCGTCGCGTTTGGTTCGGGAGATTTTCAGCCCGAAGGCCATATTGTCGAAGACGCTCATGTGGGGGTAGAGCGCATAGGACTGGAAGACCATCGCCACCCCTCTCTCGGCGGGCGGTCGGTCGGTGACGCTCTCGCCGCCGATACGGATGTCACCGGACGTCACCTCTTCCAGTCCGGCAATGAGCCGGAGTAGTGTGGATTTGCCGCAACCCGAAGGGCCGACAAAAACCGTCAGCCGACCGTGTTCGATGGTCAGGTCCATTTTGTGAATCACCTCGGTGCGGCCAAAGCGTTTCGTTACGTTTTCGAGATCCACCGATGCCATATCAAACTCAACCAATAGTTGCCACAGAGAACACAGAATCCGGGAGGGTGAAAGAAGCCTGTTTATCCCGGCCTCCGCATCCTCATCCCTTTACGGCCCCCGCGGTCAGTCCCGCGACGATCTTGCGCTGGAAAACCAGTACAAGCAGTACCAGAGGCACGGTGACGATTACACTGGCCGCCATGATGCGGCCCCAGGGCAACTCGTAGGCACTGGCGCCGCTGATGAGGGCGATGGCCACCGGAACGGTGCGCATTTCTCCGGTCAGGGTAAAGGTCAGGGCAAAAAGGAACTCGTTCCAGGCCGTGATAAAGGCGAGCAGGCCGGTGCTGACCAGTGCCGGTCCCATTAGGGGCAGGAATATGTGAGTGATCACCTGCCAGTGCGTGGCTCCATCGACCAGAGCGGCCTCTTCGAGCTCCTTCGGCAGCTCCCGCATAAATATGGTCAACACCCAGACGGTGAAGGGCAGGGTAATGATCATGTAGGAGACGACCAGCCCAAGCAGATTGTTGTAGAGGCCCAGCGTCCGGATCAATTCGAACATACCGGATAACACCGCCACCTGCGGAAACATCGACACTCCCAGGAATGTCAATAGCAGGGGTAGCCGGCCACGGAAGGAGATACGCCCGAAGGCATAGGCGGCGGTGACCGCCAGCAGAAGCGAGAGGGCGACCGTTGCCGTCGATACCAGTATCGAATTGAGGATGTTGCGGCCGAAGGGCTGCTCCTGGAAAACGGCAGTGTAATTGCTCCAGGCCGGATCGATAGGCAGAGGATGGGCCTCGAACAGTGCGCTGCCGCTTTTCAGCGACGAAACCACGGCCCAGTAGAAAGGAAACAGCGTGTAGATGAGGATAATGGTTATCAGCAGATAGAAAAGGATGCGTCTCAACAGGCGTGCGCGGCTGAGTCTCATTGACGCACCTCCCGTGTCAGGTGGGCGCGCCCCAGCGTCAGAACAGTGGCGGTGATTAGCGCAACCAGTGCAAACAGGAACGTCGAGGCGGCGGAACCGTAGCCCACGTCCTGAAACTCCACGAGATGCCGACGGGCATAAACCGACATGGACATGGTGGAGGGGCTGCCCGAGGTCAGGATGTAGATCAGATCGAAGATGCGCAGGGCATCCAGCATGCGGAATACCATCGCCACCAGCAGCGCCGGCATGATGAGCGGCAGGGTGATCCGAAAGAAGATTTTCACCGGGTGAACACCATCGACCCGGGCCGCCTCATAGAGCTCCCGGGGAACCAGCTGCAGGGCCGCCAGGGCGAGCAGGGCTACAAATGGCGTTGTCTTCCAGACATCGACCGCAACCACTGCCCAAAGGGAGAGAGCCGGGTCGGCTGTCCAGGCAATCGGCTCGGCGATTACTCCCACTCCCATCAGCATCTGATTGAAGACGCCGTAGAGATCGTTGTACATCCACTGCCACATGCGGGCGGAGACGATGGTGGGAATCGCCCAGGGAATGAGCACCGCCGCCCGCATAACACCCCGGCCGGGGAGGGCAACATTCAGGATTAATGCGATAGTGAGCCCCAGGACCAGCTCCAGAGCTACCGAAGCGACGGTAAAGAACAGCGTGTTTTGTACCGATTGCCACCAGAACGGGTCCTGAGAAAGGAGAATGAAATTGTCCAGCCCGACAAAAGAGTAGTTCTCCAAATCCCCCAGGTAGGCATCGGTAAGACTGAAGCCGATGGTGCGCAGTAGCGGCCATCCTGCAATCAGCAGCAATACGGTGAGCGAGGGCAGTAGAAACCACCAGGCGGCACGGGCGCGTCTGCGGGCCAGCGGACCCATAACTACCAGCCTCGGTGGCGCCGGATGCGTTCCAGCCGGCGCTCGAGAAGTGCGAGATTGCCGGCGGCATCCCCCTTCCCGGCAAGCGTAGCGTGGACTGCGCTCCAGAAGGCGTTGGAGACTTGATTGTAACTGCGGCCGGTGACATCGGAAGGCCGGGCGACGGCGCCGGCCAGCACTTTGCGCAGGGTTGGAGCGATGGGGTGGGCGGCTCGTACTTCGGGGTCGTCATAAAGCTCCGGCCAGGTGGGGTTGTAGCCGGCCTCGAGCGCACGCCGTTTCTGTTCCCGGCGGCTGCTGAGATGACGTACCAGGTCAATGGCCTCTTGGCGAACCCCGGAGTAGCGCGATACGGCCAGTTGCCAGCCGCCGAGGGTTCCCGTGTGAACCCCGTCTTCGCCCCGGGGCAGGGCGGCGATTCCGACCTTGCCGCGTACCGGGCTGTCTCCACCGTTTACCAGCGTCCATGCGTAGGGCCAGTTGCGCATGAACAGCGCGCGCCCGGACTGGAAGACGCCCCGCGCCTGCTCCTCCTCATAATTGAGAACACCCAATGGGGTGATTGTGCCGATCCAGGCGGCGGCCTGGTCGATCGCCTCGACCGCGGCCGGGTTATTGATGATCACCTCGCCCCGGTCGTCGACGATATTGCCGCCGCCTGAGCTGTGAACCCACTCCAGGGCATTACAGGTCAGTCCCTCGTAGGCCCTTCCCTGCCAGACGAACCCCCACAGGTCGCGGTTGCCTCCGGCGCGTTCGGTTTTCTGGATGGTGGCAGCGGTGTGGGTGAGGGCCTCCCAGGTCTCGGGCACTCCGAAGCCGTGCTTATCGAGGAGATCCTTGCGGTAATAGAGCAGGCCGGCATCGACGAACCAGGGGAGTGCAACCAGATGGCCGTCGACGATATTGGCATCGATGATGTTCTCGAACTGGGCCCTCAGCCGCTCAGGTTCGATGTGTGGTTTGAGGTCGATAAAGTGCTCGTGCAGGATGCCGGGCCAGACGACGTCGATCTGGAAGACATCGATATCCGCCGAACCGGCCGCAAGCAGCTGCTGATAGAGAGCCAGCCGGTCGGTCGTGGAGTTTGGCGTCGAAATGATGCGTATTTCATTGCCGGTTTTTTCCGCCCAGGCCTCGGCACCATCGCGACAGACCTCCAGTTCAATGCCGACAGCACCGCAGGAAATTGATACGGTTGCCGCCCGGACCAAAGTGGCCGGGCTCAGGCATAGTAGAAGCAAGCCCAACCGGAGGATATTGTTTAACCGCATCTTCATCCCTGTTATCGATACTGGTGAATCCAGCGCCGGGTACTCGGGCGAGGGCATCATTCTTAACCAATAACTATACGAACAGTCTGTAGAAAATGCGGTAATTCACGGGTAGCCGCGCCAGGACGATGAGCCAGGGGGAAGGATTGTTTTGCGGCGGGGGCACCCCCGCGACGATTTCAATCTGGATAATGGCGTGGGGATTGAAAACGGTGCATTTGACTGATTCCGGTTCCAACCGTAGGGCGCATTCTTTTAAGCCGACTCGGTCAACCGAAGGCAAGACCGTTTAACGACCCACCCTCCGGGCCGAGCGCACCACCCAAATGCGCCGGCTCCGACCACCATCGAACGGTGCATTTGAATGTGCCCCAACCATGGTAGGTGCACTCTGTAAATTGATCGGCTCTGTTAAAGGACGTTGGTATGTCAAGAATGCACCCTACGGGGGTCATTTCAGCGAAGGCAACGCATTTGAGGGAGCCAGGATACGCGCCCTCGCGGCGATTGGGAGTTTCAGATGTGACGGTTGTGCCGCTCCAGGAGCCGCCGTGCGCGGTTGACCTGGCGAGCCCAGCTCTCTTCCAGGGGAGGCAGGGAGGGGGGGCGGGTACGAAGCTGGCTGATCGGGATCGACGGCATGGGCTCGGTAGTGCCGGCAAGCACTTTCAGGGTTTCGAGATTGGCGCCGTAGGTCTCATGCAGGAAATCGATGGCTTCGTCGGTCAGTTCGATCCGATAGTGGCGAACCAGTGCCCAGGCGAGCTGCTCGGCTGCGCGCCCGGTATCGACCCGGACCTCCTTGGCCACGGCCGCGCCGATCGCCGCTTTCGATGCCGCGCTCATGCCCGGCTCGATGTTGGCGAGCAGCGAGGCATTGGAACTGTTGATGGCACGCTGGGTTTCAGGTGAACCGATATTGATGAAACGCTGCAGAATCAGGGCAACCTCCACCGTCAGATCTTTCGCCGCCTCCACAGTCAACGCCCGGAAGCGGTTTTGTGCCCGCGAAACTGTGCGGGGGTCGCGGCGTAGATCGAGAAAGCGCAGGGGCTTCGCCAGCGCTTCGGCCACCCTCAGCTTGTCTTCGTCATCCAGCCGGATAAGCCGCTCGGTAATCCGCAGGCCATAACGACCACGGCCGGTTCGCAGTGCGGTTGCCGAATCGGGACGCCGGTTGGAGAGATCGTCCCAGCGCTGGCGGGCACGGATCAGTGCGGCATGGCGACGGCCCTGCGCCCGATAGGCATTCCGAATGGACCGGTACAGTTCCAGACCGGTGGAGAGCGTTTCTGTTTTCTCCCTCAGCGCAGGCAGTTGGCTGATCTTTCCGTTGGCCACATCCACCCGCAGATCGTAGATCTCGTCCCGCAGGGTATCGAAGGTCTGTTGTGCCTTCTCGAGCAGTACCGGTGTCGGCTGTCCGGCGACCGCCTCCGCCAGCCCGGTATCGCGTTCGGTGAGATAGCCGATAAGGGCCTTGAGTCGGCTGTATCCACGGGCCTGGGCCAGCCGATAGTGCGTACGGGCCAGCTCCAGATTATCCGTCGCCTTTGCCAGCCACCACGATCCCCGGTAATTGAAGGCCAACACCGGGATTTCGCGCCCGCTCAATAGCTCGAAAGCCAGTATCAGGATTTCGTCCACGTCATAGAGCGTCATCAGCGCGAGATTGTCTTCTGCAATGGCGGCCAGAATGCGCTCGATGAAGTGTTCGTCCCGCGGCACACCCATCTTGATGGTGGGTCCGTGCCCCTCCAGCCGCCCGCGCAGGGTGGTCTCCATGGCGGGGGCCGAGGTGTGGAGTTCGTCCAGTACCGCGCTAATCAGGGGCCACTCTTCATCGAGAAGGTCCTGGGCCCGGATGTGCATGCCGTTGCGGCGATAGATCTCCGCACGCTGGGCCGTCTCGGCGAGATGGTTGTCACCGGTGAGATCCTCCACCGCCGTGGCCAGCGAAACCGGTCCCAGTTCGAACTCCTTCAACAGGTGCCAGGCCGCTTCGCGCTTGCGCTGATCCGGCGGCAGCTGCTCCAGTGCCAGATTGCGGACCGCAAAAATGAGTTCCGGCAGCCGATCGATAACCGTGGTCAGCGCTTCGTCCTGTCGCCTCTTTTTGCGTTTGGCATGGGTGTCATAGAAGACCTTGGTCAGGATACCGATAACGCCCGCTATGACCGTGTAGCCGATGAAGAAGGCCATACGATCGAGGGGCAGAAATTCGTTGTAGCCCAGGTAATAGCCACCCTGGGCAGCGATATAGGTCACCGGACCCGCGGTCCAGGCCAATTGCATGAGCGAGATGCTCCACGGTGCATCCTCCACCGTCGAAAGCACCTGGTCGATCCGGTTCCGCCCCTCCCGCTCGAGATAGACGTTGGAGATTCGCTCCTCGCCGTTTTCGCTATCGCTGCGACCCCCCGGGGTGCGCTTCATAATTGGACTCAAAGTTGGTTGGCAGAAAGATCCCACAGCATATCACGCCGCCCGGACCGGACGCCGCTGGTATCCCCGTATAACGGCAGATTTTCGCGCCGGGAGGCGCGCCCCCGCGGCGATTTTCATTGCGAGCCGTACCCCCTGCTGCGCAGGCCCGAATCAAAGACGAACATTTAGCCGTCATTGCGAGCCGTGCCCCTGCTGAGGCCCGAATCAAAGACGAACCTTCAGCCGTCATTGCGAGGAGCCACAGCGACGCGGCAATCTGGGGTT
>NZ_JAENYR010000147.1 GCF_016841685.1 Thiohalomonas denitrificans
AGTTCATCAGGAGGAGCCTCAGCGACGCGGCAATCTCGCTGTTAGGACACCAGATCACCTCGTCGCCGGGATTCCTCGTAATGACAGCGGGGGCAAGTTCATCAGGAGGAGCCTCAGCGACGCGGCAATCTCGCTGTTAGGACACCAGATTACTTCGTCGCCGGGGCTCCTCGTAATGACAGCGGGGGGAAGTTCATCAGGAGGAGCCCCAGCGATGCGGCAATCTGGGGTTTTGGGAGCAGGAGATTACTTCGATCGCTGGGGCTTCTCGTAATGACAGCAGCTGCGATCCTATCGTGCGAAGATCACCAGCGGCATGGTCGCCTCCCGTCGCATCCCGTTTTCGTCACTCCAACTTACGGACTCGGAATGCTCCTCATCGATGATTGCTTTGCGATTGTCGGCGGCCAGTCCCAGGTAGGTCACCAGCTCCGCTAATCCCTGCTCCAGCGGGTGCTCCTGTAACAGAGTGGTGAGTGCGACCTGATCACGAGTCTGCAGCGCCTGCCGCACGCGGGCGGCAAGACGCGCCCGGTCGACATAGACCTGTTCAAACAGGGCGCTCGCATCCACGGCTTCACTACCGGCCTCGAGGACCTGCTGGCTGATCCGGGGCTTCAGCGGCGGACTGAATAGCGGCCGGTCCATGGTGAGGTCGACCGCGGGGGCGGATTGGTCCAGTTCAATGAGCCCCTCGCGAGGCGGGTCGTTTCGCACCGCCAGCGCATGCTGTTCGACTGCGCGAATGATGCCCAGAATACGTCGGTTCTCCAGCCAGACCTGGTCGTCAAGATACTTGCGCAACTGTTCGGAAAGTCGCGCTACGGTACGCTGCGCCGTTTCGCCGGCCTCCAGCCAGTCATAGTGAATCCGCAACAGTTGCCGGTCCGGCCCCAGTTCCGCGACCGGATCCAGGGCCAATACCCGCTCCAGCAGTTCGCTCAGCGTCTCCTGCCGCCGCGGTGACATCAGAAAATCCCAAAAGGCGTGAAAACTCTTGCCCTGGTCGGAGCCGGTGATGGCGTCCCGCTTACCGAACACTTCGGTGAGCAGCTCGCCCTTGCTGCCCTCCCAGGTGGTGATGCGCTCACGTACCGCGCGGTCCAGTAAACGGAAATTCTGTTCCACCTGGCGGAAATCGGCGAGCAGACCCCGGGCGGTCTGTTCCATCTGAAAGAAACGCTCCTTGATCTGGGTAGGGTCCATCAACTTCAGCTCGCCGGCGCGTACCTGTTCGATCTCCGCATCGATTGCTGCCCTCCGCTGCTCCAGTTCGGCAATACGCGCCTCCGGATCGGTCTCGCTGCCATGTACCATCTGTCGGAGCAACTCGAAAATGGTGAGCAGGCGTGATTCGGCACCCACGAACTGACGCTCCTCCAGCCCGGCGATCCACTCGATCGCCTTTTCCGTTGCGGGCGTGATGTCGTAGTGGGGTTCATCGCTGTCGGCCGGGTAATACTTGCGCAGCCAGCCGCGTTCGCTGGCGGTCCAGTCCGCCAGATAGTCCGCGGCAGGTTTGGGGAACGCCTCTTCGCCGGTCTCCCGGTGCAGTTGGTAAATGTAGTCCTCCAGCCTCGATGCCAGTTCCTGATGGGGGAGCGAACGGAGGTTGGGGCGGACGAAGGTACGGTGCAGAAACCCGATCACCAGCGAGGCGTGTGCCGCCGCCAGCAGACGCCAGGAGGGGTGATTGCGACGCAGAGTCTCCAGATTATGGTAGTCCAGTTCGGTCACGGGTCATTGAGCTTCGTATCAACGCGGATGCACAGCCTAAGCGGGTGACCGGAATTGGTAAAGTCCGCTGGCGGGCCTTTGGGGTGCTGTTGTCGCTTCCGCCGGGTTCAGCCTTGGTGCCTTCCGTGGATTTCGTGCAGTTTCGGCACTTCCAGGCCGAACTGATTCGCGTGTTCTATGGCTCGGGCGAGGCGGGCGCGGGCGGTACGGCCCCTGCATTGGTGATTTAGGTCGCCTTCGATGGCCTCGACCATGCCGGCGAGTAACCTGTCACGGTCAAGCTCCCGGTCCACCAGCCGGAATTGAATATCCATGATTTCATCGGCCACCCGGCGGGCAAGGTCCTGATGACTATTCCAGAGGGTGTCGACGGTGGTGCCGGGTTCGAGTTCCATGCCGGCGATGTTGGTGGTCAGGATATAGAGGTTCTTCCGTACCAGTTCGAAAACCAGTTCGTCTTCGTTGTCCAGTTTCCGGACGGGGATCTCCAGCGTCTTGAGTGCGGATTCGATCAGCGCGGCGTGAGGGCCGTAGGCCGGCGAGGGGACGAGCACCTTGTAGTCCTGCCCCTTCTTTTTCTCGAACCAGACGGCGACGGCCGTGACACCCTCGATCCCGTGGGCCTCCCAGTCGCGCGGTAACAGTTCGTTCTGCAGCAGAACGAGTCGCTCGCGCCAGGCGGCGGGGATCTTCTCGAGAGCCGGATGAAGGTCCTTTTCGCCGACGGTGAGCAGCACCAGTTCGGGTGAAGCTACCGTCGCGGCAACCTCTCCCATATCCATGCCTCGGGTAACCGGGAAAACCGGGTGGCCGAGCCGAAGAAAACCCCGGGTGAACACACCCGCCATTTCACCGATTCCGATTACGACGATCGACTTTTTCATAGGTTACTCTCCCTAACTCTCTGTTGGCACAGCGAAACGCACGTATTGTAGGTGATCGGAGGCCATCGCTAACCGGCCCGACTCGGATCGGCTGTCTTTATTCACACCCGTATGACGCAACAGTTGAGCCTGCCGTCAAGTTTTTTTTGTTAGATATCTCAATCCACGCGATATAGTAAGTCATTGATAATAGAGGTTTTATTAGTGGTGGTTAAAAAATGTGCAATCTGGCGTGAGAGGCGCCGCGGTGCGGCCTGGAGCATGATTTCCGCAATCCATCCACAAAGTTATCCACAGGTTTTGTGGACAAATGGGAAACCTGTGCCGAGGCAGTGACTTAGCTGAATTCACCATTAAAAAGCGACTGAAAATAGTCATCCTCTCCTGCCTCTGCTCCCCCCTTGGTGCCGTTGAAGAAGCGGTATGGGGTTGGGCGGGTCGGGCTTTAACCCGACGCTGTTGTCGGCCTGAAGGCCGACCTACAGGGAGACGTCTACCGGGTTAGCCCGATTGTTGTGGGGCCCCTACAAAAGCGGTCTATCGAAGACCGGCCTCTTCGAAGGTTGCCATATCATTGTGCAGCGCGCAGGCGAGGCGAATGAGCGGGACGGCGGCGGCGGCGCCGCTGCCTTCGCCGAGGCGCATTCCCAGGTCGAGCAGAGGTCTCGCACCCAGTGCCTGACAAAGCGCGGCGTGGCCCGGCTCGGCGGAGGCGTGAGAAAAGAGCAACCAATCAACGGTGCCCGGACGTGGTCGTTCGGCGGCCAGGGCCGCGGCGGTGGCGATGAAGCCGTCGACCAGTACCGGCAGCCCCATCTGCGCACGGGCGATGAAGGCTCCGACGAGGCCTG
>NZ_JAENYR010000148.1 GCF_016841685.1 Thiohalomonas denitrificans
CCGCCCGCTCCCTGCCGGAGTCGAGTGTCACGAGAACCTGGCCGGCCCCGACCCGCTCACCTTCCGTGAAACGGATTTCCGCAACCTTGCCGGTGACCTGAGAGGTAATGTCAGTGCGCTCCGCCGCCTCTACCGTGCCGACCGCCTGCACACTCACCTCGATCCGGTCGCGGCGCGCAGTAGCGACCTCCACCACCGGCGGCGGTCTCTGCATCTCGGCGGGCGCACAGCCCCCATCGGCCGGTCCCCGGGTCATCAGCAGCCAGCCCGCCACCAACACCAGGACAGCCACGCCAACGGCGATAGATACCTTCGCCTTGGTCCTCATCGGGAACCTCTCAAGGAGTTCCTTTAAGTGAAGATGCCTCCAGATACCCGATCAAGCCGCCGCAATGTACCGGGAGTCGCGGGCCTGCTAATTCTTTCAAAAGGAGTCGCTGTGAAGGGAGCTGAACCTTTTAGACCTCGACATTGACCCTTGCAGGAGCATGCGGGGACTACTGACGTATCGAGACAGACCTCCCCTGCTATCTTTGAAAGACGGCGTGCAGGCGCCAGCGTCGGACGGGGGAGTTGCCGAGGTGAGCGCGCCGGTTTTCGAGTCTGACCCGGGTAAGAATAGGAAGATATGCCCCGAACCGACAAGCTCAAACACAAGGTTGCGACCCTCGGGGGCGAACTCGCCGAGTGTCTACGTGCTCTTGAACAAGCCACCGGGCTCCAGAGTGTTCTGGGAGACGCGATAGAGACCTTCCTCGATCCGGTCTTCCTGCATGACCGTGATGGACGAATCGTATATGCCAATCGTCCCTATCTGGAACTGGCGGGACTCCCGAGCGAACAGGTGCTCGGGCATTACTATTGGGAAATTCTGCCAGCGGGCAACGGCCCGACAGCAGGTTGCCAGCAGGCCCTGGTGGAGCCAGGGGTGCATGAAGAGGAAATCAGGGAATCCGACGGGCGGATACTGCGCATGCGCTCCTTCGCATTGTACCGGGAGGCGCGCGACCCGGGTTCGGTCCATTCACTGCACATGCTGGAGAATATTACCGAGCGCAAGCGGCATGAGGAGTCCCTGCAACGCGCGAACGAAGAGTTACAGCGTTTCACCAATATCGCCTCTCACGACCTTAAAGCTCCATTGCGCGCAGTACACGGCTTGTCCAGCTGGATCGAAGAGGAGGTCTCCGGGAAACTTTCTGACGCGGGTCGTGAACGTATGCGGCTGTTGCGGCAGCGGGTCCAGTTGATGGATGACCTTATCGACGCCATGCTCGACTACTCCCGGGCGGGCACCGAAGTCGCCGAGATCGAGGCGGTGGATAGCGCGGAACTGATGCGGGAGGTCATCGAAACGCACGGCGTTCCCGAAACCTTCACGATTACAGTTGCCCCGGACTTGCCCCGCCTGAAGACGGACCGCCTGCATCTACGGCAGGCTTTCGCCAATCTGCTCGGAAACGCCATCGAGCACCACCAGCGCCCGGATGGTCACGTGTGGGTTTCTGCGCGAGACCTCGGAGAATGCTACGAGTTTTCGGTAACAGACGATGGTCCCGGCATTCCCCCAGAGTACCAGGAGCGGATCTTCGAGATGTTTCAACACGGACCGAACCAAAAACCGGGTACCGGAGTCGGCCTGGCGGTTGTGAGGCGCGTAGTCGAGCGCGTCGGCGGGCGCATTACGTTGGAATCGGCGCCCGGCCGGGGCTCGACTTTCCGCTTCACCTGGCCGAAGACAATCAGAGCAGAACATCAGCCGTGAAGGGATGCATGTCGAAAGCGGAATGCCGTGAGCAAGCCACTTATCGCCGGCTCTAAACACAGGTAGTGCCATGCACCGTTTATGGTGGCCACCGGCGGAACATGATCAGTCAGGAATTGCCCGGCACAGCCACCCGGAACGGCCCTTCGCCCACCCGGATTCGACGGGCCACGGTCAGGCGTTCGGTATCCATCACCACGACTTCGCCGCTACCGGTGACTGCTACGAACAGACGCTTGCCTTCAGTGTCGGTACGCAGTTCCGTGTGGCCCGGGACCGACCTCGACACGCCCGACAGTGCGCCCTTGCCACAGTTCAATAGCAGCTTATCGTCGTCCGCCCACGCCCCGGACGCACAACGGCAAGGCATCTCTCACGGGCATGCAGACGGTGGCCCAGCACTCGACCTCCCCTGTTGCGTGTACTAGGATTAGCGGTCGGCAGCATCTTCGAAGTTAGGGTGATTGCAGGCATGGGCAAATGACCACCCGCTTTCCCGCAACTTTTTGTTCAAGCAGGATACCCAAGTGAAAAAATCAAAATACTTTATCGGTAGTGTCGGCAGTGTCCTCTTTCTGTCGCTTCCTGCCATAAGCCAGGCGGTTGAGTTGGCCGGCGAGAAACTCGAACTGTATGGCAAGGCACATATGTCCCTGGACTTCAGTGACCCCGACGCCAGTGGCGAAGAGAGTCAGACCAGCGTGTCCAACAACTCGACCCGCATCGGTTTCAAGGGTAAGCACGATATCGACACCGGACCTACCCTGTTGTGGCAATACGAACAGGGCGTCGACATCGCGGATGGTGGCGGTGAATTTGCCTCCCGAAACAGCTTCCTGGGACTGAAAGGCGCCCTGGGTGAAGTCCGTGTCGGCCACCACGATACGCCCTCCAAAAAACTCGGCTCCCGCTGGGGTATGTTCAGCGACACAGTCGGCGATCGCCGCGCCACCCTGGGTGCCTATAGCGGCGCTCCCGGCGAATACGGCAATGTCCTGAATGATCGGGCCGACAATGCCCTTCTCTATATCAACCAGTTCGATGCACTGGAACTGCAGGCCATGTATTCAGCCAGCAACCCGACACAAAGCACCAGTGGCGGCCTCGATGACAACGACTTCGACCTCGCCAGCGCATCCCTGACCTACGAGACCCGACAGCTGATGATCGGGGCGGCGGTGGAGCACTGGTCGCTGGATCCGGTCAATGGCGCGGAAGAGGTGGACAACCTGCGCCTGGCGGCGAGTTACACCATGAACAATTTCAAGGTGGGTGCCATCTATGAATCCACGGACAGCGAAGACAGCGTGTTCGAACGTGATGCCTACGGACTGAACGCCGCCTACCGCTTCACCGACGCCACCGATCTGCGCCTGCAGTATATAGTTGCCGATGACAACGAAGACCAGAGTGCTTCCGGCGCCAGCCAGCTTGCCGTGGGTCTGCACAACCAGCTCGACGAGGCGACACAGGTGTACGCCGCCTTCAGCACAACGGATAACGACGCCAACGCCGTCTACCAGGGCATCGATGGCGGCCATGGCGACGAATTGGAAACCGAGCCGGGCGGCAGTCCATCCTCCTTCTCGGTAGGGGCGGTTTACGCGTTCTGATCCTTGCGAGCCGTACTTCCTGCTGCGCAGGCCCGAATCAGTGACGAACCTTTAGACC
>NZ_JAENYR010000149.1 GCF_016841685.1 Thiohalomonas denitrificans
AAATCTGGCCAAATCCGGCTTTTCCGCACGACTCCATGGATGGAGGAGTTAGAGCCAAGCAGGATGGCCGAGCCGAGTCGATCAGTGTTAAGTCCGACAGGCTCCTAGCACCAGCCTCGTGTTTTCACCGCCTCCTCAATACGCTTGAGGGCGTTAATCCACGCGCCGAGGCGGGCCGAGGTGACACCGTATCTGGCCGCCGTATTGAGCGCCGACCGGTAGCCGCCCACCAGCCGTTCGCGCCGCAGTCGGCTCACCTTGTCCAGATCCCAATAGTCGTCGCACAGCCCCTGGGTGCGCTCCATCTGGCACAGGTGCACGCTACCGGCGTTGGCCAGCACGTCGGGCACCACGATGACGCCGTTCTCCATGAGAATGGCATCCGCTTCGACCGTGGTCGGGGCGTTGGCCGCCTCCACCAGGAGGCGCGGGCGGATGCGCGGCGCGTTATCTTCAGTGATCACCCCCTGGCGCGCCGCCGGCACCAGGACCTGGCAGTCGGACTCCAGCAGTTCGGCGTTGGTGATGAGCGTGGTGCCGGGAAAGCCGGCCACCCGGCCGGTCTGCCGCTTGTGTTCCAGCAGTGCCGGCACGTTGAGCCCGTCCTCTGCATACACGCCGCCGCGGCTGTCGCTCACGGCGACCACCCGGCAGCCGGCCTCGTGGAAACATAACGCCGCCACCGAACCTACCTGCCCGAAACCCTGCAACGCGACGCTGGCACCCTGGATCTCCAGGCCGCTCTCCTCCGCGGCTTCACGGAAGACATCAAACACACCGTTGCCGGTTGCCTCATAGCCGCCAAGGGTGCCGCCGATAATCGTCGGTTTGTCGTTAACCGCCGCCGGCGCATGGCGGCCGGTGATCTGCTCGTACTCGTCGAGCATCCAGGCCATGGACTGCAGGTCGGTGCCTATATCGGCACCGGGTACATCGTAGTCCGGACCCATAGGGCGCAGATAACGGATATAGGCCCGGCACAGGCGTTCGAATTCCCACCGGCTCAGCTCGCGCGGGTCGGCGGCAATGCCCCCCTTGCCGCCGCCGGCCGGGATCAGTCCGGCTGCATGTTTGATGGACATGATCAGCGCGAGGGCCTTGCACTCCTCCAGATCGAGGTCGGGGGAGATGCGCGTGCCATCGCGAGTGGGGCCGAGGGCGTCGTTATAACGTACGCGAAAGGCTTCGAAGATGCGGCAACTGCCATCATCCATCTTCAGGGGAATACGAAAGGCGACCACGCGGGCAGGCGCCGCCAACAGGTCGGCCACCGCGGGATCGATAGCGCCGAGTTCGGCCGCCTGCTGCATGAGACGCGTACTCTGTTCGAGAAAATCGTACATTGGTCGCTCCCGTCGGGTTTATGGCCATACTCATCGATCGCGGCACGCATCGCAAACGGACTTCGTCATTGCGATCAAGGTAGACTCTCAGTCAAGCCCTTCCTCTTCAAGAGAGAAAACCGTTGAAGAATATCAGGTTTATTCAATCCCTTTTTGTCCTGTTGGCGATATCGCTGATCGGTACCGGTACGGCGATGGCAAACGGCGAGGCATTACGATTACAGAAGGTCGATGAGCATGTCTATGCAATAGTCGGTCCTTTCGGCAACCGCACGCCGGAAAACCTTGGCAATAACGCCACTTTTGGTTTCGTGGTAACAGAAGCCGGCGTGGTGCTTATCGATTCCGGCGGCAGTTACCAGGGTGCGGCGGCCATCGATACACTCATCCAACAGGTCACCGACCAGCCGGTAACAGTGGTGGTCAACACCGGCGGACAGGACCATCGCTGGCTCGGCAACGGCTACTTCAAGGAACGCGGTGCACACATTATCGCAAGCGAGGCGGCGGTGGACGATCAGCGCAGTCGCCTGCAAGACCAGCGATTCGTGCTGAGCAATCTAGTGGGCGAGAAGGGAATGGCCGGAACAGAACCTGTCTATGCGGATGAGGTTTTTGCCGAGGGAACCGACTTCGTTCTGGGTGGCACTGCTTTCGAACTTCAACTTGTCGGCCCGGCCCATACTCCCGGTGACAGCGTTGTCTGGCTGCCGGCACAGCGCGTCGTTTTCACCGGCGATGTGGTCTATGTCGGGCGACTACTCGGAGTGATGTCCCACTCCAGCAGCCGCAACTGGATCGATGCTTTCGGAACGGTGGCCGCGCTGGAACCGAGGGCAGTGGTTCCGGGACACGGTCCGGCAACCGATCTCGCCCAAGCCAGGGAGGATACCCTGGACTATCTTGTGTTCCTGCGAGAAACGGTGGGTTCTTTCATGGATGCTGGTGGCAGCATCACGGAGATTGGTACGCTGGATCAATCACACTTCACTCACCTTCAAGACTACGAAGCCCTCAAGGGCCGCAATGCCCAGCAGGTGTACCAGGAAATGGAGTGGGAGTGACTGGGTTGCCGATCCTCAGAGATCCGCAAACGCTGCATGATGGTGGATGGTACCCATGGCCCTACGGAGATAACCCGGCTGCAGTTCCTTCATCATGAACACCTCTTCCGGAACGTCGTGTTCGCAGCCGATGCCAAACCGTGCAGCGGGCAAGGCACCGAAAGGCGGGTAATAGGCCGGGTGACCCAGCACCGCCACGGCACCGAAGCCCCGTATGGTGCATTTTTCGGAGGCCGGCACGCATCAGCACCGCCTGTCCCGTAGCGCAGCGACGAGATTGGCTTCTGCGGAAGTAGGACGCATGCATTGCCCCTACGGCCTCCCTGTCCTCATCTCAGGGCAACCACCACCGCATCAAGACCGGCTCCCTTCGCCGCGCGACCTATAGTTGGTTAGATGGCTAAGCCCCTATTGCCCACTTCATAGGTGTCGTACATTTCACAAGCACGAACCTCAACTGCAAAGCCCAGATGTTCACCGAAGTTTGCTGCCGCATGCCTTGAGGCGACCCGTTGTGCCTCTTCGAAAGTTTTTGCCTCAATAACAAAAAAAGCGCCTGCTTGACGACTGCTCTTGATGTAAGGACCTTGTACCAGACTCGGCTTTCCATTCCTTGGGACGAAATGAGTCCAAGAGTCCGGGGAAGAGAGAGAGCCTTGTGTGACAAGCTTTCCTGTAGCTTTCAAAGCAGCTTCATGCGGCTGGCAAGCCGCAGCGATTGCCTGCTCATCAGACGAATTGAGGTTGGCAAATGCGTCGGTGTCGTAGTAACAAAGGCACAGGTATTTCATTTTTGTTTTTCCATGAGGAGCTGGAGCGATCCCGTTCCAGCCCATCTCTGCGAAAAGACGATGGGTTTCGCTACCGCTCCACCCATCCCCTTATCCTGAGCCGCCACCAGTGGCGAACAATAAACCTTGCCACTCACTGGGAGCCTGTTGGACTTAATACTGATCGATTCGGCTCGGGCATCCTGCTTCGCTCTAACTCCTCCATCCATGGAGTCGTGCGGAA
>NZ_JAENYR010000029.1 GCF_016841685.1 Thiohalomonas denitrificans
GAGCCACAGCGACGCGGCAATCTGGGGTTTGGGAGCAGGAGATTACTTCGTCGCCTGGGGCTCGGCTTTGGCATCCTGCGTCGCTCTACCACCTACATCCATGTAGGCGTCCTCGTAATGACAGCGGGGGGAAGTTCATCATGGCCCTCTGGGCCAAAGGAGAAACACCCATGCTGACGTTCAAAGTGCTCTCACTGCTGCTTCGCTATCCCAGTGAAGAGATACATGCGGCGCTGCGTGAAATGCCTGCCGTTCTCGAAGAGGAGCAGCTGGTGCCGGCGCCGCGTCGAAAGGCATTGCTTGCGCTGATCGGGGAGTTGCAGGGGATGGACGTTATCGCAGCCCAGGAGCGCTATGGGGAGCTGTTCGATCGCGGCCGCAAACTTTCGCTACATATCTTTGAGCACACCCATGGCGAGTCGCGTGATCGCGGTCCGGCGATGGTGCAGCTGATGAATAATTATCAGGAATGCGGCTTTGAATTGGCGGCACGCGAGCTGCCCGATTATGTCCCTCTGGTACTGGAATTCCTGGCCGAGCGGCCGCTAGAAGAGGCAACGGAGATGTTGGGCGAGGCAATGCCGGTACTCACACTGGTTGCGGCCCGGCTGCATGAGCGCGGTAGCCGATATGCCGCGGTACTCGATGCCTTGGAGGCGATTGCCGGGGCACCGGATGCTGCAGACGAACTACGCCGCAAGGCGGCGGAAGAGGGGCCCGACGAAGCGATCATCAATATGGACAAAATATGGGAGGAAGAGGCGATCACCTTCACTCACGAGTCGGCGCTGGAGGGTTGCGGCAACAACGGGGCGGCAACCACACTCGAGCAGCCGGTGCAATGGGATATCGGGCTGCGGCGCACCACTACCGCTCCGGATTCTAATCGCTAGCGAGGCGTTGTCATGGAGTATCTCAATCAGCTCATCTTCGGCGTTGGCCCCTATCTGGCAGGCACGGTCTTCATCCTCGGCAGCATCCTGCGCTACGAACGGGGCCAGTACACCTGGCGTGCCATGTCCAGTCAGATGCTGCATAACACCCGAAGTTACCGCGTCGGTAATCTCCTGTTCCATATCGGCATCCTGTCGCTTTTCCTTGGTCACCTGGTAGGGCTACTGACGCCGCAGCCCCTCTATCACGCCATCGGGATTACTTCCGGCACCAAGCAGATTCTGTCGATGGTCATTGGTGGAGCGTTCGGGATCATCTGCCTGGCGGGCATCTCCGTCATTCTGTGGCGCCGCTTTATGGTGCCCGCCGTCCGCGCCAACAGTTCGCCGATGGATAATTTCATTCTGGTGTTGTTGGGGCTGCAGCTGATCACCGGCTTTGTGACGATTTATGTCTCGCGCCACCATCTGGAGGGCCAGGTGATGACCGAGCTGGCGAACTGGGCACAGCACATCGTCACCTTCCAGTCCGGGGCCTGGCTATTCGTGCTGGAGGTGCCGTGGCCCTACAAGATCCATATTGCGCTTGGACTGTTGATGTTCGCGGCCTTTCCGTTCAGCCGCCTGGTCCATATCTGGAGCTGGCCGTGGGCCTACCTGCGGCGCAACTATCAGGTCGTGCGGGCGCGGTGAGGAGTGTTTAACCGCAAAGGCGAGAAACAGAAAAGAATGCACCGCAGAGGCGCAGAGTACGCTGAGGATCGAATTTCCTGAGATGGACGTCACTGCTTCATCTTTATCTTTGGCTTTTGGTGCGACCATAAGCATCGGTGTTCTCTGTGTTCTCTGCGTCTCTGCGGTGCATTTATGAATATTCGGGCAAGAGGAGCCGCATGATGGATATCGTCGTGAACGGCAGAACGATCAGCGAAGCCGACATCCATCGGGAGATGCAGTACCACCCGGCGGGCTCGGCCGCCGAGGCCAGAGAGGCTGCCTCGCGGGCCTTGGGGATCCGGGAATTGCTGCTGGATGAGGCCGCGCGTCTGGAGATCGAGACCTGTCCCGAACCCGGCGAGGAGGATGAAGAGGCACGCATCCGGTCTCTCATCGAGCAGGAGGTGAAGACCCCGGAACCCGATATCGAGAGCTGCCGGCGCTACTACGAAAACAATCGGCAACAGTTGCGCTCGCCCTGGCTCCATGAGGTCTCGCACATCTTCCTGCCGGTGCCCGAGGAGCCTGTGGCACGCGGGCAAACGGAGCAGCAGGCCCGCGAATTGATTGCCGAGCTGGGGGATGACGTTCACCGCTTTGCCGATTTAGCCCAGCGCTATTCGGCCTGTCCGTCTCGTGAATCCGGCGGTAGCCTGGGGGTGCTGGGCCCGGGACAGACCCCGCCCGAGTTCGAGCGCGCACTGGCGCGGTTTACACCCGGCGGCATTGCCCCAGCTCCGGTGGAAACCCGCTATGGCTATCATGTAGTTTACCTGCAGTCCCGTCAGGGAGGGCACCTGTACAGCTTTGAGGAGGCACAGCCACTGGTGGCCGATTATCTGCGGGAAAGCCTTTTCCGGCGTGCCTTACTGGAGTATGTGCAGTCGTTGGCGAGTCGTGCCGAGATCAAGGGGGTCGATCTCGAATGTGCTGGAGAGGGTACGCCGATGGACTGTGGCGTGTGACGGGGCGCCGATAATCGAATCAGAGGGAGTAGCTCATGGCAATGCGTTGGCAGGACTGGATGAATCTGTTGTTGGGGATATGGCTTGTCGCCGCGCCTTACCTGATGATCTATGACCCGGGTTTTGATGGTATTGCCTCCTGGAATTCGTATCTGGTTGGCGCTGCCCTGGTCATCGTCACCGGCATTGACTTGATAAAACCAATGCCCTGGCGCGAGTGGGTGGTTCTGGTACTGGGCATCTGGCTGATCATCTCCGCATTCCTGCTCGGTTTTCTTGCGGGTAATCAGATCGCTCTCTGGAACGGGATCGTCACCGGGATTGTAGTTGTCATCGGATCGGCCAGCGCACTACGCGCCCCGGAAAAGGGCCCGCGCGGGGCCTGATTAAATCTCTTGAAGATACCGCTGCGCGGAACGATACTCCCTAACTTGAAAACAGGATGAACGAGGAGAAAACCCGATGCCTGCACGGTTGGCCATTTTCATCATCGGCGCCTTTACGTGGGCCATTAGCAATACGGCGTTCGCGGCCGAGACCCGGATCACCTGGCACGGGCACGCCACCTTCGAGGTGGTGACGCCGAAGGGCAACGTCGTGCTCATCGATCCCTGGCTCAACAATCCGAAAAATCCCCAGGGGGGCGAGGACAAGGACCTGGTCGAGGAGCTCAAGCGGGCCGACTACATCCTGGTCACCCATGCCCACACGGATCACATCGGCGATTCCAGCGCCATCGGCACCAGGACGGGCGCCGAACTGGTTGCACAGCCGGAGCTTGGCAAGCAGCTTATCAAGCTGATGGGTTTCCCGGCCAAGCAGTTCGGCTGGAATACCATGATGAACATGGGCGGCAGCCTGAGCCTCGCCGACGGGGAGATCACCGTCTCCATGACCGACGCCAAACACTCCAGCGGCATGGACAACCCTTTCGCCAAAGAGGATGAGAAGACGCCACCGGTGGTGTACGCCGGGAACCCGGCCGGATTCGTGGTGCGCATCGAAGGCGGCCCGACCCTCTACCACAGCGGCGACACCGACTATTTCGGCGACATGAAACTCATCGGCGAGCGCTACGCCCCCGACCTCGCCCTGCTGTGCGCCGGCGACCACTTCACCATGGACCCGAAAACCGCCGCCCACGCCGCCAAGGCGGTGAATGCCAAGCTGTCAGTGCCGATGCATTGGGGCACCTTTCCGGTCCTCGCGCAGAGCATCGAGCCCTTCGTCAGCGAGGCCAAGTCCCTGGGCGTCGAAACCCATGTAATGAAACCGGGTGAGACGCTGGTCTACGAAGGCGACACCCTCAAGCAGTAAAGCCAACTACTCCCTCGTCCTCGGGAGTGACGATTAAATCAAGCAGTTGCCACTCAGCAGGTCTCCTCAACAAAGTCAGAGGCTTGCCCCCTCTCCCTCCGGGAGAGGGCCGGGGAGAGGGCGATCAAACGAGAGCAGTCGCCTTTTCCCCTCTCCCTCGGGAGAGCCGTAGGATGCATTCTTCAGGGAATTCTAAAAATTCATTTTTCGTCACTCCCGCGAAAGCGGGAGCCCAGTAAAATCAGACGGCTGGATTCCCAGCTTTCGCGGAAATAGCGAATTTATAGAAGCGCCCTTCAAATGCACCGAACATGCTCCCGACACGCACTTACTCCGGCAACTGCACCACCAACCTCCCCCGCACCTTCCCGGCCAACAACTCCGAAGCCATCGGAATCACCTCTTCAAGCCCTATCGTCCGACTGACCGAATCCAGCCTCTCCGGCTCCAAATCCGTCGCCAACCGACGCCAGGCGGCTTCGCGCTCGGCCTTCGGCGCATAGACGCTATCGATGCCAACCAAGGTCACCCCGCGAAGGATGAACGGCGCCACCGTCGCCGGAAAATCCATACCCTGAGCAAGACCGCAGGCGGCGACAATCCCCCGGTACTGCATGCCCGCACAGACATTGGCCAGGGTTACGCTACCGAGCGTATCCACCGCCCCGGCCCATTGCTCCTTGGCCAGCGGCTTACCCGGCCGGGAAAGGGACTCGCGGTCAATGACCCGAGCAGCCCCCAATGCCTTCAGGTGTTCGCTCTCCTCCAGCCGGCCGGTCGAGGCCACCACCCGGTACCCCCGCTTCACCAGTAGCAGGATCGCCACGCTGCCCACCCCGCCATTGGCACCCGTTACCAACACCTCGCCGTCATCGGGCGAAACACCCTGGCGCTCCAGCGCCTCGACGCAGAGCGCTGCCGTATAACCGGCCGTGCCGATCGCCATCGCCTGCCGTAGCGAAAAGGCCTCCGGCAGCGCCAGCAGCCAATCCCCCTTCACCCGAGCCCGCGCTGCCATACCGCCCCAGTGCGATTCACCGACACCCCAGCCGTTGAGGATCACCGCATCACCCGGTTTCCAGCGCGAATCCCGGCTCTCCACCACCGTCCCCGCCAGATCGATACCCGGCACCATTGGAAAGCGCCGCACCACCGGCCCCTTGCCGGTAATCGCCAGGGCATCCTTATAGTTCAGAGAGGAGTAGGCCACCCGAACCGTCACATCGCCCTCGGGCAGATCGCCTTCATCCACATCCGCCAGCCGGGCGTCCCCGGTATCGTTCAGCAACAGCGCCTTAAACATGGTTCACCTGTTCTCCTGGTCCTGGTTTCGATTCTGCACCCCCCGCCACCTGTTCACACAAGGCCCGCCCGAGAGATCGGAAAATACGGTAGATCGGAATCTACATGAAAACCGCATCCTAATCGTAGTCCTTGGTTTATGGCGAACGTTATTTTTCAGAGCCATGAGTGATAAAATGACGAGTATAACCGTCAACATGCAGTGGCTCTATTCGAATGCGATCGGTGGGGTAAAAGTGCAGGTGCCGTCGCGCTTCGCGGAAGAGCCCAAGCCATCTTGGCTAAAGATTATTCTGAACTTCTGGATGAGGAATTTGGAAAAGAGGAGATCACCTGTCCCCAATGCGGTAGCACAGACTTTGAGCCGTTTACTAACGGAAGGAGACCAGCTTTTGTTGTCTTTTTGTTGGTCGGGTTTCCTCTTTTCTTTTACCGTCATGGACTCAGGTGTAAATCGTGCGGGAATTTCATTCAAACATAGCTATCCGCGCGAAGCGACCCGCAAGAGCGCGGCTTACCTGCCTGCGCGCAGCCTGGAGGCGCTTGCGTGGCAGGTGATGGTGCTGCCTGGCGCGGTGCGGCCAAAGCGAGTGGCAGCTCCGCCCACCGCCATCCAATAATTCGCTCAACCCGACGCCGGGAAGTGATGCGGCACTTACCGGTGAGGTTCCGGGCCGCGCGGGTCAGAGGTTCGATATGTGAAGAAAACAGGACGGAGTGAGGGACGAATGTCCGAAATCCTAATTGCCTATTCAACAACCGATGGTCATACAAAGGAAATTTCCAGTAGGCTGCGGCAGATAATCGAGCAGCAAGGCCACCGGGTATCCTTGATCTCTATTGATGATGAGCCGGATATCGACTTGGACAGGTTTGACAAAATAATCCTTGGGGCAAGTATCCGCTACGGGAAACACAGCAAGCAGGTTCACAAGTTTATAGAAAAAAACCAAAGCATCCTCGAAAGTAAACCGAATGCCTTCTTTTCGGTAAATATCGTCGCCCGTAAGCCAGGCAAAAATACACCGCAAACCAATCCATATTTGCAGAAGTTTCTGAAACGAATTAAGTGGAACCCCAAAGAATTGGCGGTCTTTGCCGGGAAGATAGATTATCCCAAATATCGTTTCTGGGACCGGCAGATGATACGGCTAATAATGTGGATGACAAAAGGACCTACCGATCCCAAGGCAGTGGTCGAATTTACTGATTGGGAGCAGGTTGAGGCGTTTGGAAATCTTGTCGGCACAATGGAATGAATAAAGGCTACGCTCATCAAGGCAAACATTCGACAGCGGACAAGCGATATGGCATTTGAGCTGAAAGAGTTCGTGCCTTGGGGCCGTTCTTTCCAGGAATATGTGGACATGTTCGCGCTCGCAGAAGAAGAGCTCGGAAAGGCGGTTCTCGGGTGTGGTGATGGTCCCGCCAGTTTCAACGCAGAACTGACAAAGCGTGGCGGAAGATTTGTCTCGGTTGATCCTCTCTACGCGTTCGGCGCAGATGCCATCTCGGGCCTTCCTTGCTGGCGCCTGTACCATGCTGGAGATTGCAGAGCATTTCGGAATGCATTATTCGACAGTCAGCCGGGCGGTGCGCTGGTTTGAGGCGCGGAATGGGACATCTCCGCTGACTAACGGAAAGGAGGGGGAAGGGTGATTTGCTGGGTGCCGACGTTTGGGGGCAAGACATTGGGGCGTATCAGGCGATTGAACCGCAGAAAGCGAGTGCGTGCGCCGGTGCTGCTACTGTTAGCGGGTACACTGTTGCCGACAGTGGCGGCTTCCGAGGATGGGCCGGGTGCCGGGTCTGAGTACGAGCCTGAGTACGAATCTGCGATCACACGGCGGCTCGAGCTGGAGTCGCGGCTCAACGACAATCCGTTTTCGATCACCCCCTACAAGCCGACTTACCTTCTTCCACTGGCCTACAGCTCGGACCGTCCCGTGAACGCCGAAGGCGATGAACTGGATCAGCTGGAGATGAAGTTCCAGGTGAGCCTCAAGGTACCGATTAGCAACAACCTGTTCGGCACTGGTACGCAATTCGCCTTCGGGTACACGCAGGTAGCCTATTGGCAGGCCTACAACAGCAACTATTCGTCTCCGTTCCGGGAGACCAACCACGAGCCGGAGTTGATGCTCGTCCATCCGCATCGCGCCACCTTGGGGCGAATTACCAGTCGAGTCTTTCGGCTCGGCGTCAGCCACCAGTCGAATGGCCGTTCTGGTCGAGAGTCGCGCAGTTGGAACCGGGTTTACGTCGATTTCATGATGGAGTCGGGCGATTGGTATTTAAGCCTCAAGCCATGGTGGCGCATACCGGAGTCGGAAAAACAGGACCCGGACGATCCCTCGGGTGACGACAACCCCGATATCCACCGGTACATGGGGAACTTCGAGTTCAGCGGGCTCTATTACCAAGGTGCCCGGACCTACGGTTTCATGGTTCGGAACAACCTGCGGAGTGACAACCGGGGTGCACTGCAGCTGGACGGGACCTTCCCCATTGGGGACCAGATGCGGGGCTACGCACAGTTGTTTAGCGGCTACGGTGAAAGTCTCATCGACTATGATCGCTACTCCAATCGATTCAGCCTCGGCGTGATGCTGACCAATTGGCTTTGAACAGGCGGTTCTTGCGGCCGTCAATCCAGGGGTGTCCGGGTAAGCTTCCGTCCGGGTACGGTTCCGGGTAAGCTCGCTGTTGAATCTAGGCACCAAAGCAATGAATATGCGCCGTAAAGGGAAAATAACATCTTGGAACGATGAAAAAGGATTCGGCTTTATCACGCCGCTTACTGATGGCAATCGGGTGTTTGTTCATATCAAAGCGTTCGGGAGCCGCAGACGACGACCGGAGATTGATCAGACGGTGACTTATACCCTGTCTGCCGATAAGCAAGGTCGTCCATGTGCAATAAAGGCGACATTTCCTGGCAATCGCCTGCCACGAAATCCCAAGCCAAAGACGGGTTTATTATCAGCCTTCGGTGTTGCCGTTTCTTTCCTGGTGCTTGTTGGGATTTCTGTACTTACGTCCAAAGTGCCGCTTTGGCTGCTTGCAACTTATCTGTTTGCAAGCTTGTTTACTTTCGCTATGTACGCGGTAGACAAATTGGCAGCCAAGAATCGTGGATGGCGAACTCAGGAAAGTGCTCTGCACTTACTATCCCTGGCTGGGGGCTGGCCGGGAGCACTCGTCGCCCAACAAAAGTTGCGTCATAAATCCAGGAAACGCTCCTTTCGTGCAGTCTTCTGGGTAACCGTTCTATTAAACTGTGGCACATTCGTATGGCTGCTGACGCCAACCGGCTCATCTGCACTACAGTCTTTGGTTTCGCTGTTACGTTGGAGCTGATCGCGTCTAGGAGCCTGTCGGACTTAACGCTGATCGACTCGGCTCGGGCATCGAGCTTCGCTCCAACTCCTGCATCCATGGAGTCGTGCCGAAAAGCCGGATTGGGCCAGATTTTCCGATCTTTTTCGGTAACTGCTCGCCCGGTTGATCATGCGCGGCATAGGAGATTCGTTATCCCCGCGCAGCCGAACCGTCATCCCCGCAGGCGAACCGTCATCCCGCAGCCGAACCGTCATCCCCACAGGCAAACCGTCATCCCCGCAGGCAAACCGTCATCCCCACAGGCAAACCGTCACTCCCCGCGCAGGCGGGGATCCATTTCGAGCCATGCCGCTGCTCTCTGGATTCCCGCCTCCGCGGGAATGACGGGGGAGTGAGCAGTTACCTTTCTCGTTAAATAGACCCACTCGGCTCGGGCATCCTGCTTCGCTCTACCGACTGCGTCCATGCAGTCGTATTCGCCTCGAAAGATCGAAAAGTCGGTCTCCAACCGGCTTTTCCTCGGTACGATCGGTCAAGTCCGACAGGTTCCTAGCAGTTGCGACTCCAGTTTGGTCCTGATGGATGCAACCTCTTCTTCGATATCCACTATTGAGAGCTCGTTCAGATATTCGAAAAGTGGCATGGCTTCAAGGCACAGGTCGATGATATAGGGGTCGATGTTGCCCGAGTCCTCGCCTTTGATAACCTTGATGGCTCTGCCGATATCCGGAGCTTCGAGCACGGTATCCTCGATAGAAGACTCGTATTTTTTCATGTCCTGCGCTATGTGACTGCGACCTTCCATGTTGGCATCGACCTGTGACTTTAATCGGGTCACCAGGTCGGTAAAATCGAGCGGCTTGAGGATGTAATCGTTGGCGCCACAGGCGTAAGCCCGCTCCCGGGTAATTTCATCTTCCGCGCCGGTGATGACAATGATGGGGTTGTTCCGGATATTCCCCTCATTGGCAGCGCGAATTCGGCAGATGAATCCATAGCCGTCCAGTCTTGGCATTTGAATGTCGGATATTATCAATGTGATATCGGGGTTCTGCTGTAGAGCCTCCCAGCCGGCCTCGCCATCCTCTGCCTCGACGATAGTGAACTCATTGCTCAGATGTTTTCTTATGGTTGCGCGTACGGTACGTGAATCGTCAACGATAAGGACAGTATGTTTATCGGGCATGGTGGTCTTTGGCTCTTCTAAAGTCCGGTGAGCATCCAAACGTCGAACCCGAACCAGGTTCGTCGCAGAACCTAAGGGTCAGGTCTTTCGCAGAACCTAAGGGTCAGGTCTTTCATCGTGCATGCGTGTCGCTCGCCTGGGGATACCGGGTAGAGTATACCAATTTTGCATAAAGTGCGGGTGGGAGGATGAATCGTGCCTTTGAACTTCTCTCTGGAATTACCAGGCACGCTGTTCGGTCGTTTCTTATACTGTGCCCTGGATTAGCGCGCGGACCAATACTGCACGCCTTCGGTGCGCAGGAAAAATTCCGCCTTAGCGCCCCGCAGCATGGCAAAGGTGGCGAGCAGGCCGGCCTCCGTGCAGGTCGCGGCGGCGGCAGTGACGGAGCGTGGCGCATCCTCGATCGGCCAGCCGGTGGCAGGGTTGAGGATATGGCCGTAGCGAATGCCGTTCGCAAGAAGGTAGCGGCGGGAATCGCCGCTGGTGGCCAAGCCTCCATGCCGCAGCTCGAAACGGTGGATGCTTTCACTGCCTTCGGCCAAGGGTAGGGAGGAGGCCGGGTTCTCGACGCCAACGAACCAGCCGCAGCCGTTGCGCCGAGGGGTGTTCACGTAGAGGTCGCCACCGTAGTTCACCAGTATGCTGGCATCGCTCTGCTCGGCGATCAGGCGCGCCGTGCGGTCGACCGCGTACTCCTTGCCGATACCGCCGAGGTCGATTTCCATACCGGACGGCACGGTGATCTTCGGTCGCCGCCAGATAATCTTGTGCCAGCCGATGAGCGGCAGGATGTTCGCCACTTCGTTCGTGGCGGGAATGCGGTCACTGCCATCGAAACGCCACACCCTTCGTAGCACACCCGACGTAATATCGAACAGGCCTTCGCTCAACTCGTAACATTGATTCGCATAGTCGAGCAGGGCCGCAGTCTCTTCGTCGACTACCAAGGGCTGCCCGTCCGAGTGGTTGATCCGCTGTACGGCGCTGTCCTTCCGATAGCGACTGAATTTGTGCTCGATACGGGAGGCCTCGGCGTGTGCAATAGCGAGTAATCGCCGGGCCAGCCGTCGATCATCAACCTCCATGAGGATTTCGCAAGGACTGGCCATGGCCTGGAAGCGGCCGAGCCAATGATCTTTGTTTCGGGTGAGGGAAGATGCTTCAGTCATAAGGGCACTTCTATAAATTCGTCATTCCCGCGAAAGCGGGAATCCAGCCGTTTAATTTTACTGGGCTCCCGCTTTCGCGGGAGTGACGAAAAATGAATTTTTAGAGGTTCCCATAAGCTGTGAAAGGTGAGGCGCGGCTAACGAGCCGCGCCGTCGCCCGAGTTAGAACAGGAAGGAATAATTTGCCTGTAAGATGACCGCGTCAACATCCTCGAATTGCCCGTCGTCATCTGACTGGGTCATGTATTCAAGGCGCACGCTGTATTCCTGTTTTTCGCTCGATGCAAAGCCATATTTCAGTCCGAGCGTGTTCGTCGTCATGTTACCGAGGCGATAATCGGCACTCGCATAGGTCGGAACGGCCCCTTCATCCAGTTTGAAATGGTAGAACTCGGCGGCGTTCTGCTTGTACCAGCGGACATGGGGTTGCAGATAGTGTCCGCCGCCCAGCTCGTGCCGATAACGCAGGTCCAGGGTATGGGAGCTGATATCCCAGTCGTCCCAGTAATAGCGGTAGGAGACGTCAGCCACATCTTCGGACAAATGATGCAGGGTTCGCCAAAAGATGGTCTGCCGGCTACGCTCGTCGGGACGATTCTCGTAGAGGTAGCCCGTCACGTTGCCTGTGTCGTCGGTGACACTGAGCAGCTTGTAGGGGTCACTAAGGTAGCCGTCATCAATGCCATAGGTGTAGTTGAACTGCATGAGCGTGCGCCGGTTCACGACCTGGGTCACACCCAGCAGAAGCTCGGACACGGTCTTGTCCTCGCTTGCGCTTTGCGTCTCCTTCACGTCGGGAAATTCCGGCATGGGGGTCAGCCCAACCGGTGCCCCACCCTCCGGTTCGATGGAGTCCTGACTGAAGGAGGCCCCTGCCGAGAGTGTGGTGTTGCGATTGTTGAAGTCGCGCGCCAGCGTCGCGGAAATCCCCGCGGACTGGTAATCGTGCTCGGTGGAGAAGTTGGCGGAGAAGATACCCTTGAGGCGTTCGCTCAAGGGTTTCTCCCATTCGCCGCTCAGTGCGATGCGGGTATCCCTGAACGTCGGGTCAAGCGGTGTCTCGCCGGGCTCCGCGGTGTAGGTGGAATTACCCGAAGGCGTGGTGAAGGTCTGCACCTCGTCCGTCGGAATCGCACCGTTTGGCGACGATCCGGTCAGCGTATCGACCACCAGGCGCACTCCGACGTACTCATCATCGCCTAAAGCCTTGCGCAAGCCGACCACCGGCTCGACTACGCTCACGCGATCACTGCCTTCCGAATAGAACAGCACCGCCGAATCAACTTCCCACTCCTCCTCGGATGCGGCATTCACTCCTTGTGAGGTGCCGGTCAGAAGCGAGCACGTCGCCAGCGCCAGCGCACCGCGAACCGATTTGGATTCTTTTTTCAGTTGCATCCGCAGCCTCCACCGCCAACGGCCTGTCCACCGGACGATCCTTCTTTGCTGTAATAAATATGATCGTCCAGGTATTGATCAATCGGATACCCGTCAAGCTGCATCGCCCGTTTCGCCAGTAGATCCTTTTCCCAAGGCTGAACCGGTTCGAAGGCGCACCCGCCCTGAAGCAGGGCAAGAGCGAGTACCGTGCTCGTAATTCCTATGCGCATGGCCAATTTCCTCTAACTACTTAATTTTCCAAGACATCGCGGATGCCAGTCTCCAGTTCGCTTCTGTCTTTATCCCGAAAACCCACGTGCGACAGGCGTATTTCACCGTCACGATCGATCAAATAACTGCTGGGCATGCCCTTTACCCCAAAACGTTCCGCTGTCTCCCCCTTCGGGTCGTAAGCGACGGTAAACTGCGCCGGGTATTTGGCAAGGAACTGCTCGACCAGTTTTTGGTCCTTGTCCAGATTGACAGCGACGACTACCAGCCCCTGTTCGCCGTATCGCGTCTGCAACTCGTTCATGAAGGGGAAGGACTTGCGGCATGGCGCACACCAGGAAGCCCAAAAATCCAGGTAGATCACTTTGCCGCGCAGCTGCTCCAGGCGGAGCTCCCCTCCCTCTACCGACCAGATTGCATCGGGTGCCGGAGCTGCAGGAGCTGCGGTGACAAAAAAAAGCGAGAGGAAAACGAGCGAGGCAGACCGGAGAATCGTGTTCTTCATTGTTGGCTCCGAATGTAAACGATCCGACAACATCTGTTCCTTGCCGGGTCCTTTAGCGAGGGGTCGGTGGACAAATTCTATCTGACTTATAGTTAGTATATCATTCTAATTATGGATCGTGTCTAAATCGAGACACAATCTGTGACCGTGTTCCTCCAAAGGGCAGGACCTCGCGACCTGACTCCCCGAAGCCGGAATCGAACAGGCGTGTGGGCCAAGGCAAGGCGCCCTGTGCTGCTTGGAAATCGCGCACCGGCTCGGTCCGGACGACCGTTGACGGCCGGTTCACAAGCCCCCTCGGCTGCGTTGCAGTCGCTCGAACTGGCACGGCCAGTCCTCCGCTCCTGCGCCTTGCCGATGGCGCTTGGGAGGCAAGCTGAGTGTTACACTATTTCCCGCATGGATCACTAGATGCAAAAAGGAGAAAAAATGCGTAACAAATCAGTGCTGGTACCATTCATTGTGCTTCTCCTCGTGGGGTGCAGTGAACCGAGGATAGATACGAGCAGTGCTCAAGTGATGGAAGCCTCAATAGAGGAAGTGCGTCAATCTTTGCCGCGGGATCAAAAGACCCATTTTGATGACGCAGTACAAGTACTGGCGTTCAGTCGGCAAAATTTGGAAGAGTTCCTGGAAGAGGGAGTTTTAAGCATCCTCTCGACCAGAGAACAAATGAAGGATGTGCTGAATGGCAAGACGGGGAGAGAAGTTATCCAAGAAGCTGAAAGAATCAAAAGGGAACGGAAGTAAAATAGAAGTAACTACTCACCCCCTCCGTCATCCCCCGTCACGGGGGTGACAGGGGATGACGGATTTCCCGGGCCGTGTGCGATCACCCGGGCGAGCAGTTACCAATAAAAAAGGCTCTGCTCTGAGACAAATCCAAGGGACCGCGAACAAAGGGACCGCGAACATCCGCGCTGCTCAGCCTGCCGGCAATCGCCATGCAGATATTCGCCGTTCCTCACCACTGCGGGAATAAAAAACGGGTCGGGGATTCAGAAAAAACCAGATAAAAAGCGGGAGCGGATTAGCCTTTCCCTCCCCCTTTTTGTTTTTCGGCCGGAATAGATAGGACGTTCCGAAATGGTGCCTATCACTCCCTTTCATCTTAACCTCCTTCCTGAGGACAAAGGGACTATAGGTGACTACCATTTCGGAGCGCGTATTTAGGAGACGTCGAGTTGGGCGTACATCCCTGTTACGCGATTCATCTGTGTCAGGATTTTTTCTGCGGAACGCGTAACCAGCAGAGGAATATGCTCATCATCTTTCAACTGAAAGCTCATCCGGAAGACGATCCACTGCCGCTCGACCTCGGCAAGTCCCTGCTGGATTTCCAAAGTGTTCTCCGGCGTGGCTTTCAGATCGGCCAATGCGCCCTCGAACTCATAGCGTGCACGCTGCAGCTCCTCGCGAAGTCGGGCATCCTGCATTCCGCTACTGATTAGCACGTAGAATTTCGCAATACGCTGGGAAAGCATTCGCTGGCGGCCGGCAGTATTGACGAGTTGCGCCTGTACCAGTCCGGAAGAGTTTTGGAGCTTGATGACCACCTCGTGAGCCGCTGCAAGCAGTTTGTCGTCACTGTTCAACAGAAGCGATATGCCTTCCCGGTTGGCAGGGCCGGTAGCGATGGACCGGAAGGGATTCCACAGGCGCCGGACGTTGGCTAAAGCAGTGCGCACGTCGTCATTGGGTGCGTGCTGTTCAATTGTTTCCAGTTGCTCCGCGAACAGTTTCACCGCCTTTTTCAGCTGATCACGTGCTTCGGATGTATCGACTTCAATCACCAGCTGTGAATAGGCCTTGACGATACGCTGTGTCAGCATGCGCTGACGGCCTGCCTGATCGATCATTTCTGAGAGGGAAGGTGCACCTGCAATGGCCGCGGTGGGTGGGAGCAACAGGAACATGGCCAGAGCACAAAGGCTTATCGATAAAAATGCTTTCATTCTTTTCATGCGTTACGTCCTTCTTTATTCTTGATGGAGACGGCTCCTCCCCTCCTTAAGCGCCGTCCACGTTACCTTTGTGTGGATTTGAACAAGCTTTTTCCGGGACTAATGGCCCCTGTTAGGAGCCGAAGTTTCGACTGCACCCGGCACGGAATCAAGTAGCTCACCAGCACTACCGCGGAGGTGGTAGGTGGGCCGCGCGTGATGCCTTGCGAAACGTGCCACGAGAGGCAGAGGGGGGGTGAGGGGTGGTTGTGGTGCTTATAGCAGCCAGTGATCGACCAGCAGCAGCGCGAACAGACCGAATAGATAAAAGATGGAGTAGCGGAAGGTGGCCATGGCATGCTCGTCACGTTCCCCGCGGTAGAGACGCCAGGCGTGCCAGATGAAGCCCAGTCCCAGCGGAATGACTCCGGCCAGGTAGAGTACCTCTGCGTTTCGGGTGGCGAAAGGCAATGGGGCGACCGCCATTAGTAGGATGCTGTAGAGCAGAACCCGGGTTTTCGTGAAGTGCAGGCCGTGAGTGACGGGCAGCATAGGGATTCCGGCATGACGATAGTCATCGACACGGCGGATTGCCAGCGGCCAGAAATGGGGCGGCGTCCAGATAAAGATAATCAGTGAGAGCAACAGCGCATCCAGGGTGATCTCCCCGGTAACGGCGGCGGCACCCAGCACAGGGGGAGATGCCCCGGCCGCGCCGCCCCAGACGATATTCTGCGGCGTGGTGTGCTTGAGAAAAGAGGTGTAGACGACGGCATAGCCGATCATGGCAGCGAAAGTCAGTGCTGCGCTCAACATGTTCACCAGGCCCGCCAGGATGGCCATGGCACCCGCTGCAAGGGAAAGAGCGAAACCCAGCGCCTCGGTAGTGCCGATGTGCCCCGAGGGCATTGGTCGGTGCCGCGTTCGCTCCATAATACCGTCGATGCGGGCATCCAGCAGGTGATTGATTACGGCACCGGCGCCTGCCGCCAGTCCGATACCGAGGAGGCCGAACAGGATCCGGCTCCAAGGGAGGGTGGCGCCTTCTATGGCCAGGAGCATTCACACCAGCGCCGTGAACAGCATCAAGGCGACGATGCGGGGCTTTGTCAGCGAAAGATAGCGCTTCCATGGGGCTACGGCCGGTGCGCGAATGAGATCAGTGGCTCGCACGGATACTCCGGTTTTGCAACATTGCGTTGAGCTGCTCCGCAATTGGCCGTTCGCTAGTGGGAATGGAAGTGATCCGCCGGCCGCCAGTGATTTGCCGAACCGCCCTTTATCGCTTCTCCCTTTGACGGCTCTTTCCAAGCACCATGAGGAACAACAACGACAATACGGCGAACGCGAACCACTGCAGCGCGTAGCCGATATGCATGCCCCACTTGTCGGCGCGGCCAAGCTCCGCGTCCAGCAACTCGCCTGCCAAACGCGAATCCTCCACCAGCACAAACGGTGCCACCGAAACCCCGTGTTCCCTGGCGTAGCGTTTCGGCTCCAGATAGGGCCACCGATCACCGAATACCTGGTTTGACCCGGTGAGCTGGAGTGCGGGAATGGCGGGGCGCACGAACAGTCCCTCGACTTCCGTGGGTTGTCGATCCCGCCCGACCGGGGCCTCCTGATTGGTCACCCATCCCCGGTTCACCAGCACGCGCAGTTCACTGCCGGCAACGTGCAGGGGTACGATATGATGCAATCCACGTCGGCCGTCCGGCTTGCGACTCTCGACCCAGAAGTGGTGCTTCGTTTCGAACCGGCCTCGCGCGACTGCTCGCCGATAAAGGAGATCCGTGCCCACAGTTTCACTGCCCTCGATGATGACCGGTTCGCGGGCTGCCTGTTCCTGCACCATGGCACTCTGTGCCTCTGCCTCTTCTGCCCGGTCTAACTGCCAAAACCCCAACTGCAGACAAAGGGCACTGACGAGAACGACACCGATGCCGATGAGTGCCCGCATGACTTCAGTCTCTTCTCTCCTGTCTCCATTCGGCATCGGAGGGTCGAGCCGGGGCCATGAAACTCCTCGTTCGGATCGGATTCACTGGTTTCTTCTCGACAGCAGGAAGCCCGCTGATGGTGTCGCTGTCCCGTCGACCCGCATAAACGTATAGGAGAGAGTCAGTGTGTCGATGTCGTCGGGCAATTCCGGTGACACCCGAAAAGCCACCGGCATCTGTTTCGTCTCGCCCGGTGCGAGCGTCTGTCGGGAAAAGCAGAAACACTCGGTCTTGCTGAAATGGCGGGTTGCCTGCCAGGGCACTATCGACGGTATCGCCTGGCCAGTGATTGACGTGGCGGAGCGGTTGCTGGCCCGGAAATTGACTCGATGCGTGGTTCCTGCCGGCACCTGCACACTGTGCACGTCGGGCACGAACCCCCAGGGGAGCGTGTCATTGACCGACGAATTGAATGTAACCGTCACCATGCGCCCTTCGCCGTTCGCTTTCCCTTCCGCCCCTGCAAGCATCGCGGTAGCCGGCTGGACATCGGCCAACCGGCCGATCAGGAGCGGCACCATAACAACCCCGAAACCGACCATTCCGGCCACTATCAGTAACCGCTTCGGCACGGTGCTTCGCTTGTGCGTTCCCTCGCTCATTGGTGTCTCCCCTCTCAGAGCATCACCCCAGCCCTGACTGTGACTTTTCAGGCAGCGGCCATTGGTGGCCGGTCACTCTGCTATCGAGTGGCGTTCCCTGTAGAGGAACACCTCGATCCGTTCCCAGGGTTGGTCAAGCCGTACCGCGAGCCAGCGTGAACCCATGAGGGTCGTGGATTGGTACGGAACGGGATCTGGAGCAGACGCCCTGTCTCCATCAGGATAGCTGTCGGACTCCTGACTGCCATGGGGAAAACACCGCAATCCACCCCTTCACAGGGTTCGAACAGAGTTCCATCTTTAAATCCGGGTGGCATTGTCGTGCTCTCGGGACAATTTTCTGAGTTCGTTAAGCGCCACGCTGAGCAAGGCAAAATCCGCTGCCGGTGCGGTCTGAAACTGCCCCAGCCTGCGGTGAAGACGCTCCACTGTCTCGAGATTGGCCACCACCCAGTTGGCGACCAGGGTACGAGCGTCCTCTTCACCGGGGCTGGTCTGCAACGCCTCGACGGTCAGCGTACGGTGCAGACGGTACAGTTCATCGCGGAGTGCCTCCCGCGCCAGCCGTGACCAATGATCTTCCGCCGAAAGCGCCCCAATCTGATCTCTTAGCCAGCGCATTCCCAGCATGGCTCCGAGAGCGAAGTAGAGGCGTGACACGCGTCCAATGGGAAGCTGTAGATGGGCAGCGACATTAGCGATATCCAGTGCCGCAAGCAGCAGTGGCAGAGTGGCAAAACGCGAGGCGGCTTGCGGCGACAGACCACGGTCGAACAACTCTTTTTTTCGCTGGTCGAGGTACGCGTGGTCAGCTGAGTCAACCAGCTCCGGCAGTGTGTCACGGAGTGTGTCGGCACTGTTTTGGTAGGTGTCGATAGCCGCTGCTACATCCAGAGGTTGCCCCCGGTTGCGCAACAGCCAGAGCATCGCCCGTCGTGCCAGCTTGCGGATATCTTCAAGGAGATAGAGCTGATAACGCGCCTCCACCTGGTTGTCCATCGATGCAACGCTCTGCCACAGGGCGGGCAGGTCGAAGATCTTGCGGCAGGCCATGAAGGCCCGGGCGATATCGGGTGCATTGCTCCCCGACAACTCTTCGATCCGGAATACCGCCGTCAACCCGAGCCGATTGATGAGGTTGTTGGCGACAAAGGTGGCAGTGATTTCCGGGCGCAGAGGATGCTGAGCGATTTCGCTGCCGTAGGCCTCGACGATCGGCTGCGGAAAGTATTCACCGAGTTCCTCGGTCAAACCGGAATCGTGACGGATATCCGAGGCCAGTAAATCGTCGAACAGGGCGATTTTGCTGTAGGAGAGCAGCACGGCGAGTTCCGGCCGCACCAGGCCTTCGCCTGTCCGGTGTCGCGCCTCCAGTGCTTCGTCATCGGGAAGGTTCCAGGTGTCCCGGTCCAGATAACTTCGCTTCTCCAGCCAGCGCATGAACGCGCTGTGTTCCGGCAACCGGGCGGCAGCGTGGTGTTCACTCATGGAGAGTGATTCGGTCTGTTGATAGTTGTTGCATAACACCGTGTTTGCCACCTCTTCGGTCATGTCCGATAGCAAACGGTTGCGGCGTGCCACCGTAAGTCGTCCTTCCCTGACCGTTTCGTGGAGCAGGATCTTGATGTTGACCTCGTGGTCCGAACAGTCGACCCCACCCGAGTTGTCGATAAAATCGCTGTTGAGGCGGCCCCCCTGGCGGGCGTACTCGATACGCGCGGCCTGGGTGAGTCCCAGGTTTCCGCCTTCGCCGATCACCCGGCAACGCAACTCTCCGGCATTGACCCGTACAGTGTCGTTGCTGCGATCTCCGACCTCTTCGTCGCTTTCGTTCGACGCCTTCACAAAGGTCCCGATGCCGCCATTCCAGAGCAGGTCGACCGGCGCCTTGAGAATGGCGCGAATGAGATCATTGGGAGGCATCGCCGCTCGCTCGATACCCAGCAGCCGGCGGACCTGAGGTGAAACCGGAATCGATTTGGTGGATCGGGAGAAGACACCCCCGCCTTCGGAAATGACCTGCGGGTTGTAGTCGGACCAGGAACCGGCCGAACAGAAAAGCCGCTCCCTTTCCGTAAAGGTCGCCTCGGGATCCGGGTCGGGATCCAGGAAGATGTACTTGTGGCTGAAGGCCGCTACCAGCCTGATATGGCGTGACAGAAGCATGCCGTTGCCGAATACATCACCATTCATGCCACCGATCCCGGTGACGGTGAAGTCATTCGACCGGCTGTTGATCCCCATTTCGCGGAAATGACGCTCGACCGAAACCCAGGCCCCGCGCGCGGTGATGCCCATCTTCTTGTGGTCGTATCCGGTGGAGCCGCCCGAAGCGAACGCATCTCCCAGCCAAAAGTCGAATTCGGCCGCGATGCGGTTGGCGAGGTCCGAAAAGGCGGCGGTCCCCCTGTCGGCGGCAACCACGAGGTAGGGGTCGTCGCTGTCGTGCCTCACCATCCGAGGAGGCGGAATTACTCTTTCGCCGTCCAGGTTGTCGGTAAGATCGAGCAGGCCGCGGATGAAGGTGCTGTAGCAGGCTGCAATTTCCTCCTTCATCGCGCCGGGGTCCTCCGGGGGCTGCTTGACCACGAAGCCGCCCTTGGCACCGACCGGCACGATGACGGCATTTTTGACCATCTGTGCCTTCATGAGTCCAAAGATTTCGGTGCGGAAATCCTCGGGTCTATCGGACCAGCGGATGCCGCCGCGCGCGACTTTTCCACCCCGCAGGTGGATCGCCTCGACGCGGGGCGAATAGACGAAGATTTCGAAGCGCGGACGCGGCTCCGGAATATCCGGCATCTGCGTCGCGTCCAGCTTGAAAGCCACGTACTCCCTATTCCTGTCATCACGCTGGTAGTAGGTCGTCCTCAGGCTGAACTGGATCAGTTGGTAGAAACGTCGCAGGATTCGGTCTTCATCAAGATTGGGGATATCCTCCAGGGAGCGCTCTACAGCATCGGCCAGACGCTCCATGCGATCGGCCGAGGTGTCTTGGCCGGCGGGATCGAATCGTGCCCGAAACAGATCCACCAGCAAACGGGTGATCTGGGCCCGACTGACCAGGACCTGCTCCATGTAGCCCTGGCTGAACGGAAAGTCCGTCTGCAGCAGGTACTTGCAGTAGCTGCGCAGCATGACGGCCTGGCGCCAGGTGCACCGGGCGTGCAGAACCAGGCGGTTGAAGCCATCGTTTTCGACACGGCCATCCCATACCCGGGCAAAGGCCTGATGGAAGCGATGGCGGACCGAGTCGGGTTCTACCGGTTCATTTTGATAAAACTCCATTCCCAGATCATGGATCCATATCGGTGGGCGGTGAGAGGAATGGATCTCATGGGGGCGTTCGTCAGAGACGCTGACGCCCATGTTTTCCAGCATGGGCAGAACGGTCGAGAGCGAAATGGGGTGTCGCTGGCGAAACAGCTTAATCCGCAAGTGACCGGAAGGGGCTTCCAGCGGGTGGTAGAGCTGAATGGCAACTCCCTCACCCTCCAGGGCTTCCATTTCAAGGATGTCGTGTACGGCAACGGGCGCCGTATACTCTTCGCAATAGGAGGAAGGGAAGGCCTTTCGGTAGTAGGTAAAAAGGCGGTTGCCCTTCTCTTCGCCCAGCTCCTGCAGGAGTGCCGTATGCAACGCCTGTGACCAGGAACGCGTCACCTCGACAATGCTCCGTTCGATCTCGCGAACGTTGTAGTCGGGAATGGCGCCGTCGGCATGTACCGTGAGATAGAGCCGGGCCAGCTGTGATTCGGAAATCGAGACATCGAAATCCATATGGGTCGCATCGAAGGCCTTGCGCATCACCTCCTGTACCTGCAGGCGTACGTCGGTATTGAAACCCTCCCTGGGTAGAAAAACCAGACACGACAAAAAACGATGATAGGGATCGCGACGAATGAGAACGCGGACCTGCTGGCGCTCCTGAAGATGCAGGATCCCTGTCGCGATATCGAATAGTTCCGCGGGGCTGCCCTGAAACAGTTCGTCACGCGGCAGGGTTTCGATGATATTCAGCAGGGCCTTGGCAGAATGGCTGCCGGGCCTGAGTCCCGAACGCTGCATGATCTGTTGTACCTTGCGCCGTAGCAGCGGGATCTCGGTCGGGCGGCTGGTATAGGCGCCCGAGGTATAGCGTCCCAGGAATCGCCTCTCGCCGGTCGTATTGCCGGTGGCATCGAAGACCCTCACACCGACATAGTCGAGATAGCCGGGCCGATGGACCGTTGCCCGGGAACTTCCCTTGGTGAGGATGAGCGCAGCAGGGCTGACCGCAAGCTCTCGAAGTTCACCCGGTAGCCGCTCAAAGCTCTCGGAGAGGACCGCCCTCCGCGGCTCCCTGACAATGCCGAGGCCCGAATCGGGAACCAGGCGCAGGTGCTTTTCACCGTCCGGTTCTTCGAGGGTGTATTCCCGATACCCGAGAAAGGTGAAACTGTCCTCGTCCAGCCAACGAAGGAAGGCCCGGGTTTCCTCTAGTTCCGAGGTTTCCACCGGCGGCGGCTGGCGGGTCAATGCCGCAACACAGTCATGGAGCTGCTCGCGCATCAACGGCCAGTCTTCCACGGCGGCTGCCACGTCATCGAGCACCCGGTTGATCCCTTCGTGAAGGGCGCCCAGCATTTCGGGGTCGGTCTGCCGGTCGATTTCGAAATGCAGGAAGGCTTCCGCCCGGGAGTCGCCGGACTCGCTCCCCTCTGGCAACACCTCCAGCAATTCCCCCTGTGCATTGCGGCGTAGATTCATAACCGGATGAATGATCAAGTGAACCGTCAGCCCCTGGCGATTGAGCTCCATTCGGGTCGAGTCGACCAGAAACGGCATATCATCCTGAACGATCTCGACAATGGTGTGCGTGGTATGCCAGCCGTGCTCCTCGACTCGCGGGTTATAGACCCGGATGAGGCGTTCACCCTGGCGTCGGCGAGCGGCGAGATTCCAGTGGGCAAGCGCCGCACCGTAGAGATCCAGAAGGGTGCGATCGAGCAGATCGTCGGGTCCCACGCGGCGGTAGTATTCGCGGGAGAACGCCTCGATCGAAACGGCCTGGGGGGCGGGGCATTTATCCCGTATTCGGGTGACGACCTGATCGACAAGGGAGTGCTTTTTCTCTTCCGTGGTGCGTGGCAGTCCCATGGGTCCTTCCGTGGTTCGGTTTGCATTTCCTACCTTCACTGTAGGCCAGGCACCCAGCTCGGGTGGTGCCTGCCGGTACCAACCCGAGCCAAAAACCCGCTCTCGTCTAACCTTGTATCAGACTGGACCCGATAACAGGAGGCATGATGCAGGCAAGGACGCGTTGGCGTATCGCTGTCGCGCCGGGTGACGGCGTGGGACGCGAAGTCATGCCGGCGGCCCTCACGGCATTGCAGCAACTGATGAGGGATGATGGCCCACGGCTGCAACTGACCGAGCTGGAGTGGCCGGCAACCGCCTACCACCGTGAACACGGCCGGATGATGCCGGAGGAGTGGCGGACCCGGTTGGCCGACTTTGATGTGCTGCTGCTGGGGGCGCTGGGGGACCCGGGGCCGTCGAGCGATGCGAAGCGTTACCGTTTGCCGGATGCAGTCTCCCTGGCGCCGATCCTTGCCATTCGCCAAGGCTTCGACCAATGGGTCTGCGAACGCCCGGCCATATCGCTGGAGGGGGCGCCTCGATACCTGGCCGACGAGAGGGCCGGTGCCATCGATATGCTGGTGATTCGGGAGAACAGCGAAGGTGAATACATCGGGCAGGGCGGGCGGACCGCCCCCGGAACCGGTCACGAAGTTGCAACCCAGGTGGAGGTGTTTACCCGTTTCGCGACCGAACGCCTGTTTCGACACGCTTTCCAACGAGCCCGGCAGCGGAGGGAGGAGCGGGCTGCGGGGCGGCGCGCCCTGCGCTTCGGTATGCAGGACCGGGCCGACGCTCAGGTGTGCCTGGTAACCAAGCGAAATGCGCTCCGGCACTGGGGGGAAATGTACACGGAAATCTTTGCCGAGGTTGCCGCGGATTATCCCGATATCGATACCCACCATGAGCTGGTGGATGCCGCCTGTATGAAGTTCGTGACCTCCCCCTGGCGATTCGATGTGGTGGTGGCCAGTAACCTGCAGGGCGACATCCTTACCGATCTGGCGGCGGTACTGTGCGGCGGATTGGGGGTGGCGCCCTCCTGCAACCTCAACCCGTCCAAACGTCACGTACCGCCCATGTTCGAACCGACCCACGGCAGCGCACCCGACATCGCCGGCAAGGACCTGGCCGATCCGCGCGCCATGTTGCTGACCACCGCCATGATGCTCGACTGGATGGGGGAGGAGGACGTCTCCGCCAGCAAGGCGGCACGTCGGCTTCGCCAGGCCATCGAGGTCGACTTGCGCGAGCACCAGGGGGAAATCCGACACGGCAGTGCCATCGCCGACAGCATCCTGGAACGGATTGGCGGTTGAATGGACCACTCGGGGCCTGTCGGACTTAACACTGATCGACTCGGAAAAAGCTGTCTCAAACCGGTTTCCCTCGCTAGGATCGGTCAAGTCCGACAGGCTCCTAGGATTAATATTGAAGGGATGATAACCGCATGCTGGCATTTGCCCGAAACCAAAAGGAGCCGCACTATGGAGAAGCACCCCGAAACCGGCGGTAAGGGTTGCCTGTCGCCTTTGTTGAAACAGTCGTCGGATATCACGGCCGTACGCGGTGAGGGTGTCTGGCTTTACGACGACAGTGGTGAGCGTTATCTCGACTTCACCTCGGGCATCGGGGTCACGAGTACCGGCCATTGTCACCCCAAAGTGGTCGAGGCGGCGCAAAAGCAGGTCGCCAATCTCATCCACGGCCAGTACGCCATCGTGCGCCACCAGCCCCTGGTGGAGTTGGCGCGACGCCTCGGCGAAAAGATGCCGGAGCCGATTGATGCCTTTTTCTTCGCCAGCGCCGGGACCGAGGCTATCGAGGCCGCCATCCGACTCTCCCGCCATGCCACCGGCCGGCCGAATCTCGTCGCCTTCCACGGCGGCTTCCACGGTCGTACCATGGGCTCTCTCAGCATGACCAGTTCGAGCGTCGGTCTGCGCGCGGGTTTGCAGCCAATGATGGGCGGCGTGGTCTATTCGCCATTTCCGGATACCGATCGCTACGGCTGGGAAGAGGATGTTGCTGCCGATTTTTGCCTGCGCGAGCTCGACCATGTGCTGGCCACGATGAGCTCACCCGGGGAGACTGCCGCCATGTTCATCGAACCTATCCAGGGCGAAGCCGGTTACCTACCCGCCAGCACCCGCTTCATGCAGGGGCTGCGTACCCGTTGTGATCAACATGGAATCCTGCTGGTGATCGATGAAGTCCAGGCGGGGTTCGGCCGAACCGGCAAGTTCTGGGGGCATCAGCACTTTGGCGTCGAGCCCGACGTGGTCGTCACCGCCAAGGGCCTGGCCAGCGGTTTTCCGCTCTCCGCCTTCGGTGCCTCATCATCGCTCATGGAACGGGGATGGCCCGGTTCTCAGGGCGGGACTTACGGCGGCAATGCCGTCGCCTGTGCGGCGGCGCTCGCCACGATGGACGTTATGGAAGAAGAGGGACTGGTGGATAACGCCGCCGAGCAGGGAGCTCATCTCTTGGCACGACTCGAACAGCTTCGGGACAAGCACCCGGAAATCGCCGTTGTACGCGGACGCGGCCTGATGCTGGGCACCGAGATTATCGATAGCCACGGTAAACCCGACGGTCAGCGGGCGGCGCGGATCGTCAAGGAAGCGGAGCGGCGCAATCTGCTACTTATCCGTTGCGGGGCCTACGGCGGGCAGGTGATACGGTGGCTGCCACCGCTGATTGTGCAGCGGGCGCAACTCGATCAGGCAGTCGATACCTTTGAGCAGGCTTTGATGGCAGTCCGATAAAATAGAGACGGATCCAAAGCGGGGCGAGGAAAACAGCATGTCCGACACGCCAGAGTGGATACTCGAGCAACTGCCCTATCCCGTGTCGTATGTCGACCGGCATGGGGTGGTGCAGCGCTGCAACGCGGTTGCTGCAGAGCTCATGGGCCGGTCAGTTACAGAGGTCGTCGGTCGATCCGTCGAGGTTGTACTGACCGAGCATCCGGATCTCCGCGGCCTCATCGAGCAGGGCTTGCGCTCGGGGAAGCCGCAGACCGCGCACCTGAATGCAGTTTTTTCCGAAAACCCCGAGTGCATGCGATGTTTTCATGTGCACATTCGGCCACACCCCGATAAGCACGGCAAGGTGCAGGGCGTGCTGCTGACAGGGGAGGATGTTTCCCCGTGGCGGGAGATCGAATTGGCCAGGGACCGGGTGGAAAGGGACCGGGAACTCGGCGAGGCGCTGAATCGCATCAACGGGCTCATCCATTCTACCCAGGACTTCCGCACCATCATGTCTCGGGTGATCGTGGAGGCGGCCGAAGCCGTCGGAGCCGAATCGGCAGTCATCTATGTCAATGAAGGAGCCGACTGGGTGGCGCGTTACACCTATGGGCTACTGGACTCGATCCGCGATCGGCACTTCACCGACCAGGAGCTGCGTGATTCGATTCGGGCGGTGCGCGAGGGTGAGGCAATCCTGATCAACGACGCGCAAGCCGATCCCGACGTCAACCGCGACCTGGTGAAGAACTATGGAGTACAGGCGGTGCTGGATGTCGCTCTGCAGATGGCAGAGCGCCCGGTTGGTGACTTCGGTCTGTACTACCACACGCCCGGCAAGCATTTTACTGAAGCGGAAAAGGGATTTCTCGACAAGGTGGGGGCGTCGGTGGGCCTGGCCCTGCAGAACGCTAGTCGGTTCACCAGGCTTCAACAGACGGAAGCGGCCCTGCGCGAGAGTGAAGCCGTGCTGCGCCGAACCAATGCGGAATTGCAACAGTTTGCCTATTCGGCTTCCCACGACCTGCGTGCACCGCTACGGGCTGTTTCCAATCTGGCTTCCTGGATAGAAGAGGACCTTGGGCCGCAGTTGTCCGGCGAAAGTCGCGGCCACCTGCAGTTGCTGCGTGAGCGCGTGCGCCTTATGGATGCCTATATTGAGGGGCTGCTCACCTACTCTCGAGCTGGCGGCAGGACCAGCGAGGTCGAAGAGGTCGACAGTGCACAGTTGGTGGAAAATATTTTTACAGGCCATGACGTCGCCAAAGGCATTCGCCTGACAGTAGCCGAAAATATGCCGCGGCTGGTTACCGACACGACCAAACTGCGGCAGGTCTTTGCCAACCTGATCGGCAATGCTATTCAATATCACGATCGCCCCGATGGGCAGATCCGGGTCTCGGCCGATGACGCCGATGGGTTCTACGCATTTTCGGTGGCGGATGACGGGCCCGGTATTCCCCCCGAATACCATGAACGGATCTTTCAGATGCTCCAGCGCGGACCCGGCTCTGAAAAGAGCGAGGGGACGGGCATCGGTCTCGCCGTGGTCAAAAAACTGGTGGAGGATGCCAGGGGGCACATTGAAGTCGACTCGGCTTCGGGACAGGGCGCCACGTTTCGTTTCACTTGGCCCAAGGTGATGGAACCGGAGGTCTTTGAGCCGCCCTCGACCGGATAGCAAAAACCGGAGTGGCTATCGAACTATCCACCCCTTGTTTAGGACACTTCCAATAATCCAGCGCGGATTTCGTTGTGCCCAAAATCGCCGAGTACAAGGCGCGCTGGGCAGGCAATGGCCCGCCCTTGTCAAGTAGCGCAACGCCGTTGTCGGCGATTTTGGGCGCAACCCTTCGGGCTCGGGCCGTTTTGCCCGCTGGACTGCGTTACAGCTCGCTTGTGTAGAACAACTACACGTCGCTCGCTGCGCCTTGCCAGCGAACAAAACGGCCGCGCGCTCTGTCAGACCGTCCCGCGAATTGCGTTGCATTGCACCGAGCTTTCTTTCATTAGAATCACTCTTTTCGGCTAAGGACACTCCTTCTCCTTGAGCAAGACCATCTTGTTTGTGAACGTCTCCATTTTTGGAATGAATATAGCGGTGAATTTGAACCCGACATAAACAGATTTGATCCCGTCATTTCGGCATTCTCTGGCAGGCTGAAGCCTCCTATTGCAACCGGGTGCCGACGATGAAACCGAGAACGCGTGAATGTCTGGAACGAGTGGGTATTTTTCACAACGAGACCCTGGCCTGGGTGGTTCTTGCCGTCTCCCTGGTCGTAACGGTCCTGGCCTCCTATGTCACCGGGGAAATTATCCAGAGTCGGGCCGAGGATCGCTTCGCGTTTGAGGTCGAAGAGGCGCGACATCACATCACCGGGCGTATGCTGGAGTACGAGCAGGTTTTGTGGGGCGGCGTAGGACTGTTCAAAACCTTACGCGGGGCAGTGACACGCAAGCAGTGGCACCAGTATGTCGATGCCTTGCAGTTACAGTGTTTCTATCCCGGAATTCAAGGCATGGGTTACGCCCTGATGCTTGGCCCCGACGACCTGGCAAGCCATATCGAGGAGGTCCGGTCGGAAGGTTTTCCCGACTACTCGATCACACCAGTGGTGGACCGGGACACCTATAGCACCATTATTTATCTGGAACCGTTTGACGTGCGCAATCGGCGGACTTTTGGCTACGATATGTTCTCCGAGGCAGTGCGCCGCACTGCTATGGAGCGGGCCAGGGATAGCGGACGGCCTGCTGTATCGGGACGGGTGACCCTGGTGCAGGAGAAGGTGGATGATGTCCAGGCCGGTTTTCTCATGTATCTGCCCGTGTACAAGCCGGGACTGCCCACCCGAACGGTTGAAGAGCGGCAGGCAGCACTGCTCGGTTTCGTTTACAGCCCCTTTCGCGTCGAGGATCTGATGGAAGGGATTTTGGGCAGTAGCACGCCTGAGTTGGAGTTTGAACTGTTTGACGGCGGGGAGCGGCTCGACGACAGCGAGCTTCTTTATAGCTCCGATCCGGGAAACCACCTTGAGGACGGGCAGGCGCACCCGGCCCACCAAACGACCACCACCATCGAGTTGCCGGGCCGTACCTGGACCGCCCGCTTTCACAGCCGACCCGCCTTCGATGCCTTTGTCGGAAGTACTAAGCCGCTGTTGATCGCCATTGGCGGAGTGACAATGGACTTCCTTCTCTTCATCGTCGTTTGGTCGCTTGTGGGTCAACGAAAGCGCGTGCAGCAAACGGCAGAGGCGATGACGGCCCGCGTGCGGGAACGGACCCACGAATTGGAGATCGCGAATCGGGAGCTGGAGCTCGCCAATGGCGAGCTTGAGACGTTCTCCTATTCGGTCTCTCACGACCTGCGCGGCCCCTTGCGGGCGATTGACGGCTTCACCCAGATGCTGAGGGAAGATTACGGGGAGCGACTCGATGCGACGGGACTGGACTATATCGCACGCGTCGACCGTGCCACGATCCGCATGGGGGCACTCATCGATGGTCTACTGGCTCTGTCACACCTTTCTCGTAGCGAGCTGCGTTCCGCCGAGGTCGATTTGGGTGCGCTGGCCGAAGAGACCGTTCGCCAGTTGCGAGCTGCCGAGCCGAACCGTGAGGTGAACGTCGAGATTGCATCCGGGTTGAGGGCGATGGGCGATCCCGCCCTCCTGCATGTCGCCCTGCAAAACCTGATCGGGAATGCCTGGAAGTTTACGGCGCAACAGCCCGACGCTCACATCAGCGTGGGACGGATTGCCAAGCTGGGCCGCGAGGTCTTCTTCGTTCGGGATAACGGTGCCGGATTCGAAGCTCAGTACGCTCACAAACTATTTGAGCCCTTCAAACGCCAGCATAGCGACAGTGAGTTTGAGGGAACGGGCATCGGGCTCGCGACCGTTCGCCGCATTATCCAGCGTCACGGGGGCGAGGTATGGGCCGCCGGGGCGACCGGTGAGGGTGCGTCCATCTACTTCACCCTGGGAAAACCGACGTCATGATGACCTCGTAAGTCAGGGCGCGTCGACCTTGCCGGAGCAACGTCTGCGGTATTCATTCTCAGGGTGGGCATGCGACGGTCTGTGTCTCGATGAATTCGACCAGGCCTTCCGGTCCGCCTTCACGCCCGAATCCCGACTGTTTCATGCCGCCGAAGGGGGCCTCGGGGGTTGGGCCGGAGCCGGTGTTCCATCCCACATGGGCGAATTCCAGACGGGACACTATATGCCCCGCACGTTCGGAATCGGCAGTGAAGAGGTAGGCGGCGAGGCCGAATTCGGTATCGTTGGCGCGGGCAATGACCTCCTCTTGGCTGTCGAATTCGGCGATGGGCACCAGCGGCCCGAAGGTCTCTTCGCGGCTGACGAGCATGCCGGGTGCAACACCGCGAATCACCGTTGGCCGGAAAAAGCCCCGGGCGGTGGACCACTCGCCGGGATCGCCGCCCGAGATCATGCGGGCACCTTTGTCGATCGCATCGGTAAGGTGGCTACGCACTTTTTCATAGCCGCTGCGATCAATGAGGGGGCCGATATCGGTATTCGCGTCCATGCCGTTGCCGACCCTGAGGGCGGAGGCCTTCTCGGCCAGTTTCTCGGCGAAGGCCGGGGCGACCTTTCGTTCCACAAAGATGCGATTGGAGCAGACGCAGGTCTGCCCGCCGCCGCGGAACTTGTTGCTGACCAGCTGCTCTGCGGCATGGTCGAGATCGGCATCGGCGAAGATGATGAACGGGGCGTTGCCGCCTAGCTCCAGGGTTAGTCGCTTGATGCCGTCCGCGCTCTTTCGAATCAACTGCCGACCTACCGCTGTCGAGCCGGTAAAGCTGATTACCCGGACATCCGGGTGCTCCATCAAAGTATCGGTAATGGGACACGCACCGCCCATCACCAGGTTCACCTTGCCGGGAGGCAGGTCCAGGTGCCGATCGATCAGATCGAACAGCGCGATCATGGTGAGTGGCGTCTTGCTCGACGGTTTGACCACGCAGCTGCAATCCGCAGCCAGAGCGGCGGATAGCTTCTTGGCGATCATGCCGATCGGGAAGTTCCAGGGCGTCATTAGCCCTACCACACCGGCCGGGCGGTGATAGACGGTCCAGTTCAGGCCGCGTGGCTGTTCGGGCAGTGTATAGGGCTTCAATAGCCCGATGTTTTCGGCACAGTAATCGAAAAAGCCGGCCGCGTAATCGACCTCCCCGATGCCCTCCTTCCAGGGCTTGCCGTGCTCGTGAGTCAGAATGCGGCCGATTTCCTCACGGTGCGCGATAAGGGCCTCCGAGATCCCTCTTAGCCAGCCGCGCCGGGTTTCCAGGCCTGCACAGTGCTCCAGGGCGTGACGCCCGGCCTCGATGGCCTGGCGGGTCTCCTCGGCGGCCATCGTGGGGATCTCCGCAAGCACTTCGCCGTTGGCCGGGTTCGTCACCTGGAAAGAGTCCCCGACGCCTCGCTGCCAACTGCCATTGATGTATCCGGCGGTATGGAAGAGGAGCGGTGATTCAAGCATAAATCGTCTCCCTGTCGTCGTCGTCGGTTCCGGGGGTGTCCAGCATGGGTGGCCGGCGTCTGATCGGCCGGGCCTGTTCAAAGGCGTGTGCCGCCCGCAAGACCAGCGCATCGTGATGACGCGCTCCCACCAGTTGCAGTCCGATGGGCAATCCTTCACTCGTAAAGCCGCACGGCACCGAGGAGGCGGGCTGGCCGGTCATGTTGAAGGGGAAGGTAAACGGGGTCCAGGACGGCCAGCGCCGTTTCGGCCAGCCGGGCGGCACTTCCAGTCCGGCCTCGAAAGCGGCAATCGGCAGCGTGGGTGTCAGCAGCAGGTCGAAACGGTCGTGAAAACGCGACATCTGTTCGAGGAGTTCCTTGCGGATGTTTTGTGCCGCAAGGTAATCCAGCAGAGGCATTTCGGCCGCATCTTCTGCCGATTCAACCAACCCGGGGTCCATCAGGCGGCGTTGGTCGACATCGATGGCGCGCAGGGCATTGGCCGCTCCGCCAAAGAACAGACGTTCGAACGCCTCTTCGGGATTGGGAAAACCCGGGTCGACGGAGTCGACGGCTGCCCCCAGAGACTCGAAGACCCTGGCCGCTTCCGCTACGGCAGCCGCAATTTCCGGGTCCACCTTGACGAAACCAAAGTCGGCGCTGAATGCGATGCGCAGCCCGGCAATGTGGCCGCCAAGTGCCCGCACATAATCGGTGCGGTCGGGCGGCAGGCTGGGGTCGCGAATATCCGGCTCCGTCAGTACGTTCATCAGCAGGGCGGCATCCTCCACCGTTTTCGTCATGGGTCCGGGGTGGGCGAGAACGCCGAAGGGGCTACCGGGCCACATGGGTACCCGGCCGTGGGTCGGTTTGTGACCGAACAGGCCCGAAAATCCGGACGGGATCCGGATCGAACCACCGGCGTCCGTGCCGAGTGCCAGCGCGCCCATGCCCAGCGGAATGGCAGCGGCGCTGCCCCCGCTGGAACCGCCTGCGGTGCGCGAGATGTCCCAGGGATTGCGTGTGATGCCATCGACCGGATTGTCGGTGACACCTTTCCAGCCGAACTCCGGGGTCGTGGTCTTCCCGACCGGGACGGCGCCATGCCGGCGCAGGGCCGCCACCGCAGGGGCATCGACACGCCAGGGCTGGTCGGGAGTGATGGTGCGGGAGCCCTTCAGGGTCGGCCACTCGCGGGTGAGGAAAACATCCTTGATGGCCACCGGCACACCGTCCAGTTCGCCCAGCGATCGGCCGCGCAGGTGGCGCTCCTCCGCCGCGCGGGCCGCCTCCAGTGTGGTCGCCTCGTCGACCAGGCAAAAGGCATTAACGGCCGGGTTGTAGCGGCGGATGCGATCGAGCGCGGCCCTGGCGGCTTCCACCGGTGATAACAGGCGGTGTCGGAACATCGCGGCCATTTCGGTGGCAGTCAAATCGGCTACATCCGTGTCCATGCCGTCCTCCTGTTCGTTTCCTGCCCTGTTACTATCAGGAACGGTTCCCGTAGGGCCCGGGACCACAAAGCTGTTTGTGGTTATTAAAGGGGTATAGCAGAAAGGGCTTGCATAGGCGTATTCCTTCCCCGAAAACCGAATCGAAGTGGGATTCCCGGTCCGGAACAATGTGACGCGTGTCTTATATGTTCGTGAATGGCTGCTATATGCTCCGCTGGTTAGACGCCACGCTTCAACAAAAAATCAAGAAGGATGAAAATGAAAAACTCAGCACTCCTCCTCGCAATGTCTCTGGCCTTTTTCCTCGCCGCATGTGACAACAACGGCGATACGGCTCCCCAAAATCAGGAAACGTCGGCTCAGACTGACGAGACATCGGCCATGCCGACGACGCAAACGGACGCAGCGATGGGCTCCGAAACCGAAACCGAAGGCGAAACGGATGCCGCTTTGGAAGGGGCTGATGAGACCGGCGTCGAGCAATCGGCTACAGACGCAGAAGCGGACAATGGTGACGCAGCGGATTCCGGGGAGCTTGCTGCGGAAGAGGCCGGAGAAGAAGCCGACGAAGAAATGCAGAGCGACGATACGGTTTCTGATGCCGCTGACAGTGAATCGACGGACCAGTAGCTGATAGCCCGCAGCACGACGGACCGGTCATGAGCATGGCCGGCCGGCCCGTCGTCCCTGCAGTTTGTTCTGGTGGTATCCCCTTCGACCTCGGCACGTACCTCCTTGCAGTCCGGTGTCGTGATCCGGCAGCGACCCGTTAACGGCTCTTTTTAACGAGGTTGTTCAAGGGGGCTCCCCTGCGCCAGCGCTGGAAGTTCTCGACAAATTGTTCGCTAAGCGCTTCGCGCCAGCCGATGAAGTCACCGGCCATGTGAGGCGACACGATCACCTGGGGCATCTCCCACAACGGGTGTTCCTCCCGCAGGGGTTCATCCTCGAAGACGTCGAGCGCAGCCCCGGCGATCCGGCCATTTTGCAGTGCTTCCACCAATGCCTCTGTCTCAACGATCGGACCCCGCCCGATATTGATCAGTCGTGCACTCGGCTGCATCCGCGAAAATGCCTCGGTTCCGAACAGTCCTTCGGTGCTGCGGGTCAGTGGAGCGGCGATCACAACGAAATCGGCGTCGGGCAGGAGATCGTATAGCGAGTGGGCGGCATGGATGGCCTGGAAATCTTCATCGCCTGCCCGTTTCCGGCTGGCGATGCCCTCCACGTGCATGCCGCTGGCGCGAGCCAGATGTCCGATGCGGCGCCCGATGGAGCCGGCGCCAACCACCAGCACCCGTCTGCCGGCGATGCGTTCGCTGTCGCGGTGCCGCCAGCGGTGTTTGCGCTGATGTTCCAGGGTTCCGGGAAAGTCCTTGGCAAAGGCGAGCATCAGTCCCAGCACGTATTCGGCAATAGCGGCATCGAATATGCCGCGCGCGTTGGTCACCGGGATGTGGCTGTCGATCAGTTCCGGAAACAGGATGGTATCCACGCCGGCGCTGGCGGCATGGATCCATTGAAGCCGTCGGGCCCGGGGCCACGCATCCCGCAGCCAGGTGGTACGAAAGTCGGTAACCAGCAATATATCCGCTTCGGGGAGTGCCGCCTGCAAGGCCTCGGGTGAATCCGCAAGGCGAAGCTGCGCTGCGTTTTCGAGCGATTCCAGGCCGGGAGGCCAGCCCTCCCCGGGGGCGCTCAACACGGCAATCGTGGGAACTGTCTCGGCCATCAGAAAACGTCCAGGTGTGCAGTACTCATACTACGAAATCTAGCAGCCTGTCGTACTGGACGCTAACCTACTACTGAGGCACCGGTTAGGGATACAGCAGGGATGTCGAGGGAGAAGACACAGGAGATTGATTCGGGCGGGGAGTCGGCATTTAATCCTGCCCTGCGTGTTTTGCCTATACCGGGTATCCGGCGGATGGTCAATTTGGCCGCCAACATGGATGATGTGATTCACCTCTCCATCGGTCAGCCGGATTTTCCTACACCGCCGCATATCGTGGAGGGCCATATCCAGGCGCTGAGAGACGGCCACACCGGCTACGCCATGGATGCAGGATTGCCTGAACTGGTCGCCGAACTGGTTTCTTACTACTCCGAACGCTACGGACGCCCGTTAAAGGGGGACAATTTCCTTGTCACCACCGGTGCGACCGAAGCACTCTACCTGGCTCTCAGCGCCACCGCTGCGCCGGGGCGGGAATTCCTCATACCCGAACCGACCTTCCCTCTCTACGCCCCCCTGGTGCGGATGAACGGAGGTGAAGTCAAGACGATTCATACCAGTGCAGACCGGGGCTATCAACTTGACCCGCAGGAGGTCATCGATGCCATCGGCATGTCGACCTACGCCATCGTCCTCAACTCCCCCAATAATCCCACCGGGGTGGTCTACCCCGGGGAAACGGTCGAGGCAATCGTTCAGGAAGCGGCCTACCGCGGGGTCAAGGTGATCTCTGATGAGGTATACGATCATCTCGTCCTGGACGACATGGAGTACCCCAGCGTCATCCGCTGTGCGGCCGACATCGACCAGACCATGGTGGTGAGCAGTTTCTCCAAGACCTTCAGCATGCCCGGCATGCGGATCGGCTGGATCATCGCCAGTGAAGCGGCGATCAAGACGCTGCGTCGCTATCACATGTTCACCACCACCGTTGCCAACACGCCGGCACAGTGGGCCGGTGTCGCGGCCCTGACCGGCGACCGTGGTTTTCTGGACGACATGATCGCCGAGTATCGCCGTCGCAGGGACAAGGTCGTGCAACTGGTCAGTGATGCGCCCCATCTCACTGGCTATTGGCCGCAGGGGGCCTTCTACATCCTGCCTTCGCTCCCCGCCAATGCCGATGGTTCCTCGGTGGCACTGCGCATGCTGGAGGAAACAGGGGTGTGCACGGTTCCCGGCGAAACCTTCGGGGAATCGACCACGAACACATTCCGAATCAGCTTCTCCACTTCGCTGGAGAAGATTGAGGAGGCCTTCTCGAGGATGATTCCCTGGCTGGAAAGACAGCATTTCTAGTCACAGGAGGGGTTAGCCCGACCCACAGAATTTGTTCTTAGTGTGTCTTTGGCCAGGTGAAACGGAAGGTGGTGCCCCAGCCGGGAGCGGAGTCCACTTCGATGTGTCCACCGACGCGCTCCACCACCTTTTTCACGATGGCCAGTCCTATGCCGTAGCCGTTGTGGTGCTGGGGAACAGGGCCGCGCTGAAACATGTGAAAGATGTGCTGGTGGTATTCGGTCGGGATCCCCGGGCCATCGTCCACGACCGAGAATTCCCAGAACCCGTGGAGATCCCGGCAGGACATCCAGACGTGACCGTCGGCCCGGTCGTGGTGCTCGACGGCGTTGCCGATCAAGTGCGTGAGTACCTGGGTGAACAGGGTTTGGTTGGTTCGTATCCGCGGCATGGTCGGGGAGGCCGAAAACCGAAAGCTCTCCGGCAGGCCCTGTTGATTCGCTATCTGTCCCGCCAACTCGAAAGGCGAGATGTCGTGGGTACCACCGGCGGCGTGGCCGGCCCGGGAAAATTCGAGTGTCGCGTTGATCAACTCGTCCATGCGCTGCAGTCGGGCCCGCATCAGCTGCATATGATGAACCCCTTCGTCGGAGAGGTTTCCTCCGATCTCCTCTTCAATCCAGGAGGAGAGGGCGTGAGCGTTTCTCAATGGCCCTTTCAGATCATGAGAGGCGACGTAGGCAAACTCCTCCAGCTCCGCATCCCTCTGCTGCAGGATCTCCATGGTGCGCTGTCGTTCTTTTTTTGCCTCCCTGCGTTCGGAGATGTCGCGGATAATCAGCAGCGCATTCTCCACGCCGCGGTTCAGGTCGACATCGGGGAACACCCGCATTTCGAGATGGCGATCTCCGCCCCGGGTCGAGAGGCGAAATTCCTGGGTAAGACTCTGGCCGCTGGCAAACATCAACGCGAGCGTATCGTTCCAAAGCGTGGTGAGCTTCCGGGGAAATCCCGGCCCGGTACTGGATTTTCCGACGAATTGGTCAGGAGTGCGGTCCAGGCAGGCCTCTACCGCAGGATTGGCGTACCGGCAGCGCAGTTGTCGGTCATAAATGAGGACGGCGTCGGAAAGATTCTCTGCCAGGGTGCCAAACCGGTAGGCGGTTCCATATTCATCCGAGCTATCACGGTCCTCCCGAATGACAGGCGCTTGTCGCCACACCTTACCGAAGCCATAGTCGGTACCGCGGCGCCAAGTGGAGCCCAAACGCGAAAATCGGTGCCGCACCTTGGCGGTGGGTGCCAACGAAAGTAGTAAGCTGGATTGGCGATCCGTTGCACGCTGCCCTGGCATAGCGTTCTCCTTACATTGCATACCTTAAGAGACTAGCCATGAAAAGTAGAACTGCTAGTTTTTACGCCTGATCTTCGATAGTTCCGGCCACGGCTTCCGGTCAATACCAGGACGGCAAGGCCAAGCGCCAGCCCGTCTTCGAGGGCGCCGACGACAGGGTCCGGCACGCGGTATCTGGTGGTGATCCGGCTTCTGGCCGTAGCCAGGACATAGGCTCCCACCACCGAACTGAAAGCACCCATTATGGCCGATGATCTCCGTTCGGCACCCAACCGCGGGGCCAGTACGGCACAGGAGATCGCCCCACTGGCTGCCCGAAACAGAAGGGGGCCGGTCTCCAGCCGTGAACCGACGACGGGCGACTTGTCGGCGATGAGCTCCGCAAGGGCCAGCAGGGTCGTCGTGATGGGAATCCGGGAAGGTTGTCTCCGAGGGGGCGCCTGAGGACCTGCCGCGCCTAACCGGCTGGCGACTGCGGGTGCCATCATGCTTCTCGAGCCGGCAATCAGACCCAGTGCAGCGGTGATAAGAAGAGTGCGTCCCGGCGCCCTCATGATGGGTTGCCATTCTGCTTTTGGCTTACTCCGGTATGGTCGCTCATCGCCCACCTCTTCTGGTGGTCCGGTTGACGGTTGAAACGATTATAGAACGGGAGAGCCGGGCCGCGTGGTACCGCACGGTGGCAAACGTCCCGGCAACAGTATGACGCGGTCGCAATTCGCCCTACCCTATTCTGTATGGATGAGCGGCAATCGGCACTGCATGAGGGGCGGATCCGTCCCACCAGGTTGGACCTCGAAGCGGCCGTAGACCGGGAGGTTCCGGACCTGCTGGCGCCGGAGCTTTCAGTGGTGTTCTGCGGGATCAATCCGGGACTCTACAGTGCGGCAGTGGGCCATCATTTCGCCCGTCCCGGAAACCGCTTCTGGCCCGCCCTGTATCAGGCCGGTTTTACCGAGCGGCTCTACTCCCCGTACGAAGAGGACCGATTGATGCTGTGCAGTATCGGAGTCACCAATCTCGCTGTCCGCGCCACGCGGGGCGCCAGTGATCTCACGACCCGGGAGTTGCGTGAGGGGGCCGAAAACCTGCGTCGCAAGCTGCTGCGCTACCGGCCCCGGGCCGTTGCGGTGCTCGGCCTGGGTGCCTACCGGACGGGGTTCGGCGAGCCACGTGCCCGTATCGGCCTCCAGCCGAATGCCATCGGTGAAACCGCCGTGTGGGTCCTGCCGAGCCCGAGCGGTGCCAATGCCCACTACCAGCTGCCTGTGCTGGTTGCGTGCATGAAAGAGCTGCGCCGTTCGTTACAGACATGAGCACTGACTGAAGTTCACCGTGCGCCTGGGAGCCTGTCCGGGGAGTAGGCATCTGCCAGCCGCGAAGGCGTGCCTTCAGGCTAATTTATTGCGCGCCATACCGCGGTATGGCGTACAATTCGTACCTGATAAATGATTCGTGATTTGAAGCATCCCCCCGAGAGAATGTCCATGTCCGATAAGCCGGTTCCCGTTTTTTCCCAGCTGGGCCTTGCTGCGCCCGTCCTTCAGGCCGTTGAGGAGGCTGGTTACGAAGCACCGTCCCCCATCCAGGCGGAGACCATCCCGCCATTACTGGAGGGGCGCGATTTGCTTGGCCAGGCCCAGACCGGTACCGGCAAAACCGCAGCCTTTGCCCTGCCGCTTTTGAGTCGCATTGACCTGGCGCAGCGCCGCCCGCAGGCCCTGGTGTTGACGCCGACCCGCGAGTTGGCCATCCAGGTGGCTGAGGCCATCCAGGCCTACGCCCGCCATCTCCCCGGTTTTCACATCCTGCCGGTCTACGGCGGCCAGGGCATGGGGACGCAATTGCGCGGTTTGAACCGCGGGGTGCACCTGGTGGTGGGCACACCGGGGCGGGTCATGGATCATCTCCGACGCGGAACCCTGTTGCTGGACGATCTCAAAACCTTCGTGCTGGATGAGGCCGACGAAATGCTGCGCATGGGCTTCATCGATGACGTCGAGTGGATCCTGGCCCGTGCACCCCAAGAGCGGCAGATAGCGCTCTTCTCCGCAACCATGCCAAAGCCGATCCAGCAGGTGGCCCGCCGCCATTTGCGTGACCCGGTGGAGGTGAAGATCGCATCAAAGACCGCCACCGTGGAGACCATCACCCAGCGTTACTGGCAGGTGAGCGGGGTTCACAAGCTCGATGCCCTGACCCGGATCCTCGAAGTGGAACCGTTCGACGCCATGCTCATTTTCGTGCGCACCAAGACCGAGACGGTCAATCTGGCCGAAAAACTCGAAGCGCGCGGCTTTGCAGCCGCCGCATTGAACGGTGACATGAATCAGGTGCAGCGCGAACAAACCGTCGAAAAGCTGAAACGCGGTGCGCTGGACATCGTGGTGGGGACGGATGTGGTGGCCCGTGGTCTGGATGTGGAGCGGGTCAGCCATGTGGTCAACTACGATATCCCATACGACACCGAGGCCTATGTGCACCGGATCGGGAGGACCGGACGTGCCGGCCGCAAGGGTGATGCTATCCTCTTCGTCGCCCCTCGGGAGCGGCGTATGTTGAAGGCGATCGAGCGTGCCACCCGCCAGCCTATTACTCCCATGAGCCTGCCAAGCCGGGAGGCGGTGACCGATAAGCGGGTGACCCGTTTCAAGCAGCTCATCACCGAGACTCTCGAGAGTCACGATTTGAACTTTTTCGAGGATTTGGTCGATGGCTACCAGGAGGAGCACGACGTCGGATTGAGTGAAATCGCCGCGGCGCTGGCTTATCTGGTTCAGCGCGAACGGCCGCTGGAGGTGAAGGAGCAGAAGGCCCCGGTGGAGCGAGAGGGTCGTGATGCCAAACGCAGTGGCCCGAAGCGGTCCCGTTTTGATCGCGAACCGGATGCCGGCATGCAGAGCTATCGCATCGAGGTGGGACGGGAGCATGGTGTGCAGCCGAAACACGTCGTCGGCGCCATTGCCAATGAAGCGGGAATCGACAGCCGTAACATCGGGCGTATCCAGCTCTACGATACCTACAGCACGGTCGACCTGCCGGAAGGCCTGCCGATGGAGCTGCAAAACCACCTCAAGAAGGTCTGGGTCTGCGGCCGCCGATTGAACCTGAGCCCCACCAATGAAAAAGGCCGTAAACCGAAGCCTCGGCAGGGGAAGGACCGTTCCTAGGAGCCTGTCGGACTTAACACTGATCGACTCGGCTCGGGCATCCTGCTTCGCTCTAACTCCTCCATCCATGGAGTCGTGCGGAAAAGCCGGATTTGGCCAGATTTTCCGAT
>NZ_JAENYR010000030.1:0-3333 GCF_016841685.1 Thiohalomonas denitrificans
GTCCATGTAGGCGTCCTCGTAATGACAGCAGAGGGGCAAGTTCATCAGGAGGAGCCACAGCGACGCGGCAATCTGGGGTTTGAGAGCAGGAGATTACTTCGTCGCCGGGGCTCCTCGTAATGACAGGGGGGGAAGTTCATCAGGAGGAGCCACAGCGACGCGGCAATCTGGGGTTTGGGAGCAGGAGATTACTTCGTCGCCGAGGCTCCTCGTAATGACAGCGGGGGGAAGTTCATCAGGAGGAGCTCCAGCGATGCGGCAATCCGGGGTTTGGAAGCAGGAGATTACTTCGTCGCCAGGGCTCCTCGTAATGACAGAGGAGGCAAGATCATCAGGAGGAGAAGCCTATGGATGTGGAGTCGTTGGTGCGGACTGCGCCGCCGCGCCGTCTTCAGGTGAGCTATCTGCGATGGGGGGCGGTGTTTGCCGGTACCATCGTCGGCCTCTCGGTTTTCCTGCTGCTGGCGCTACTGGGAGTTGCAGCCGGGCTTACCGTAGTGGGGGCTGAGCAACCGGATCTGGGTGCCGTGCCTCCGATGACGGGGGCGTGGACGGTGATCAGCATGCTGATAGCCGTTTGGCTGGGAGGCAATGTGGCGGGTCGCCTTTCGGGTCTGGCGCGGCGTTCTGACGGGGTGCTGCACGGCTTCGTGGTCTGGGCGACCGTTACCCTGCTGCTGGCCTGGTTGATGTCCACGGCTATGGGGGCGGTGTTTGGGGGAGCGTTTGCCGTGTTTGGTCAGGAGTTGGCCCAACTGGGGCAGACGGGCCCGGCCGGGCAAGTCGATGGTGCCGGGATCTCCGAGCGGCTGGATGCGCTCTCGACCACGTCCTGGTGGCTGTTTGCCGGGCTTCTGCTTTCACTGGGGCTCGGGCTCTGGGGCGGCGCTGTGGGTGTTCGGGTGACCGCCGACCGGTCGACGGGAGAACATGAGGATCAGCGCAAGCTGCGCGCCTGAAAAGAGATACGAGGTCAAAGATACGGGATTCGAGGGGGTGAGTACGCTGCGCGCACGTTTTATTGAGATAACGCGCGGGCGAATCCTGCACATGCCCCTCGTATCTCGTATCTTTTCCTTGAATCTCTATCTTTTTGCGTCCGGGCCCTTTTGCGTTGAAAATGGCGTCCCTTTCACGCCGAGTCTCGCTTATCGTGCCTGCACTCATCGAAGTTCGTAATCTGGTAAAGCAGTTTCGCGGCGTGCGGGCCGTCGATGGCGCGAGTTTCTCGATTCGCAAGGGCACCTGTTTCGGCCTGCTCGGACCCAATGGGGCGGGAAAGACCACCACCATTGAAATCCTCGAAGGAATTACGAACCCTACCTCGGGCGAACTTCTCTATCAGGGTGAACCGTTGGGACGCCGTTTCCGGGACGAGGCGGGAATCATGTTCCAGTCCACCTCATTGCAGGAACATATCACCGTTCGCGAGGCGCTGAAGCTCTTCGCGCGACTCTATCCCCGCTCTGTGCCATTGAAGGACCTGGTCGCCTCCTGTTCGCTGGAGGACATCCTGGATCGGGACACCCACAAGCTTTCCGGGGGACAGCGGCAGCGCCTGCTGCTGGCCATCGCGCTCGTCAACGATCCGGAAGTGCTGTTCCTGGATGAGCCGACCACTGGGCTCGATCCCCAGGCGCGGCGCCGGCTCTGGGATCTGGTGAGGGACATCAAGCAGCGGGGCAAGACGGTATTGCTGACCACCCATTACATGGAAGAGGCCTACGTGCTCTGCGACGAGATCGCCATCATGGACCACGGCCGGATCATCGCCGAAGGCAGCCCCAAGGCGTTGCTGGCCGAGCACTTTCACGACGTGGTACTGGACTTGCCGGCCGAGGATTTTCATCCCCAGCGTGAGGACCCGGAACTGATGGTGCTCCACTGTGGTGACCGCGTCGAGCTGCTCTCTTCCGACGTCAACGATACTATCCGGCGGCTTATCGATGCAGGCGTCCCCCTGGGCAGGCTGCAGATCCGCGAGCGCACGCTCGATGACCTGTTCCTCGAACTGACCGGCAAGGAACTGCGGAAATGAGCCTTTCACGGTTGCTGGCGATTTTCTGGGCGCGCAACAAGGAATTTTTTCGGGACCGTTCCGCCCTGGCCTGGAACGTCCTGTTTCCGGTGTTGATTGTGGCCGGTTTCGCCTTCGCCTTTTCGGATGAGGGCGTCGATCTCTACAAGGTGGGTGTTCTGGGCGAGCCGGAGGTCGCTGAGGCCCAGTTCCGGGATTTGCAGTACGTGGACTTTATCGCTGTCGATGACCTTCAGTCGGGGCTGCGAAAGGTTCAGCGGCACCAGCTGGATCTGTTGATGGAGCCGGGCAGCAACCGTTACTGGGTGAATGAAACCTCGCCCCGCGGGCATATCCTGGAACGAGCCCTCCAGGGCTCCACCGGACAACCGCTGGTGCGGCAGGCGGTGCAGGGGGAGCCGATCCGCTATGTGGACTGGCTGCTGCCGGGTGTACTTTCCATGAACATGATGTTTTCGGCCCTCTACGGGGTGGGCTATGTCATCGTGCGATACCGGAAAAACGGTGTGTTGAAACGGCTGAAGGCGACGCCGCTGAGCGCTTTCGAGTTTCTGAGTGCGCAGGTCATTTCCCGCCTCTGGGTCATTCTTCTGGTGACGGCGGGTGTCTTTTTCGGGATGAGTCTCTTCATCGATTTTCCGATGGAGGGTAGTTATCTGGATTTGCTGCTTATCTTTACGCTTGGCGCCATGAGCGTAATCAGCCTCGGCCTGGTGATTGCCTCGCGCAGCGCCAGTGAGGAGTTTGCCAGTGGATTGCTCAATCTCGTGAGCTGGCCGATGATGTTTCTCTCCGGTGTCTGGTTTTCCCTCGAAGGCCTTCACCCGCTGGTGCAGAAGATTGCCCTGATCTTCCCCCTTACCCACCTGATCGATGCGGCACGGGCCGTCATGATCGATGGCGCAGGTCTGCTGCAGGTTGCGGATCGCCTGGTGGTGTTGGCAGCAATGACTGCGGTGTTTCTTTTCATCGGAGCCCTGGCGTTTCGCTGGGAGTAACGTAGCGGTAGGTTTATACCCCCGACCCTTCGTGGGTGCATCTTTCAAATGCACCGGCCCGGTGTGGTCGGAGACGGCGCATTTGGGATGTGCCCCCGAGCGGTGTTGGTGCATCTCGTAGGGTTTTCGGCTCTGTGGTATGAAGGTGGCGCGTCAGAATGCGCCCTACGGGCACCGTTTCGCCGAACGTTCGGTGTTGCGGCGCATTTTTCCCGGGCCCCCGCAACGTATGGGGCATTCCGTGACCGTGCCGGCTTTTGGTGCGGTTGGTGGTCTATCGAGAATGCGCCCTACGGG
>NZ_JAENYR010000030.1:3343-8768 GCF_016841685.1 Thiohalomonas denitrificans
TGACCGTGCCGGCTTTTGGTGCGGTTGGTGGTCTATCGAGAATGCGCCCTACGGGAGTTCCGAACGGTTCTGATTCCACGTTTTTTTGTAGGGTGCATTCTTCCAGATGCACGCACCACCGATGCCCGACGGCGCGAGGCACGGATGGGCCTCCGGAGCGGCGAAATTCTCCAAATGCACCGTTTCGCCGAACGTTCGGTGTTGCGGCGCATTTTTCCCGGGCCCCCGCAACGTATGGGGCATTCCGTGACCGTGCCGGCTTTTGGTGCGGTTGGTGGTCTATCGAGAATGCGCCCTACGGGGCAGCGAGAGCAAACATCTGCCCACTGATTCTGCGAAAAATACCTTTTCCCTCCTGCCTATATGGACATAAGCGTCCGGTTTTCCGTTGCAGGTTAGAGAAGATCGGGAACTTGGCACAATCGGGGCACTCTGTTCTTAAAAGCGTTCTTTCCTTGTCTATCCTTGCTGTACGGGGCCGAGCGCGGCCGAGCTTTTCCACCCGGAGAACAACCATACGAGAAGCGCTATGGCACATGATCCCAATGATCGATCCCAGGAGTTTATCGATTCCCTGTCCGCGTATACCCGTGAACACAAGGCGCGGTACTGGGAGGGAAACTTTCAGGAGTTCCTCGAGCAAGTCGTCCACGAACGACCGATCGATGTGGCGCGAACCTCTCACCAGTACATCTGGGACATGCTGCGCTGGTACCGCAAGGAGAAAGAGGAGAGCACAGATACCGATGAGTCTCCCACGCAACTCTTTTCCAATGAATTGTTCGGTATCGACTCGGCACTGGGTCGGGTGGTGGACTACTTCAAGGGCGCGAGTGCCGGCTCTGAGGTCGGGCGACGCCTGCTGCTTCTCCTGGGCCCCCCTTCGGGCGGTAAATCGACCCTGGTCATTCTGCTCAAGCGGGGCCTCGAGGAGTACAGCCATACCGAAGATGGTGCGCTCTATGGCCTGAAGGGCTGTCCGGTGCGCGAATCCCCCCTGCATCTGGTTCCCTATACGCTGCGCGGGGAATTCCGCGAAAACTACGGGGTGGAGATCCAGGGGGAGCTCTGTCCCTACTGCCGTACGCGACTGGAGGATGAGTTCGAAGAGGACTTCATGCGCTTCCCGGTGGAGCGCATCTTCCTCTCCGAAGCGTCCCGCAGCGGCGTCGGTACGTATGCACCCCATGATCCGACCACCGCCGATATTGCCGACCTGGTCGGTTCTGTCGATCTTTCCAAGGTCGCCGACTACGGGGACGAAGGCGACCCGCGCGTTTGGTCCTGGTCCGGCGCGGTGTATGCGGCGAGTCGCGGCCTGCTGGAGATGATCGAGATTCTCAAGGTCAAGCGGGAGTTTCTCTATCTGCTGCTGACGCTGACCCAGGAGAAGAACGTCAAGGTGGCCCGTTTTCCGCTCATCTACCTCGACGAGACCATCGTCGCCCATACCAATTTGGCCGAATTCAACAAGTTTGTTCAGGAGAAGGAGAACGAGGCACTGCTCGACCGTATGGTGATCGTGCAGGTGCCCTATACCCTCGACTACCGGGAAGAGGCACGCATCTACCAGAAACTGATCTCCACGGCCTCCGCCTTCCGCGATGTGCACCTGGATCCGCATACCCTGCGGGTGACCGCGGTCTTTGCCATTCTCACCCGGCTTCAGCGCGGCGAGCGTGAGAACATGGACCTGTCACGCAAGGTGCGGCTCTATGCCGGTGAATCCGTCGAAGGCATTTCCGAGAACGAGGTGGAACGCATTCGCAAGGAGACACCCGCCGAGGGCTTGACCGGCGTCTCGCCCCGCTTCGTGATCAACGCCATCTCTAACGCCATCACGCGCAGCGAGGTGAGCAGCCTGACCTCCATGGAAGTCCTGCTGGCGCTAAAGGATGCCATCGAATCCGATGCCCGCATGGAGGAGAAACACAAGCGGCACTGGATCGATTTCCTGGTCATCGCGCGCAAGGACTTCTACAACCGCTGGGTCAAGGAGGATGTCCACAAGGCGATGTTCGCCTCCTTCGAGGAAGAGGCGCAGACGCTGCTCGACAAGTATCTCGACGAGGTCGAGGCCTCGCTGGATCAGCGCGCGGTGGAAGACCCGATCACCGGTGAACAGCGTCAGCCGGATGAGCGCTTCATGCGGCAGGTGGAGGAGAAGATCCATATCTCCGACTCCGGCAAGGGCAGTTTCCGGCAGGAGGTCGTCCGCAAGGCGATGGTGGCTTTCAAGCGCGGTGAATCCTTCACGCTGGATAGTCATGCCCGGCTCCACGAGGCCATCAAACAGTACCTCTTCGAGGAGCGTCGCGATGTGCTGCGGCTGGTGACTTCGAGTGCCCGCCCGGATGAAGAGGCGCAGCAGAAGATCTCGGCCGTGGAACAACGCCTGGTAGACGAATACGGCTACGACCGGCATTCGGCCAGAGAGGCATTGAATTACGTCACCACGCTGTTATCGCAGGAATAGGGGAGGCGAATGAGCGAGCGGAACCAGTATCATTCCACAACCAGTGCGGATACTCGCTGGTACGGCCTTTTCTCCCGCGGTAGTCGCGACTGGCTGCGTCACAACGAGAAGGTACGTGAGGCGGTCCGTGACCATGTCATGGATATCGCCGCGGAAGCGGACGTGCTTTCCGGCAGCGGCGAACGGCGTGTCCAGGTGCCGGTGCGGTTTCTGGAGCACCACCGCTTCAAGCTGGCGAAGGGCAAGCAGAGCAAGGGCGTTGGACAAGGCAAGGTGCAGCCCGGTGATGTACTCCGTCAGGGACAGGCTCAGGGCGAGGAGGGCGGCAAGTCCGGTAGCGGTTCCGGTGAGGGCGGACTGGAGTTTGTGCTGGAGTTCAAGGTCGATGAGTTGGTCGAGTGGCTCTGGGAGGAGCTGGAACTTCCCAACCTGGAGCCGCGTGCCAATACCATTGATGAAGATGACTTCACCCGTGCCGGTTGGGACAAAAAAGGGGCCCGCGCGCGCCTCGACCGGCGGCGGTCGATGAAGGAGTCTATCAAACGGCGTGCGGTCCAGCCCGAAGGGCCGATCTTTACCAACGAAGACCTGCGCTACAGGCAGCTGGTGCGTCGGCCGCGCCCCTCGACCAATGCCGTGGTGTTCTTTGCGCTTGATGTCTCCTCGTCGGTAACCGAGCGGGAACGCCGGCTGGCCAAGACCTTTTTCTTCTGGGCCCTGCAGGGACTCCGCAGGGAGTATGAGCGTATCGAAACCGTGTTCGTGGCCCACACTGTTCGTGCCTGGGAATTCCCGGAGCAGGAATTCTTCCAGGCCCGTGCCCAGGGCGGGACCGTGGCCTCCACCGCCTTCAATAAGGTGCTGGAGGTGATCAACGAGCGTTACGACCCGGGGCGCTACAACGTCTACCTGTTTTATGCGTCGGACGGCGAAAACTTCGCCGACGATCGTCAGCCGGCCGGTGCCGCACTCGAGAAGCTCTGCCCGATGAGTAGTTTCATCGGTTATCTGGAGACGGGCCGCACCGTCCAGTCCGATTATCAGACGGAGACCTCCAGGCTATTCCAGCGGGCAGCGCTCAAGGGCTTTCCGGTAGCCACCTATCCGCTCGCCGAAGAGGGACATGTGTGGGCCGCCATTCGTCACTTCTTCCGCCGGCAGGCCGCCGAGCAGGAGGAGGTGCAGGTTTAATTGAATTTCTCACCGCAAAGGACACAAAGAAAGACCTGACTGCATGTGCAGCAATGGTCCCGCTCTTGCCGGCGAACTGCATCGAGTGGAAATAGGCCATTGAAGTCTTTGCGCTCTTGGCGTCTTTGCGGTTTGATTCTTTAAGTCTCAGCCAATCGATTGGGCCGATATGAATGAAAAGCTGAAGGAGTACACCGAGCGGCTGGAGGCGCTTGGCAAGGAACTGGGGCTCGATTATTACCCGGTGGATTTTCAACTTGTGCCTCCCGCCTTCATGATGGAGGTGGCGGTCTACGGCCTCCCGGTGCGAATGCCACACTGGTCGTTCGGCGTGCGTTACATTTATCAACTGGTGCAACACCGGATGGGCGCCTCCAAAATCTTCGAGGTGGTCTATCCCGGCAATCCGGGTCGTGCCTATCTGGCCGACACCAATACGGTCGAGGAAAACACCCTGGTGGTCGCCCATGTGTTGGGCCATGCGGATTTTTCGAAGAATAATTTGTTGTTCAGGCGCGGCCAGGAAGAGATTGGTTATCACATCGTCGAGCAGGCCGCCGCCCATGCGGGGCAAATCTCGAACGCGATCACTGAACATGGGCAGGAGCGTGTCGAAGCCGTTCTTGATGCGGCGTTGGGGCTGGAGCAGCACATCGATATTCACAAGGGGCTGCGGCGACCCCGCTATCCCGAGTGGGAGGAGGTACCTTCCGGGGAGGTCGAGGATGAGTTCCAGGCTCGGTACGGAAAACTCCTGGAGGAGGTGCCGGCCTCCGAACCGCGACCGTCGCGCCGTCGGGCAGCGATTCCGCCGCATCCGGAACACGATCTGCTGTGGTTCATCGCCCAGTACGCCCCGGAACTGGAGGATTGGGAGCGCGACATCTTCCTCATGGTGCGGGAGGAGTCCTTCTACTTCTACCCGGTTTTTGCCTGTCAGATCATGAACGAGGGCTGGGCCTCCTACTGGCATGCACGGCTGCTGCGTGAAGCCGATTTTTTGCCCCCGGATCTTTATGTCCAATCCGCCAAGACTCACTCGGATGTGGTTCGTCCCTATGCCGGTGAGCAGCAGGTTGCGCTCTCCATCAACCCCTATCACCTGGGCTTCTCCCTATGGGAGGAGATTGTGAAAAATCAGGGGCTGGAGGCGGCGCGTTCCATCATGGAGCAGGATGATGATTTCAGTTTCATCCGTAATCATTTGACGGAGCAGATGGCCAGGGATTTGGACCTGTTCGATTTCTCCGCCCGACGTGACGGCCGGATCATTGTTGATGAATTTGATATTGATGCCATCCGCGAGGCGGTGTTGTTGCACAAATTCAATTTCGGCGCACCGCGGGTAGCCGTCACCGATCTGCGTAACGACGGGACGCTGGAATTGCGTCATTTCAGCGAAATCGACGGGCGTGGACTCGACCTGAGCAGCGCCCGAAAGGTCCTGGAGTACATCCACCGGGTCTGGCGACGCCCGGTCCAGGTGGAAACCATCGACGCCAACGGCGAAAAGGAGATCATCCGTGAAGGCTTCGGGCCTCGCGAAGTATCGGCGTCCCGGTAGGCGGCGGCGCCTGCCCCGCACCCACCCTCGTAGGGTGCATTCTTCCAAATGCACCCACCACCGATGAGCGGCGGCGCCAGGCACGGATAGGCCACCGGCGCGGCGAGATTCTCCAAATGCACCGTTTTTCCGAACGATCGGAGTTGCGGCGCATTTATCAACGGGCCTCATAATGGCATGGGGGATCCGGTAAC
>NZ_JAENYR010000030.1:8778-38265 GCF_016841685.1 Thiohalomonas denitrificans
GGAGTTGCGGCGCATTTATCAACGGGCCTCATAATGGCATGGGGGATCCGGTAACCGTGGCGGCTTTATGGGCGCACCGGGGCGTATCGAGAATGCGCCCTACGGCTCCGACTCTTCGTAGGGTGCATTCTTCCAAATGCACGCACCACCGATGAGCGGCGGCACCAGGCACGGATAGGCCACCGGCGCGGCGAGATTCTCCAAATGCACCGTTTTTCCGAACGATCGGAGTTGCGGCGCATTTATCAACGGGCCTCATAATGGCATGGGGGATCCGGTAACTGTGGCGGCTTTATGGGCGCACCGGGGCGTATCGAGAATGCGCCCTACGGCTCCTCGCCTCCAGGGCGGATTCGCCAGCAGCGGTGGATGTCGGGGCGGCGGCGGAAATCTTCGGGGATGGTGCTGCGGGTGATATCTTCCATATCCAGGTCGGCCAGGGCGTCGGTGTCGAGGCGGAATTTGCGGAAGTTGTTGGAAAAGACGAGTTCTCCGCCGGGGCAGAGCAGGCGGATGGCATCGCGGATTAGCGCTACGTGGTCGCGCTGGATGTCCAGGGTGCCTTCCATGCGCTTGGAGGTGGAGAAGGTCGGCGGGTCCATGAAGATCAAATCGTAATCGCGCTCTCCGGCGCGTGCTGCATCGGCCAGCCAGTCGCGGCAGTCGGCGGCGATCAGTTCATGCTGTTTAACGTCGAGCCCGTTCAGCCGCAGATTGCGTTCGGCCCACTCCAGGTAGGTCCGGGAGAGGTCCACCGAAGTAGTGGCAACGGCGCCGCCGAGGGCAGCGTGGACGGTTGCGGTGCCGGTATAGCAGAACAGGTTCAGAAGGCGCTTCCCGGCCGACTCCTGCTGGATCAGGCGGCGAGTGAGCCGGTGATCGAGGAACAGCCCCGTATCCAGGTAGTCTGTGAAGTTCACCAGGAAGCGGCAGTTCCACTCCCGAACCTCGTAGAAGCGGCCGGTGGCCGCCAGTTTTTCGTACTGTTCATAGCCTTTCTGGCGCTGCCGCACCTTGACAAAGATCTGTTTGGAAGGCAGCGCCAGCACGTCGGCGATGGTCGCCAGGGCCTCGTCGAGACGCTCGGCAGCGGTTTCCGGCGGCACCGAGTGCGGGGCCTGGTACTCCTGGACATGCACCCACTGCTTCTCGCCCTGATAGAGATCGATGGCCACTGCATATTCGGGCAGGTCCTGGTCGTAGATGCGATAGCAATCCACGCCCTCGCGCCGCGCCCAGCGGGTCAGATGCTTCAGGTTCTTGCGCAGGCGGTTGGCCAGGGGAACGGCGACTTCCCCCGTGGCCATGCGGGTGCCGTGTTCGCGTACCGAGGGGTAGGTCAGCAGCCGGCACTCTATGGGGCCATTATAAAGGGTGACCGAGCCTTTCGGTTTCAGGCCCACGTGTCGGGCGAGACGGGGATTTCCGGTAAAGACGGCGCCGTGCCAGTCGGGGAGGTGTTGCTGTAGCAGCTCACCCAGCAATGCATAGAGTGGCTTCAGGGTCTCTTCATCGCCCAGGCGCTCGCCGTAAGGGGGATTGGTCACCAGCAGACCGGCCGGGACCCCCGAGGGCAGCGTCGATGAGGAGAGTGAATGGCGCTCGAGCCGTATCCGATCTTTCAGTCCGGCGGCTTCCGTGTTGGCCGCAGCCGCTGCAAGTGCCTCCTTCGAGCGGTCAAAGCCGATGATGGCCGGGAGTGAGCCCAGGCCTTGTCGGCGTCGCTCCTGCGCCTCTTTCAGCAGGGCTTCCCAGGTCTCTGGCGCGTGGCGTTTCCAGCCGAGAAAACCGAAGTGCTCGCGGTAAAGCCCCGGGGCGATATCCGCGGCCATCAGCGCCCCCTCGATGAGCAGGGTACCGGAGCCGCACAGGGGGTCGAAGAGGCTGCCGCCCGAGGCGGCCACTTGCGGCCAGCCGGCCAGATGCAGAATGCCGGCGGCGAGATTCTCCTTCAGAGGCGCGGCGGCGCCGAAAGAGCGATAGCCGCGCCGGTGGAGGGCAGTTCCGGAAAGGTCGACGCTGAGGCGGGCCCGATCACCACGAAGGTGCAGGTTGATACGTACATCGGGCGTTTCCGTATCGACCGAGGGTCGCTCGCCGAACTGCTCCCGAAACCGGTCGACAATAGCGTCCTTCACCCGCAGTGCGGCGTACTGGCTGTGGGTAATCGCCGCCCGGCTGGCGCTGCAGTCCACTGCCAGGGTGCCGTGCGAGTTGAGGTGCCGTTCCCAGCGAATGCCCTTTACCCCTTCATAGAGGGCATCACCCGAGGGCGCCTCCAGATCGGTGATCGGCAGCAGCACCCGGCTGGCGAGTCGTGACCACAAACAGGCGCGATAAGCGGCTTCCAGGGGACCCTGGAAATGGACCCCCGCACCGGTGGGCCGTATCGGCTCCAGGCCCAGGGAGGTCAGCTCGTCGGCAAGCGCAGTGGTGAGGCCGCGGGGAGCGGTGGCAAAAAATTTCATCGGAGACTCGGCTTCGGAAAGGGCGATGGTAATCCGAACGGCGGGTGCATGCCACTCAGGGAAGCGCAGGCACCGCGGGGCACGGGGTACACGGGAGCGGATAAGGCGGAAAACGGTTGTATTGCCCAGTGCTCCCCATAGCGCGAGTCCCCGTGGACCGTTGACCGCAATGGTTTTTTGCAAAGGCTACACTCGGCATATGAGTGACTCGCTATTGCGTCTCTTCCCCATCCCGGCAGCCGAGAAACCCTTGCACGGGCTTTATCTGGCCGAAGACCTGCGCCGTTTCGGTGCCGAGCGGCCATTCGTCTATACCAACTTCATTATGAGCCTCGACGGACGTATCGCACAGCCCGATCCGGACACCGGTCGCAAGGTAGTCCCGCCGGCCGTCGCGAACCGTCGAGACTGGGGGCTTTTCCTTGAACTGGCGGCCCAGAGTGATGTGCTTTTGACTACAGCCCAAAATGTACGTGCTGTGGTCGAGCGTCGGCATACGAAGCTGATAACCCTGAGCGACCATTTGATGGAGTGGCGCCAGCGGCAGGGTCTGCCGGCCAGGCCCAGGGTCGCCGTGATCAGTGAAAGCCTGAAACTGCCGGCAGCCAAGGCCCTGCCGTCGGACCTGCGCGAGCGTCTGCTGGTCATTACCAGTGAACGTGGGGACCCTGGAACGGTGGCGCAGTTGGAGAGGGCGAATGTGCAGGTGGAATGCGCCGGCCCCGGACCCGGTCTCTCCGGCCAGCAGGTGCTGGATGCGTTGGAGCGTCACGGCCTGCGGGTGATCTATTCGATTGCCGGAGCCCGCGTCCACCACACACTGCTCGGCAGCGGTGTACTGGACCGGCTCTATCTGACCGTGGCACACCGGGTACTCGGCGGTGAGGGCGCCGATACGCTGGTTTGGGGGACATCGCTGCAGCCGCCCCCTGCTTTCGCCCTGCAATCCCTTTACCTTGATGCGGAATCCCTGGACGGAGCCGGGCAGCTCTTTGCCGGCTACCGGCACATTAAGGCCAATGAACGAACTCTATAATTGGAGTGACCAGATCGAGGATGCAGGTCGGCCCTCAGCCGTTATTCGAGTTGGACGGGCAAGCTCGATCTGCACGGAGCATCGAATCTGAACGATGCTCTCGGACAGGAATGACAAACGACAAGGGCGGGCGGCGAGTGGCCGGCACTTGCGGTATGGAGGGGCGTCGTTGAATCTCGATTCCGGAAAAACACGTGTTCTGCTCGTGGAAGATGATGCGGTTGACGCCATGCTGGTGCGCCGAACGCTGGCTGCGGGAGCGGCACAGATGACGCATCTGATGCCGGCTATCGACCTGAGTCACGTCGAAACGCTGCACGAAGCGCTTGAGATTCTCGGCACCGGAAAAGTCGATGTTGTGCTCCTGGACCTTAACCTGGGCGAGTCCCGTGGTCTGGAGACCTTTCACCGCGTTCATGCCCTCGTTCCCGAAACACCAATCGTGGTACTGACCGGACTGGCCGACGATGACACCGCCGTCCAGGCGATTCGTCACGGAGCGCAGGATTATCTCACCAAGGAAGACCTGGATTTTCGACAGTTGGGACGTGCGCTTCGGTTTGCACTGGAACGTCAACGGGTGCGCGAGGCCAGACTGTCGCTTCGAGAGAGCGAACGGCGCCTCTCCACCCTGATGGCCAATCTGCCCGGGATGGCCTATCGCTGTGAGGACGATGAGCAGTGGACCATGCTGTTTGTCAGCGAAGGTGCCCGCGAACTGACCGGGTACGCACCGAACGAGCTGAACGGAGAGGGGCGTTTGGCATTCTGCAGTCTGATCGAGCCGGAGGATCGGCAGTACATGAAGCAAAAGGTCGGCGAGGCATTGGCCGCCGACAGACCGTTTGCATTGGAGTATCGGCTGCGTACCAAGGAGGGCGAGCAGCGCTGGGTCATGGAGCGGGGACGGGGTGTCCGGAACCACGACGGGCATCTTCACCTGGAGGGTATCATCCTCGACGTCACTGCCCGCCGGCAGGCGGAAAAGGCCCTGAGGCAACACGCCACGCGGCTGGAAACGTTACAGGCCATTGATCGTGACATCCTTTCAGCCCAGTCGGTCGATGCGATTGCCGTGGTGGCCCTCACCCGTGTGGGAGAGCTGGTTCCGGAGTCCTGCTGCGGAGCGGTGTTGCTGTACGAAAAGGAGCCCCTCCGGGCTGTGGTATTGGCGGCCACCAAACAAATGGCTGATCATTTTCCGATGCAGCAGCGATTTCTGATGACCGATGAGGCACAGATCGCAGAGCTGCAGGCCGGGAATAGCGTCACCATCGCCGATCTCGGGCAGAAAAAAAAACTGTCGCCTCTGCAAAAAGAGCTGACCCTGTTAGGTATTCGCGGCTATCTGGCCGTTCCCCTGATCGCCGAAGGCGAACTGATCGGCTCGTTGAATATCTACCGTCAGTCCCCTGGCAGTCCGCGGGCAGAGGATTTGGTCGTGGCGCGGGAACTGGCCGATTCGGTGGCCATCGCCATCCGCCAGAGCCGCCTTTTCGAACAGGTACAGCATTACAGCCGGGAACTTGAACAGCGTGTGGCTGAACGGACTGAAGAGCTGCGGGACACGAATGCGGAATTGGAGGCCTTCACCTTCTCGGTTTCCCATGACCTGCGCAATCCGTTGGCCAATATCATGGGGTTCAGCGAGCTGCTCAGGGACAGGTACGGCGACCGGCTGGGTCCCGAGGGACTGGAGTACCTGCAGGCCATGGATGAATCTGCCGAGGATATGGATCGGTTGATCGAAGAACTACTCGCCTACAGTCGCATGAGCCGGTCGCAAATCGACCTGAAGCCGATTCCGCTGGAGCCACTGTTCAAAGCCGCCGTTGAACGTGAGCACTGGTTCCGAGCTGACGGCACTATCGATATTCAGCACCCGATGCCTGCGGTGCTGGGACATTGCGCCATTCTCGAGCAAGTAATCGGTAACCTCATCGCCAACGCCATGAAGTTTACCCGCCCCGGCGTGCGGCCGGAGGTCCGAGTCTATGCGCAAACGCAAAACGGTACCGTTCGTGTGTGGGTTGAAGATAATGGTATTGGCATTCACCCGAAAGACCAGCGGCGGATCTTTCGTGTCTTTGAACGCGCCGATGGTGGCTATCCCGGCACCGGTATTGGCCTTGCGACGGTGCGTCGCGGCATAGAGCGCCTGGGGGGTAGGGTTGGGGTGGAATCCGAGCCGGGCGCCGGCAGCCGCTTCTGGTTCGAGCTCCCGAAAGTGCAAGCGTAACACCGAGCATAACCACGGGCACACGGGATGAAAAGGGCCGGTTTCTTCCGTGTCCCGAGTGCAGCGTGCCCCATCGCTGGGCGGTGCCCTTGGTGAACATAGCCTGCAAGCGGCGGGGAGAGCGTGGTTAAACTTCCCGGGAAGTCCTTCGTTGCGAACCCGGCCCGCCCGGCCTTGGCCCCATTAGGGGGCTCCGAGTGCCGCACTATTTCCCGCATGGACCACTAGCCTCGTCTATGCTGAACCGGTAGGGGGAAACCGTCTTAAAAAGTATGGAGAAGTCCATGAACCAGCAGGTCGTCCGGGTCCATCAACCAGTGAGACACGATGTCAGTCTGCTTACGGACCATGATATCTATCTTTTCCGTGAGGGGAGTCATATTCGGTTGCACCACAAGCTCGGCTCGCACCTCATGGAGATCGAGGGTCTCCGGGGCACGCTGTTCGCGGTATGGGCGCCCAACGCCCGGGAGGTCTCGGTTATCGGCGACTTCAATGACTGGGAACGGGGTCGTCATCCGTTGGCCGCCCGTCCTGACAGCTCCGGTATTTGGGAGGGGTTCATCCCCGGCCTGGACCATGGCACGCTGTACAAGTACTACCTGCTTTCCAGTAACGATTATGGCGCGGAGAAGGGGGATCCGTTCGCCCGCTACTGGGAGGAACCACCGCGCACCGCCTCGGTAGTCTGGGACGATCGACATGATTGGCACGACCAGAAATGGATGGCGGAGCGGGGCGAAAAAAACAGGCTGAATGCGCCGATGTCGGTGTACGAAGTGCATCTGGGTTCCTGGCGCCGCGTCCCCGAGGAGGGCAACCGCTACCTGACCTATCGCGAGCTTGCGGAGCAGTTGGTCGAATATGTGGCATGGATGGGCTACACCCATGTCGAAATGATGCCGATAACGGAGCACCCGTTCTACGGCTCCTGGGGTTATCAGTGTACCGGCTACTTCGCGCCGACTTCGCGTTATGGCGCCCCCGAGGATTTTGCTTTCCTGATCGACCGGCTACACCAGTCAGGCATCGGGGTGATTCTCGACTGGGTGCCGTCACACTTTCCGAGCGACCTTCACGGGCTTTCCTATTTCGACGGCACTTACACGTTCGAACACATGGACCCAAAACGGGGATATCATCCCGAGTGGAAAAGCTACATCTTCAATTTCGGGCGGCATGAAGTTCGGGCATTCTTGCTTTCATCGGCCCTTTTCTGGCTTGAGAAATACCACGTTGATGGTCTCAGGGTAGACGCCGTGGCCTCGATGCTCTATCTCGATTACGCCCGCAATGAAGGGGAATGGATCCCGAACCGGCACGGCGGCAACGAGGACCTGGATGCGATCCACTTCTTACGTCAGCTGAACGAAGCGGTCTACCGTGATCATCCTGATGCGCAGGTCATCGCCGAGGAATCCACCGCTTGGCCGATGGTATCGAGACCTACCTATGTCGGCGGCCTGGGGTTCGGGATGAAGTGGAATATGGGCTGGATGCACGACACTCTGGAGTACTTTGCCAACGATCCCGTCTATCGCAAATATCACCACAATCAGCTGACCTTCAGCATCTGGTACGCCTTCAACGAGAATTTTGTATTGCCGATCTCCCACGACGAGGTGGTCTACGGCAAGGGGTCCCTGATTCGAAAAATGCCCGGTGATGACTGGCAGAAGTTTGCCAACCTCCGTCTGCTGTTCGGGTATATGTGGGCGCATCCCGGCAAAAAGCTGGTCTTTATGGGTTGCGAATTTGGTCAGTGGAGTGAATGGGACCACGAATCCAGCCTTGAGTGGCATCTGACCGAGTCCAAACCCCATCGTGGAGTGCAGACCTGGGTACGTGACCTGAATCATTTCTACCGTGAGACACCGGCGCTGTACGAGAAGGATTTTGAACAGGCCGGCTTCGAGTGGGTGGATTTTCACGACTGGGAAGATTCGGTGATCACCTTCCTCCGGAAGGACAAAAACGGCGGCAGTGTGCTGGTGGTCTGTAACATGACGCCAGTCGTTCGTCACAACTATAGGGTCGGCGTCGACGAGCCCGGCTTTTGGAAGGAGGCGCTGAACTCCGATGCCGACGTCTATGATGGCAGCGGCATCGGAAATATGGGCGGCGCGGAAACCTCTCCCGTGGGCGCTCAGGGGCGCTATCACTCGCTGAATATTACCCTGCCGCCGCTGGGTGTGCTCTATTTCAAGCGGGCAAATTGAGCACCCCGTAAGGACATAACCGCAAAGGGCGCAAGGAAACAAGGCAATGTCCGGTTACGTTTGCAGAAGAGAAGTAGAACGGTTGCACAATCAGCCATCTATTCTTTGCACTTAGCCCCTTTGTGGTGAATAAAAGTCACTCCATGCGCCGCCGCCGCGGTGTGGAACGACACAGGGAAAAGTCATGAAGCTTCCGGAGAGCGACGGCAGAAGGCGCGTCATCATCGAAGGCATCGCCCCTCAGGTCGATAGCGGGCGCTTTCCCATAAAACGTACCATTGGGGAAATGGTCGCTGTAGAAGCCAACTGCTTTACGGATGGTCATGACCTGATCGACTGTGTGGTTCAGTATCGACACGACGGCGATGCCGAGTGGCACGAAGTCCCCATGTCCTCATCGGGTAACGACCGTTGGTGCGGTGAATTCCCAGTGACCGAAATAGGACTCTACCTCTACCGTATCCAGGGCTGGGTGGATCGGTTTCTCTCCTGGCGGCACGACTTGCGCCTTCGGGAGGAGCCCGAGGATATTGCGGTTGCGCTACAGATGGGTGCCGATCGGGTCGAACACGCCGCTGGACGCGCGAGCGGGCGGGATGCCGAACGGCTGCACAACTTTGTCACGGCCTTGCGGGGGCACGGCGATCCGGTTGAACGACGCTTGGTCGGTCTGGATACCGAGCTCCTCGAACTGATGGAGCGTTATGCCGATCGACGGCTCGCCACTATTTCGGAGAGGGAACTGTCGGTTGTCGTCGAACGCGAGAAGGCGCGTTTTTCGGCCTGGTACGAATTCTTCCCCCGCTCCTGCGGCGTGGACCATGGAAAGTCCCATGGGGGATTTCGCGATTGCGAGGAGCGCTTGGCCCATGTGGCCTCAATGGACTTTGATATTATCTATCTTCCACCCATCCATCCTGTCGGTGAGAGTCGGAGAAAGGGTCCGAACAACTCCCTGGTCGCGGGACCGGAAGATCCCGGAAGCCCCTGGGCCATCGGCTCTGAAGCCGGTGGTCACAAGTCCCTGCACCCCGAGCTGGGTACGCTTGAGGACTTTCGCCATTTTTGCACCGTGGCCGAAGAATTGGGTCTGGAAGTGGCGATTGACATCGCGTTTCAGTGCTCACCGGACCATCCCTACGTCACGGAACATCCCGAGTGGTTCTTGCACCGCCCCGATGGCAGTGTGCAGTATGCCGAAAACCCCCCCAAAAAATACCAGGACATCTATCCGTTCCACTTTGAAACCGAGGAGTGGCGCTCGCTTTGGGAAGAGCTGTACAGCGTGCTGACGTTTTGGGTGGACCAGGGGGTAACCATCTTTCGCGTCGATAACCCCCATACCAAACCGTTCGCATTCTGGGAATGGGTGATTGGTGAGGTCCAACGCGAACACCCGGACATACTATTTCTTTCAGAGGCTTTCGCACGTCCCAATGTCATGTACCGGCTGGCGAAGCTCGGGTTTTCCCAGTCCTATACCTACTTCACCTGGCGCAATACGAAGTGGGAGTTGACCCGCTATATGCAGGAGCTGACCCGCACCGAAGTGCGAGAGTTCTTTCGACCCAACTTCTGGCCGAATACCCCCGATATCCTTCCCGAATATCTGCAATTCGGCGGTCGCCCGGCCTTCTCTTCCCGGCTGGTGCTGGCCGCCACTCTGGCAGCGAGCTACGGAGTCTATGGCCCTGCCTTTGAACTGGCCGAGAGCCGGGCGCTGCGGCCGGGATCGGAGGAGTACCTGGATTCCGAAAAGTATCAGACCCGTAGCTGGGACCTGAAACGACGTGAGAGTCTGGCGGACTACATGCGGCGCGTAAACACCATTCGCCGTGATAATGCCGCACTGCAATCCAACGCCAGCCTCGAGTTTTTCACCGTCGACAATGAGGAAATCATCGCCTACGGAAAGACCACGAAGGACCTGTCGAATATCATCGTGGTGGTGGTGAATCTGGATGCCTATCACACCCAGTCGGGATGGGTGGAATTGCCAATGGAAGAGCTGGAGATCGACCCGCATCACCCCTACCAAATGCACGACCTTCTCAGTGGCTCGCGTTTCCTCTGGCACGGCCCGAGGAACTACGTTGAACTCGACCCGCAGCGTTCTCCTGCCCATATTTTCCGGCTTTACCGGCGCACGCGTACCGAACACGATTTCGAATATTTCTTTTGACCTCCTGTTGGGTAGCGGTTGTGCCATTTTGCGGTGAGTCTATGAAGATCAGCTAGGTTTTCTATCAGGACCGCTAGCCGGGTTTTGCGTGCAACCCAGAAATCGAACGGAGCCACCATGAATCTAGAAGCCACGACCTGGAAGGATGATCCGCTTTGGTACAAGGATGCGATCATCTATCAGCTCCACGTCAAGGCCTTCTTCGATAGTAACAACGACGGATTCGGCGATTTCCGCGGCCTCACCGACAAGCTGGATTATATTCATTCGCTAGGCGTCAATACCATTTGGCTGTTACCGTTTTATCCATCGCCGATGAAGGACGACGGCTACGATATCGGCGATTACCGCGATGTTCATCCCGACTATGGCCTGCTCCGGGATTTCAAGATTTTTGTTCGTGCGGCACATCGGCGAGGCCTTAAGGTCGTTACCGAGCTGGTGATCAATCACACTTCCGATCAACACGCCTGGTTTCAGGCTGCGCGTCGCGCACCGCGCGGATCGGCTGCGCGCAAGTTTTATGTGTGGTCCGATGACGATAACCGCTTTCCGGAAACCCGCATCATTTTTACCGATACGGAAAGCTCGAACTGGGCATGGGACCCGGTGGCCAAACAGTATTACTGGCACCGTTTCTTCTCTCACCAGCCGGACCTGAATCACAACAACCCGCAGGTGGTGAAGGCGGTTACCCGGGTGATGCGCTTCTGGCTCGATATGGGGGTGGATGGGTTGCGCCTGGATGCGATTCCCTACCTTTGTGTCCGCGAAGGTACCAGCAACGAAAACCTGCCCGAGACACACGACGTCATCAAGCGGATGCGTGCCGCCGTGGACGAGCGTTACGAAAATCGGATGTTCCTGGCCGAAGCCAACCAGTGGCCGGAGGATGTGCGCGACTATTTCGGGGAGGGTGACGAGTGCCATATGGCCTATCACTTTCCGCTGATGCCGCGCATGTACATGGCGGTTGCACAGGAGGACCGGCATCCGATCACCGAGATCATGGGGCAGACGCCGCAAATTCCCGAAAACTGCCAGTGGGCGATCTTTCTTCGCAATCACGACGAATTGACCCTGGAGATGGTCACCGATCGTGAACGCGACTACATGTACCAGACCTACGCCACCGAAACCCGCATGCGGGTCAACGTCGGAATCCGGCGGCGATTGGCCCCGCTGATGGATAATGATCCCGGCAAGATAAAACTGATGAATTCGCTGCTGATGTCGATGCCCGGCTCGCCCATCATTTACTATGGTGACGAGATCGGGATGGGGGATAACTTCTTTCTCGGTGACCGCAACGGCGTGCGCACTCCGATGCAGTGGAGCCCGGATCGGAATGCGGGGTTCTCCAAGGCCGACCCGCAGCGCCTCTATCTGCCCCCCATCATGGACCCGGTCTATGGTTATGATGCCGTCAATGTAGAGGCTCAGAGCCGCGACGCTTCATCGCTTCTCAACTGGATGAAGCGGCTTATCGCGGTGCGGAAATCGAGCCGGTCCTTCGGGCGGGGAACCCTGTCGTTTCTGCGCCCCGGAAACCGCAAGATCCTCGCCTATGTCCGTGAGTACGAAGACGACGTGATCCTCTGCGTGGCGAATCTGTCGCGCACCGCGCAACCGGTGGAACTGGACCTGGGACGCTTCAAGGGCCGAATTCCGGTAGAGCTGATGGGGCACAGTGTATTTCCGCCCATCGGCGAACTGCCCTATCTGCTGACGCTTCACGCCTATGATATTTACTGGTTTCGCATCACTGCGGAGGCCGAGGTCCCGGAGTGGCATGAAGAGTATCTGCCGCCCATGGAGTTGCCGGTACTGGTACTTTTCTCCGGTTGGCAAAGCCTGTTTCCCGCGACTGTCGACAGGCACCGCCAGCAAGCGGCCCGCAACCTCCAGGTTCAGCTCGAGCAGGAACTGATTCCCGAGTTCCTGCCGGCGCAGCGCTGGTTCGGCATCAAGGGCGCCCCCATAGAGAGCGTCCACTTCCGCCAAAAGCAGATCTGGTCGACGGAGAAGGGTGAATGGCTGATGGGGTGGATCGATGTCGCTGCCGAAGGCCACGGCACCATCCGTTACTTCCTGCCGCTGACCATTGCCTGGGAAGATGAACATGAGGATATCTGGCCGCTACTGCACTTCACGCTGGCCAAGGTGCGATACAAGGCGAGAGTGGGGTTGCTGTGCGATGCCTTCGTCGATGAGCACTTCGCCCCGGCTCTGGTCAGCGCTATGGCCCGGCAGCAGGAGATACCGTTCGACGGAGGTCGGCTGCGTTTCTCGGCAACCAGCGCCTTCTCCGCGATGACTAAAGAGCTGCCGGAGAAACTTGTGGTCCGCCGCCCGAAAACCGAAGGCTCCAACACGGCGGTCATCCTGGGTGACCACCTGTTCCTCAAGGGCTATCGCCGCCTCGGAGAGGGGGTCAATCCCGAAATCGAGATCGGCCGGTTTTTAACCGAGGTATCGCCGTTCCCCAACGCCATGCCGGTCCTTGGGGCCCTGGAGTATCTCGGTCCCGACGGGGAGACCGTATCGCTGGCGGTGCTGCAACCCTACGTCAAGAACCAGGGTGATGCCTGGAACTATACCCTGGCATATCTGGAACGGTACCTCGAAGAGTGCCTGTTGCAACCGGAGCAGGATGGCGGTCAGCCACACGCCGCGGAACTGGTCCATATTCACACGCTGGGAAAACGTACCGGCGAGCTTCATCAGGCCCTCGCCCGCGCCATGGGTGATGCCGCTTTTGATCCGGAGCCCATGCCTGCCAGGGAGCTTGACGAATGGATCGAACACCTTCGCAGCGAAGTACTCCGTACTCTCGATCTCCTCGACAACCGATTTGAGACACTACCGGAGCGGATACGACCGGATGCCGCGCAGTTGCTGGAGATGAAGTCGGCAATGCTGGAGCGGGTCGACTCTCTGACACCAAGCGGTGCCACCCTTTTCAAGACCCGGCACCATGGCGACTATCACCTGGGTCAGGTCCTGGTGGTGGAGAACGATTTTGTGATCATCGACTTTGAAGGGGAGCCGGCCCGGCCGGTCGCCGAGCGGCGGCAGAAGGCTTCGCCGCTACGGGACGTGGCGGGGATGTTGAGATCGTTCAGCTATGTGGCCTATGCCGCGTTGTTTCGGGAGACCATTGAAAGCCCGGAGAACTTCGATGTGCTCGAACCGTTCGCACTTGACTGGGAGCGAACCGCCGCGAGAATTTTCCTGGAAGGCTACGAGGAGGGAGCCGAAGGCAGTCCTGCCTACCCGGCAGAGCCCAGCCAGGCGAAAGCCCTGCTGGAACTCTATGCCATGGAAAAAGCTCTCTATGAGTTGCGCTATGAACTCGACAATCGCCCCGACTGGATAGGTATCCCCATCAAAGGGCTGGTGGCCTTCCTGCAGGGCGGGCAGGAGCATCCCTGATCGTAGGCCGCATTCTGACATGCCCCCGAACGGCCAAACAGCCGGCACGGTTACCGGATCCCGCATCCCTTCAAGGAGCCCGGTTACAAATGCGCCGCGACGCCGATCGTGTGGCGTAACGGTGCATTTGGAGAATCCAACCGCAGCAGGATTTTATTCGTGAGACGGTGCCCCTGGTCCCTTGTGGCGTGAGCCTTTGGAAGAATGCACCCTACGGATCGGTTTTTCGTTTCCCGCTAAACCGGGTTGTAGGGCGCATTCTCGATATGCCCCGAAATGACCATAAAGCCGGCAAGGTTACACGATCCCGCATACCGTCAAGGAGCCCGATTACAAATGCGCCGCGCCGCCGAACGCGTTGTTCCTCTTATGTCCCCGTGCGCCCCTTGGGTGGTCGTTAAAAGCCGGCCGAAATTTCGAGGGGCGAAGGGGATAGGATGAAGGGAACAGTACACTAGTAGTGTGGGGGAGGTGGCTCGTCTTCGGGGCGTCCGACTGACGATTCCGCCAGTGCGGCCAGGCGGGACTTCAGCGCCTCGATTCGGTTTGCCTGTTGTTCAATTAGGCGGCGCTGTTCGATAACTTCCCGGTTCAGCACTTCCAGGGCGTCTTCCTGGTGGGCGTAGCGGATTTCAAGGTCGGTCAGACGGGATTCCAGGTCCATTCTATTCGGGTCACTCGCGCCAGGGGGCCGAAGCCCAATAGTGGATGAATTCACCCCTTCACGGTGAATAATTCGCGCTAGCTTGCCGCCTTCAGTAAAAACACGCAAGGCCGGAATGGCCGTCTGTTGTCACGTAGAACCCTTGATAAGGGTGGGCTAGGCTCAGGATAGGGAAACGCCCGTTAACCGTAAGACACGGAAAAGTCGAGGAGGGCAACATGGACGTGAAAAAACTGCTATATACCTTTGCCGCGGGGGCACTGTTCGGCTTCGGCGGTAATACTGCGGCACTCGAGGGCTACGTCACCGACAGCTCAGGCGACGCAGCTCGCGACAGTGCGGGAGAGTGTGTGACCACCGAGTTCTGGTCCCCTGATGACGCCATTGCGGAATGCCATCCGCAGTTGGTGCAACGGGACGAGGTGGCGGCTTTCGAAGAGCCGCGTCGAAGGACCGAGATGATCAGCCTGGAGGCGGACACCACTTTCGACTTTGACGAAGCCACTTTGACCGAAGAGGGCAAGGCAGAGCTGGACGAGATTGCCGAGCGGGCACAGGATGCACAGGATCCGCGTATCCGCATCGTCGGCTATACCGACCAGATTGGCCCGGAATCCTACAACCAGGAACTCTCCGAACGTCGCGCCCGTGCCGTTGAGGAGTATCTCGTAGAGCGGGGAGTATCGCCGGAAATGATCCAGACTGCCGCTCGTGGTGAGAGCGACCCGGTGGTCTCCTGCGAAGGTATGCAGGGCGATGCCTTGATAGAGTGCTTGCGTCCCAACCGCCGCTCCGAAGTCGAGTTCTCGGCTTTCGAAGTGGTCGAGGAGGAACCGCAACAGGAGCAGGATCTGCAGCAGGAGCAGGACCTGTAGTTGAAGCATCACTGAAGTCTGGCCCGAAGGGGCACGGGCACGGGGAGCATGGGGGCATAACGGCCCCGTCCCGTGTACCCGTGCCCTGTGGTTTGTCGTTACTGCTCGCCCGGGGGATGCATGCATGCATCAGCGATCCGTCATCCCCGCGCACGCGGGGATCCAGGCCGCTCCCCCTGAGCCTCGCTAAGCCGAGAGGTCATCCCCGCGCAGGCGGGGATCCAGAGCCTATACCGACGCGCTGCAAGCGTGGTTAGAGTCGTCATTCCTGCGCAGGCGGGGATCCAGAGAGCAGCGGCATGGCTCAAAATGGAGCCCCGCCTGCGCGGGGATGACGAACAAGGCAGAACGGATCAATCCCGGTGTTATCTTGGATTCCCGCCTGCGCGGGAATGACGGGGTAGTGAACCGTTACGGTTTATATTTACTTCAAGCGGGCCGTTCGGCGGACTCCATCGCCTCGCCGGCTTTTAGCCAGGCCTCTTCGGCTTCCGCCAGGTCCTGATCGATCTGGCCTTTTTCGCGCAGGATTCTGGTTAAGCGCGCCTTGCCTTCGCTATCCGTATATAGCTCCGGATCGGCAAGCTGCTCCTCAAGGGCGTTCTGTTTCAGGGAGAGTGCCTCGATCCGTTTTTCGGTTTTCTGCATTTCGCGGCGCAAGGGCTGCAGACGAGTTCGTTTTTCCGCTTCGTCGCGTCGGCGCTCCCGACGACCGACAGCGGAGTTGGGGTCCTGACCGGCCTGGTCGCTACCGGCATCGTCCGGTCGGATGCGTTTACGGTCATCCAGCCAACGACGGTAGTCGTCCAGATCCCCATCGAATTCGATCACTTTGCCATCGGCCACCACCAGCAGTTGGTCGGCCGTGGCGCGGAGAAGGTGCCGGTCGTGGGAGACGACCACCATTGCGCCCTCGTAATCCTGGAGCGCGGTGGTCAGGGCGTGTCGCATCTCCAGATCCAGGTGGTTGGTGGGTTCGTCCAGCAGCAGGAGGTTGGGACGCTGATAGACAATGAGGGCCAGGACCAGGCGCGCTTTTTCACCACCGGATAGCGGAGCGACCGGTTCCAGTGCGGCATCGCCCCGAAAACCGAATCCACCGAGGAATTTGCGCAGGTCCGCTTCAGTAGCCTTCGGATCGAGGCGGTTGAGGTGAAGTAGGGGACTGGCGTTGCCGTCGAGCTGCTCGAGCTGGTGCTGTGCGAAATAGCCGATGGCAAGATCGGGTGCTTCGGCGCGTCTTCCGTCGACGACTGGTAGTTGGCCCGCGAGCAGCTTCATTAGTGTGGATTTGCCCGCGCCGTTGGCCCCTAACAGGCCGATGCGGTCACCTGGAAGCAGACTGAGACGGATGCCTGCCACCACGGGCGTTGCACCATAGCCGGCGGAGGTTGCCTCGAGTGTCACCAGGGGCGTCGGCAGCTTTCGAGGTTCGCGGAAGGCAAAGTGGAACGGGGAATCCACGTGCGCCGGGGCAATGCTCTCCATGCGGGCCAGTGCCTTGAGGCGGCTCTGGGCCTGGCGCGCCTTGGTGGCCTTGGCCCTGAAGCGGTCGACGAATCGCCGCATCTCGGCAACCTCGTGCTGCTGCTTTTCGTGCGCTGCCTGTTGGTGGGCCAGGGCTTCGCTACGCTGGGCCTCGAAATCCGAATAATTGCCGGCATAGAGGCGTACGCCGCCATTCTCGATGTGCAGGATCTGGTCCACACATCGATCCAGGAACTCACGATCATGGGAAATCAGCAGCAGTGTGCCGGGATAACTGCGCAGCCAGTTCTCCAGCCAGAACACCGCATCGAGATCCAGGTGGTTGGTGGGTTCGTCCAGCAGCAACAAGTCGGAAGAGCACATCAGGGCCTGGGCCAGGTTCAGGCGCATGCGCCAGCCTCCGGAGAAAGCGTTGACGGGCTGCTCCTCCTGTGCGCTGCTGAAACCGAGTCCGTGCATGAGCCGTCCGGCCCGCGCCCGCGCTTCATAGCCACGGACGGCCTCCAGACGTGCGTGGAGTTCCGCCTGGGCGGTGCCGTCACCCTGCTGTTCCGCTTCGGTCAGCGCCGCCTCGATAGTGCGCAATTCCCTGTCGCCATCGATTACGTACTCGACGGCAGGTCGGTCGGTGGCCGGCGTTTCCTGGGCAACCTCGGCGATCACAGTTCCGGGCGGCAGTTGCACCTCACCGGCATCCGAGGTGAGGTCTCCGCGAATCAGGGCGAACAGGCTGGATTTACCGGTGCCGTTGGCTCCGGTAAGGCCGGCTTTCCATCCCGGATAGAGCGTAAAGGTCGCGTGTTCGAAGAGTGCCCGGGGGCCGCGGCGCAGGGTAACGTTCGTGAAGCTGAGCATGGCGCGGGAGTCTAATGTACTGTTGCGTGTTTGGCGATACTTTCAGAGCCCCCCAAAAACGTCAGGGCCAGGCGTAGCGCGCAGGCAATGGTTATTCCCTTGTCAGGCGCTGCACGAATCGAGTTACATTTTATTCCGCATGGCCCTACTCCAGAAGCCTGTCCGAGAATAGCAACGGGCTCCAAAATGTAGGTTGGTGCTGAGGAACGGAGCCCAACAAAATCAGCGTTGGGTTCGCATAACTCACCCCAACTCACAAAAATACGATGTTCCCGGACAGGTTCCTAGCAGTTGCCCATTATGCCGAACAGGGGAAAACCGGCGCCGGCGGGGTTCTCTGCAGCGGGTTGGCAGCATGTAACCTCTTGTTCTAGAGTTGACGTGTTGTGAACGGCAGGAGCGAGTGATCGGGATTATGAAAGATGAAAAGACCGATTTTCTTGGTATCTCGTCCGGTTCGCGGGATGGGGCTGCGGCATTGCTTCGGCACGGGGAGAGGGACGCCCTTCGCATCGAACGTCGGCTGCTGCAAAGGCTGGCCGGGTCGATGGGTGATCCGCCACTACTGATCCGGCTCTGGGATGGTAGTGAAATCCGATTGGGAGGCCGGGCGCCCGTCGATGTCGGGATCACCATTCGTGATCGCGGTGCCCTGTGGCGGATGCTGCTTCACCCGGAGCTCTATTTTGGTGATGACTACAGTACCGGGCGTATTGAGGTAAACGGCGACCTCGTACAGTTTCTCGAAACGCTGTTTCTTTCCCGACCGCCTCTGGCCAGCGACGGCTTCATGGAACAGCTCCGCAATCGCTTTTCGCGTGCCAGCTGCAATACCATGGCCGGTTCCCGGCAGAACATTCAGCACCATTACGACCTCTCCAATGACTTCTATAGCCTCTGGCTGGATGAGCGCATGCAGTACACCTGCGCCTACTTCGCCACGCCCGAGGCCAGCCTCGCCGAAGCCCAGGTCGCCAAACTGGATCATGTCTGTCGCAAGTTGCGATTGAAACCGGGCGAGACCGTATTCGAGGCCGGTTGCGGCTGGGGCGGTCTGGCGCGCCATATGGCCAGACACTATGACGTCAAGGTTCGTGCCTTCAATATCTCCCGGGAACAGCTTCGCTATGCCCGCGCCCGGGCGCGGGAGGAGGGAGTCGAGGACCGGGTCGAATACGTTGAGGACGACTACCGCAACATCACTGGCACCTGCGATGCCTTCGTTTCCGTGGGTATGCTGGAGCATGTGGGCGTCGAACACTATCGGGAGTTGGGCGAGGTCGTAAACCGTTGTCTGCGTGAAGATGGCCGTGGTCTGATCCATAGCATCGGCAAGAACCGGGCTCGGCCGATGACACCCTGGATCGAGAGGCGCATCTTCCCCGGAGCCTACCCCCCGACACTCGGCCAAATGATGGAGATTTTCGAGCCCCGGGAATTTTCGGTCCTCGATGTCGAAAACCTGCGCCTGCATTATGCGCGGACGCTCGATGGCTGGCTGGAGCGGTTCGAGGCCAGGCAGGACGAAATCGAGCGCATGTTCGACCGCAGTTTCGTTCGCGCCTGGCGGTTCTATCTCGCTTCCTCCCTGGCCAGCTTCAGCACCGGTTCGCTACAGCTCTTTCAGGTGCTCTTTACGCGGCCCCGCAACAATGCGATTCCGTGGACCCGCGCTCATCTGTACCGGGAAGGGATTTGAGTATGGAGTCCCCGGACGTGCTGATTCTGGGAGGTGGTCCGGCCGGCTCCAGCTGCGCGGCTCAGCTGCGTGCCGCCGGATTCGACGTGGCGGTGATGGACAGGCAGCGCTTCCCTCGTGACAAGGTCTGCGCCGGCTGGGTCACCCCGGCCGTACTCGATGAACTGGGGATCGATGCCGACGAATATCGCCGTGGCGGCCGTACCATGGAGCCTATCCACGGTTTTTATACCGGGAGCATCGACGGCCCCGGCGTGGTCAATGATTACGGCGAGACCGTCAGTTACGGAATCCGCCGCTGCGAATTCGATCACTATCTTCTGGAGAGTTCCGGCGCGCGCCGGATCGAAGGAGAGCCGCTACGAACCCTGGAGCGCATCGGCGACCGCTGGGTGGTCAATGATCGCATTAGCACGCCGCTGGTAATCGGGGCGGGAGGCCATTTCTGTCCGGTGGCCCGCCACCTGGGCGCCAAAGTGGGCAACGTCCGGGGTGCGGTAGCCGCCCAGGAGGTCGAGTTCGAGTTGACGGTGTCCCAACGGGATGCCGCTGCCGTGGAGCCCGGCATCCCGGAGCTCTACTTCTGCCGGGATTTGAAGGGCTACGGATGGGCCATGATCAAGGGCGGTGTGCTCAATGTCGGTCTCGGAAGAGATGATCGGCACCGGCTCTCGGAACACCTCGACCACTTTGTCGCTTTCCTGAAACGACGGGGCCGGATTCCGCCGGATATCCCCGAACGGTTCCATGGCCACGCCTATCTGCTCTACGGCAAGCACCAGCCCCGGAGTGTAGTCGCCGATGGTGCCCTGCTGGTCGGGGATGCCGCCGGCCTTGCTTATCCCCGGAGCGGGGAAGGTATTCGGCCGGCCGTGGAGTCGGCACTGCTGGCCACAGAGACCGTTGTCGCTGCGGGGGGACATTACGACTATGCTGATCTGGTGAGCTATGAGTATGCTCTGGAGGAGCGTTTCGGCCGTCGTTCCGGGGCCGAAGGTTTTCAGTGGCTCCCGGCTCCACTGCAGGCATTCCTTGCCGAACGGTTGTTGGCGAGCCGCTGGTTCAGTCGACATCTGGTACTGGACCGCTGGTTCCTGCATCGGCATCAGCCGGCGCTGGCCAGTTGTCGGACTTGAGGGCATTTCCATTACTCCAAAACGGTCCCGACCCCGAAGGGTTGGGCCCAACAGAATCCGCATTGGATTAGTAGAAGTGCCCTACTTACTCCGAACTCAAGGGCACTTCCATAAATTCGTCATTCCCGCGAAAGCGGGAATCCAGCCGTTTGATTTTACTGGGCTCCCGCTTTCGCGGGAGTGACGAAAAATGAATTTTCAGAGGTTCCCTAAACTCACCGTCAAACAACTACTATCCCGACTATCCACTACCCCCACTCTCCACTCGCCACTAGCCACTAGCCACTAGTCATTAGTCACTAACCACCCGCACGGCGAAGGCCTTGAGATACTCCGTCTCGGGGATGGCGGGATGGATGGGGTGATCCGCCCCCTGATGGCCCTGATGGATTATCTGGGCTCGCCGGTCGAGGTGGCGGGCGCTGCGCTGGAAGATGTCCACCAGCTGTTCGCGGCGGAGGTGGTGGGAGCAGCTGGCGCTGACCAGGATTCCGTCCTTGCCGAGCAGTTGCATTGCGGCCTGGTTGATACGGCGATAGGCCTCGAGACCGCTCTTGACGTCCTTGCGCCGCTTGATGAAGGCGGGCGGGTCGACCACCACCACGTCGAAGCGCTCGGCGTCGGCGCGCAGGCCCTTGAGGGCCTGGAAGGCGTCTCCTTCCAGGAATTTCATCCGCTCCTCCATGCCGTTGAGGGCGGCACTGCGCTCGGCATAGTCCAGTGCCGCTGCCGAGGCTTCGACGCACCAGACCTCGCCGGCACCGGCAACAGCGGCCTGAAGGCCCCAGCCGCCGATGTAACTGAAGACGTCCAGTATCCGCGGCGGCTCCGAGCGGGCCAGCCCCCGGACCAGCCCCTGCACCCAGGCGCGGTTATCCCGGTGGTCGAAAAACCAGCCCGTCTTCTGGCCACCCGCCAGCGGCGCCTCGAACGTGACGCCATTCTCCTCCAGACGCACACTCTCCGGGACCTCTCCGATCGCCTCTACATAAGACTCCAGCTGTTCCAGCTTTCGCATGCCGCTGTCGTTTCGCAGCAGAATGCCCGATGGGCGCAACACTTTCCGAAGCGCTTCAATGATGGCCTCCCGCGCCGCTTCCATGCCGGCGGTATTCATCTGCACCACGACCACGTTGTCGAAGCGATCGATGATCAGTCCCGGCAGTCCGTCGGCCTCGCCGTGAACCAGCCGGTAGAAAGGCCGCTCATAGAGCCGCTCGCGCAGCCCCAGCGCCACCTTGAGACGGTGCACCACCAGGGAGCGATCCAGCCCATGGGCCGGATTGCGGCTCACCAGCCGGGCGCAGATCAGCGAAGCCGGATTCACATAGCCAATCCCCAGGGACTTGCCGTTGGAGGCCTGGACCTCCACCACCTGGCCCGGCTCGAACCCGGTCAAGGGCGTGCGCTGCACATCCACTTCATTGCTGAATACCCAAAGGTGTCCGGCGCGCAACCGCCGGTCTTCATTCTTTTTCAGCGTCAGGACGGCCGGTTCCATGGAGTCTTCCCTCGAAAGGTAAAAGGCGGCAATTATGCGGCAGGATACGCCACAGGCAAAGAAAACGTCACGGTTGAAAAGTCACCGCAGAGACCCAGAGGGCGCAGAGGCTCTCACCACGTTAAAGCCACTCGCCTGTCCCGCATGATTCAAACCCGCACGAACTCAGCGCTGCGCCTCTGCGGTGAACGCCCTTTTACGCTTTTGCGGTGAATCTGTCAGCCGCTGTTTTTCCGGATAGGAACGAGCGCGGAAAGCGGCTATATTGTTGACCGAACTTGTCGGAAATCAGGAGTCCCGCATGGCGCACCGCAACCGTCTCGCCAATGAAACCAGTCCCTACCTGCTCCAGCACGCTGACAACCCGGTGGATTGGTATCCGTGGGGGGAGGAGGCGTTGGGCCGGGCACATCGGGAGAACCGCCCGATTCTGCTCTCGATCGGCTACTCGGCCTGTCACTGGTGCCATGTCATGGCCCATGAATCGTTCGAGAATCCGGAAACCGCCCGCCTGATGAACGAGCATTTCGTGAACATCAAAGTGGACCGGGAGGAGCGTCCCGACCTCGACCGCATCTACCAGACCGCCCATCAGTATCTCACCCGGCGCCCCGGCGGATGGCCGCTGACGCTTTTCCTGACCCCGGACCAGATACCCTTCGCCGCCGGTACCTATTTCCCGCCCGACCCACGACACGGCCTGCCTGCCTTTCCCGACATATTGCAGCGGGTGGCCGACTTCTTCCATGAACGGCGCGACGCCATCGAAGAGCAGAACGAATCCCTGCAAGAGGCGCTGCAGGGGCAAGTCGAATCCCGGGTGGCAGGGCTGCCCGACGACGGGCCGTTGCGCCGGGCGCGCCACGAACTGGAGGCGAATTTTGATCACGAGCATGGCGGACTCGGGACGGCACCGAAATTTCCGCACGCCCCTTCCCACGCTTTTCTGCTGCGCGAGGCTGCCCGGAATAACGCCCGGAACAGTGATAGTGAAGCGCGCGACATCGCCCTGAATTCACTCGCCGCGATGGTGAGCGGCGGACTCTTCGACCAAATCGGCGGCGGTTTCTTCCGCTATGCAGTGGACGCACGCTGGGAGATCCCGCACTTCGAGAAGATGCTTTACGACAACGGGCCCCTGCTGAGTCTCTGTATCGATGCCTGGCAAGTGAGCGGCGAGGAGCGATTCCGCCGGGCCGCCGTTCTGACTGCGGAGTGGGTTCTCCGTGAAATGCAGTCGCCCGAAGGGGGCTACTACGCCACGCTGGATGCCGACAGCGGTGGGCAGGAGGGCGGATTCTACCTGTGGACCCCGGAGGCGGCCGGGGAAGCACTGGAGCCGGACGACTTTCGGCTGGCCGCAGCAGCCTACGGACTCGATCAGTCAGCGAACTTCGAAGGTCAGTGGCACCTGACCCGTCGCCCTTCCATCGAAGCACTGGCGGAGAGCTTCGATATGGCCCCGTCACAACTGGAGCGGCGCCTTGAGGCGATACGCCGGCAGCTGTTCGCCGCGCGAGAGCAGCGAGTGCGGCCGGATCGGGATGAAAAGGTGCTCACCAGCTGGAACGGGCTGATGATCCGCGCCATGGCCGATGCCGGCCGGCGCCTGAACGAACCGCGCTTCACCGCATCGGCCGAGCGGGCCCTCGATTTCATCCGGACCCGGTTGGCCGACAACGGCAGACTGATGGCGGTCTACAAAGATGGCCAGGCGCGGCTATCGGGCTATCTCGACGACTACGCATTTCTGGCCGACGGTGTGGTATCTCTGCTCGAAGCGCGCTGGCGCGATGGTGATCTCAGCTTTGCACTCGACCTCGCTGAAACCCTTCAGGAGCATTTTCAGGACCACGAGGGCGGCGGTTTCTTTTTTACGGCCGATGATCATGAATCCCTGATCCTGCGCCCCAAGCCCTTCATGGATGAGTCGACGCCCTCCGGAAACGGCATCGCGGCACGGGTGCTGCTGACACTTGGGCACCTGACCGGGCGCACCGATTTACTGGATGCGGCGGAAGAGACGCTACAGGCCGGCTGGAACAGTTTAAGCGAGGTGCCCTCCATCCATGGTGCACTGCTGCATGCCCTCGAGGATTACCTGGTGCCGCCACAACAGGTGATCCTGCGAGGTGAGGATCGAGGCCTGCAGGAGTGGCAGGGCCGGCTGGCCGGGCATTTCGCTCCCCACCGCCTGGTGTTTTCCATCCCTGCCGGGGCCCGTGATCTTCCGGGCCTGCTCGCGGAACGTCCTGCGGACGGCGGGCAGCTTGCCTACGTCTGCGGTGCCCATCGCTGCGCACCGCCGGTACGCGATTTCGAGGCCCTGGAGCGCACTCTCGAGCGCACCGGGACCTGAGAATCATTCATGGCTCCTACAGGTGGTAGCCGAACGCCTCGTGGAAACGGGCCTTGAATTCGTCCTGGCTGAAGCGATGATTCTGGGTGCCGTGCTGTTCGACCTTGATTGCCCCCATCAGTGAGGCGACACGTCCGGTGGTCTCCCAATCCATGTCATTGGCGAGGCCGTGGAGCAGGCCCGCTCGATAGGCATCTCCACAACCGGTGGGATCATTGATACCGCGCACCGGCGCCACGGGGATCTCATAGCGGTGCGTCGGGGTATAGATATAGGAGCCCTTGCCACCGCGGGTGACAATGAAGGCCTCGACCTGTTCAGCGATCTCGTGAGGGCTCTTGCCGGTGCGCTCTTCAATCACTTGCGCCTCGTAGTCATTGGCCGCCAGCCAGGTGGCCTGTTCGACGAAACGCATCAAGTCGTCGCCATTGAACATCGGCAGGCCCTGACCCGGATCGAAGATGAAGGGGATGCCTGCCTCGGCGAACTGTTCAGCGTGTTCGACCATGCCGTCGCGGCCGTCGGGCGCGACGATGCCGATTTGAACATCCTCCGCCTCGCTGACACTCTTTTCATGGGCGAAACTCATGGCGCCCGGATGGAAGGCCGTGATCTGGTTGTCATCCTGATCCGTCGTAATGAAGGCCTGGGCGGTATAGGTATTGTCCAGCATCTTGATGTGACGGGTGTCGATGCCCTGTTGCTGCATCCAGTCGCCGTAGGAGTCGAAGTCGCGACCGACCGTGGCCATGGGCAGCGGTGCGCCGCCGAGGAGCTTGAGGTTGTAGGCGATGTTGCCGGCGCAGCCACCAAACTCCTTGCGCATGTCCGGCACCAGGAACGAGACGTTCAGCAGGTGAACCTTGTCCGGCAAGATGTGATTCTTGAAGCGGTCGTGAAAGACCATAATGGTGTCATACGCGATGGAGCCGCAGATCAATGCCGACATGGGTAATCCTTTTCTGAGGGTTCGAAAGCAGGAACAACGTAGCGGGAGCCCGCCCACAAGGCAAGCGCCGGCGCCAGAATCCGAAGACGTTGTAGGTCGGCCTTCAGGCCGTCATAAGCGCCATCTGAGACGCCAAACCTCCAGAGCTTTGACAGGCTGCCCGACCTACAGGGCTAGCGGTCGAATCACCACCAGCGGTCGGCAATGAGCAGTGCCCAAATCACACCGGCGTTGACCAGTGCCATGAAGACCGCAGCGGAACCGATATCCTTGGCCCGGCCGGAGAGGGCGTGATGCTCCACCCCCACCCGATCAACCACGACCTCGATGGCGGAGTTGAGCAACTCCACCACCAGGACCAGCAGGAGGCTGCCGATGAGCAGGGCCCGCTCGACCGCGGTCTGCCCCAGCAGCACGGCGGCCGGGAGCATCACGATGAGCGCCAGCAGCTCGAGACGAAACGCTTCCTCGTAGGTCACGGCCGCCTTGAGGCCCTTCATGGAGTAGCCGAAGGCCTGAAAGATATGGGCCAGACCCCGACAGTCCGGCTTGTTGATTTCCTCGGGCTTCACGCCGCCGGCTCCGGTTTCCAGGACAGGTTCAGTTCGCGCGCCGCCTTCACATCGTCCAGACGTTTTACCGGTAGCGTGTGGGGTGCGGAGGTGACGATTTCCGGATTATCCCGTGCCTCGTCACGGATGGCCGCCATCGCCGCAACAAAGGCATCCAGGGTTTCGCGGCTTTCCGTCTCGGTGGGTTCGATGAGGAAGCACTCGGGCACCAGCAGCGGAAAATAGGCGGTCGGGGCGTGCTGCCCGTAGTCCAGCAGTCGCTTGGCAAAGTCCATGGCCGAGACGCCGTACGTCTTTGCCTCCTGCTTCAGCGTAAGGACGAATTCGTGGGTGGCGCGCCGATCCGGAAAGGGCATTTCGAAGCCCTCCGCCTGGAGACGGGCCATCAGGTAATTGGCATTGAGCGTGGCGAAGCCGGCCACCCGTTCCATGCCCTCGCGACCCAGCATGCGCGCATAGACATAGGCGCGCAGCAGCACACCGATATTGCCCATGAAGGCCGACAGCCGGCCGATGCTCTGAGGCCGTTCGGATTCGGTGACCCAGCGGTATTCGCGGCCATCGTGATCCACCATCGGCACCGGAAGAAACGGCTCCAGCCGTTCGCTGACCACTACCGGGCCGGCACCGGGCCCGCCGCCGCCGTGGGGGGTCGAGAAGGTCTTGTGGACATTCAGATGCACCACGTCGAAACCCATGTCGCCGGGCTTCACCTTGCCGAGAATGGCGTTGAGGTTGGCACCATCGTAATAGAGCAGGCCTCCGGCCTCATGAACGATTTTGGCAATCTCCAGGATACGCCGGTCGAAAACCCCCAGGGTGGAGGGATTGGTGAGCATGATGCCGGCAGTCTGCGGTCCGACCACCTCCCGCAGGGCCTCCACATCCACATCGCCACTCACGTCGGTGGGGATCTCGCGCACCTTGTAGCCACACATGACGGCGGTGGCCGGATTGGTGCCATGGGCGGCATCGGGGACCAGGATTTCACTGCGGGCCTCATCGCCGCGGGCGTCGTGCCAGGCGCGAATCATCGCCACCCCGGCAAACTCGCCCTGAGCGCCCGCCATCGGGGTCAGCGAGCAGGCAGCCATACCGGTGACCTGCTTCAGCATCTCCTGCAGTTCGAACAGGCAGGCCATTACTCCCTGCCCGTGACTGGAGGCCGGGGCGTGGGGGTGGCGCCCGAGGAAGCCGGGCAGCATTGCCTGGGCATTGGCCCCGCGCGGGTTGTATTTCATGGTGCAGGAGCCCAGCGGATAGAACTGCGTATCGATGGAGAAATTCTTCTGCGAAAGCCGCGTATAGTGGCGCACCGCCTGCAACTCCGAGACCTCCGGCAGGGTCGGGCGCTTCTTGCGCCGCAGGTGTGCAGGGATGTCGTCCGCCGGCGGTACCTCCGCCGGTGCCTGGGCGCGGTTAAAACGGCCCGATTGGGACTGTTCGAATATCAGCATGTTATCTCGATGTCAGTAGCTAGTTGCTAGTTGCTAGTTGCGAGGGGGCGGACGTAGGGGGTGTTCCTAGCCACTAGCCACTCGCCACTAGTTACTTAAATCGTGCCCTCGGGGGGACGCAGTTTGGTGCAGGCGGGCCCGCGGTTGCGATCCAGGATGCGCTCCAGATGACGGCCGTACTCTTCGATATCCGCTTCGCCGTGTTTCTCGGTGGCGCACACCAGGATGCAGTTTTCCAGTTCGGGGTAATCCTCCGCCAGCGGATAACCGGCCAGGACATCCTGGGCGCCGAGGGCGCGAATCACGGTATCCACCGGCACCGGCAGACGCAGCACGGCTTCATGGAACACCGGCCCCTCGAATACGCGCTGCACCCCTTCGACCTGCGTCAGGCGCTCCACCAGTGCACCGGTATTGGCATGACAGGCGCCCGCCACCCGTTCCAGCCCCTGGGGACCGAGCAGGGCCATGTGAATGGTGGCAGCGGCAGCCAGCAGTCCCTGGTTGGTGCAGATGTTGGAGGTCGCCTTGGAGCGGCGGATGTGCTGCTCACGGGCCTGCAGCGTCAGGGTGAAACCGGGGCGACCCTCGCTGTCCAGCGTCTTGCCGACCACCCGTCCGGGCATCTGCCGTACGTAGGCCTGCTTGCAGGCCATGAAGCCGAAGTAGGGACCACCCGAGGCGAGCGGCGCACCCAGCGGCTGACCCTCGCCGCAGGCGATATCGGCGCCCTTGTCGCCCCATTCGCCCGGCGGCTTGAGCAGCGCCAGGGCGACGGGGTTGACCACCGCGATGGCAAGGGCGCCATGGGCATGCGCCCAGTCCGTAAGCGCATCCACCTCTTCCAGTCGCCCGAAGAAGTTGGGCTGCGGGATCACCAGGGCCGCGAAAGTGTCCCTCTCGTGCCGGCGCAGCGCCTCGACGAGGGTCGAGCCACTGCCCGTACAGTAAGGAACCTCGACCAGTTCGATGCCCTGGTTTCGCACGAGGGTATGGACGGTCTGGCGATAGGCCGGGTGCACGGTGGCGGGCATCAAAATCCGCCGCGACTTGTCCTTGCGATTGGCCCGCACCGCCATCAAGACCGCTTCGGCGAGTGCCGACGCGCCGTCATAGAGCGATGCGTTGGAGACATCGAGACCATTGAGGCTGGCGATCATGGTCTGGTACTCATAGACCAGCTGCAGGGTGCCCTGGCTGGCCTCCGCCTGATAGGGCGTATAGGCGGAATAGAACTCACCGCGGGTAACGATCTCCCAGACGGCCGCGGGAACGTGATGGTCGTAGGCGCCGGCGCCAATAAAGCAGGCAGGCAGCCCATCCTCGGCGGCGCGCTCCTGCATCAGCCGCCCGATCTCCATCTCGTTCAGGCCGGCCGAGAGCTCATTCAGACCGTCGCTGCGCAGTTCCGCCGGGATCTCGTCAAAAAGGGCCTCGACCGTGTCGACGCCGACCGTCTCCAGCATGGCCTTCACATCGGCTTCGGTATGGGGGATAAACGGCATGTCAGTGCTCTTCTATCATCCCGTTATAGGCATCCGCATCGAGCAGACCGGAGAGATCCCCCGATGGACGCATGCGGAACAGCCAGCCCTCGCCGTACGGGTCCTGGTTCACCCGCTCGGGTGCATCCTCGAGTTGCTCATTGACCGCCGTAATCTCGCCATCGACCGGCGCGTAGATATCCGATGCGGCCTTTACCGACTCCACCACTGCACAATCGTCGCTGGCGCCCACACTGCTGCCCACTTCAGGCAACTCGACGAACACCATGTCGCCCAGCAGCTCCTGGGCATGATCAGTGATGCCCACGGTTATGGTGCCATCCGCTTCGCTGCGGACCCATTCATGGGACTTGGTGTACTTCAGTTCGGTAGGCACATTGCTCATCGTTATTCTCCCTGCCGGTTCAGTTCGGTTACGGACGGCGAACCGGACACGACCCAGCGTGCCACCGTTCGCCAAAAGCTTCAATTCAAGAGATTTCTAACCGCAAAGGCGCAAGGTACACAAAGAAAAAACACCAATCACCTGTGGGGATCATACCTCCACACTTGGTGGGAGCGACATCTTGCACGAATATTTCAGCCGGCGGCCCCTCCGTCGAGCCTGTACATTGGGAGCCGTACCCCCAGCTGCGCTGGCCCAAATCAAAGACGAACATTTTAGCCGTCATTGTGAACCGCCCCCGCCGCTGCATGGCCCCGAACCAGTGACGAACGCCCCCCTTGTCATAGCGAGGAGCCTCAGCGACGAAGCTATCTCGAAGTGCCAAGTACCAGATTGCCGCGTCGCCTAGGCTCCTCCTGATGAACTTGCCCTCGCTGTCATTACGAGGAGCCTAAGCGACGAA
>NZ_JAENYR010000150.1 GCF_016841685.1 Thiohalomonas denitrificans
TACATCCATGTAGGCGTCCTCGTAATGACAGCGGGGGCAAGTTCATCAGGAGGAGCCCCAGCGACGCGGCAATCTGGGGTTTTGGGAGCAGGAGATTACTTCGTCGCCGGGGCTCCTCGTAATGACAGCGAGGGCAAGTTCATCAGGAGGAGCCCAGGCGACGCGGCAATCCCGGGGGTAGAGAGATTACTTCGTTGCTTAGGCTCCTCCTGAAGAACTTCCCCCTTTCCATGCAGCCAGGGGTACGGAACAGGGCCGATGATGCCATTCCCTCCCCCTGTGGGGGAGGGCCAGGGAGGGGGTGATCTAATAGGCCGTGACCGTTTTCTTTCCCCCTCATCCTGTCCTTCTCCCTGAGGGAGAAGGGACCCTCGTTCGGCGCTCCGCTATGACGGCTGAAAGTTCGTCTTTGATTCGGGCCTGCGCAGCAGGGGGTACGGCTCGTAATGACAACGGGGGCAAGTTCTTCAGGAGGGTATATGCCCGGCCCGGAGAAAACGGGCGGATGTCCTGTGCCATAATTGGCGGGTAGTCCGCAATCCGGAGAGGTCAATGGCACTGTTTCCCAACAAGCAGGAAATTCCCTCACCCCAGGAGGCTCTTCCCGGTCGTGAAGAGCCGGTCCCGGTATCGGAAACCCATTACGTGAGCGACAACCGCATCGTCCCGCCGTTTCCCGAGGGAATGGAGCTGGCGATTTTCGGGATGGGCTGCTTCTGGGGTGCCGAGCGCCGCTACTGGCAGACCGAAGGCGTCTACTCCACCATGGTGGGCTATGCTGGCGGCTATACGCGCAATCCCACCTACCAGGAAGTCTGCAGCGGAAAGACCGCCCACGCCGAGGTGGTGCGCATCGTCTATGACTCGAAACGGGTCAGCTATGAGGATCTTCTGCGGCTCTTCTGGGAGGGCCACGACCCAACCCAGGGCATGCGCCAGGGCAACGACATCGGCACTCAATACCGCTCCGCCATCTACACCCATTCGGAAGCACAAATGCGGCTTGCACAGCAAAGCTGCGAACGCTACCAGGCAGCACTGAAGGAGGCCGGGTACGGCAGCATCACCACCGAAATCCGTGAGGCCCCGCCCTTCTACTACGCCGAGGACTACCATCAGCAGTACCTGGCCAAGAACCCCTCCGGCTACTGTGGACTGGGCGGAATCGACGTGCCTTATCCCGCGCCGCAGCCCGGGCTTTGATGCGGATGATGTCGGCCTTAAGGCCGACCTACAGGACCCGCGAAAACGGTGGTGCCCTGATTAGCGCAACAACGGCGGCTTCTTTCCGTATACTGAAGCAACTCCTACAAAAACCCCTGTCGCCGTGCCCGAGCTCACCTCCAACGTCGTTTTCCGCACCCAACAGCTGACCAAGACCTATCGTGTCGGCGAGGTGGAGATCCATGCTTTGCGCGGGGTCGATCTGGAGTTCTACGCGGGTGAGTTCGTGGTGCTGCTGGGCGCCTCGGGCAGCGGCAAGTCGACGCTGCTGAACATTCTTGGCGGACTGGACAGCGCCAGTTCCGGGCGGGTTTTCTACGGCGATACGGAGCTGACCCGCAGCGATGACGCGGCCCTCACCGCTTACCGTCGCGATTACGTGGGCTTTGTCTTCCAGTTCTATAATCTGATCCCCAGTCTCACGGCACGGGAAAACGTGGCCATCGTTACCGAGATCGCCCGTAATCCCCTCACGCCCGAGGAGGCGCTGGGGGTGGTCGGCCTTTCGGAACGGCTCGATCACTTCCCGGCCCAGCTCTCGGGCGGCGAACAGCAGCGGGTGGCCATCGCCCGCGCCATCGCCAAGCGCCCTGCGGTCCTGCTCTGTGATGAACCCACCGGTGCGCTGGACTCGAAGACCGGCATCGTGGTGCTCGAGGCGCTGCAGCGGGCCAACCGGGAACTGGGTACCACCACGGCGGTGATCACCCATAATGCCGCCATCGCTGCCATGGCCGATCGCGTCATCCACATTTCCGACGGGCATATCACCACCATCGAACGCAACGAGACCAAGGTCGAACCGGCGGAGCTCTCCTGGTGATCCGTGCCATCAACCGCAAGCTGCTGCGGGATTTCTGGGGCCTGCGCGGCCAGGCATTGGCCATTGCCATGGTCATCGCCGGCGGCGTCGCCACCTGGGTGATCTCCTACAGCACCATCGACTCTTTGGAATTGACTCAGAGCGCCTTTTACGAGGAGTACCGCTTTGCAGAGGTGTTCGCGCAGGTCAAACGGGCACCGGTAACGCTTGTGGAGCGCATCAAAGCCATTCCGGGTGTCGCCAGGGTGCAGGCCCGGACCGTGGGCGGCGCCACCCTGCAGGTGCCGGACTTCGGCGATCCAGTGACGGCGCAGACGGTCTCCATCCCCAACACCGGCCAGCCGGTACTCAACCAGCTCTACCTGCGTGAGGGGCGCCTTCCCGAACCCTTCGCACCGGGCGAGGCGGCCATCAGCGAGCCCTTTGCCGAAGCGCACGATCTGCGGCCGGGCGACACGCTGGAAGCCATCATCAACGGCAAACGACGCGAGCTGCGCATCAGCGGCATCGCCCTCTCCCCCGAATTCGTCTACCAAATCCGTCCCGGCGATCTGTTCCCGGATTTCGAGCGCTACGCCATCCTCTGGATGCGCGACGAGCCGCTCGCGGCCGCCTGGGACATGGAGCAGGCCTTCAATAGCGTATCCCTGACCCTGGAGCCGGGCGTCGACGAGAATCGGGTGATCGACCGGCTCGATCGGCTGCTGGAACGCTACGGCGGCACGGGTGCGTTCGGCCGTGACGACCAGCTCTCCCATGAATATCTCTCCCAGGAGTTGGCCGGACTGAAGGCCATGGCCCGCATCGTCCCGATCATCTTCCTCGGCGTGGCGGCCTTTCTGCTCAGCGTGGTGATCGGGCGCATCGTCGATCAGCAGCGGGACCAAATCGCGGTACTTAAAGCCTTCGGGTACAGCAACCTGCAGGTGGGCACGCACTACGTCGGCTTGGTGATGCTTTTCGTGGTGCTCGGTTCCCTGCTGGGGTTAGGCCTCGGTGCCTGGCTGGGACGCGGCATGAGCGGGATCTACAGCGATTTCTTCCGCTTTCCGTTCCTGCAGTATGTGCTGTCGCCCGGGGTGGTGGCCAGCGGCGTCGGCGTGGCTGTGGTCGCGGCGCTCATCGGCACGCTGCGCTCGGTG
>NZ_JAENYR010000031.1 GCF_016841685.1 Thiohalomonas denitrificans
TCCTCGCAATGACGGCTAAAGGTTCGTCACCGATTCGGGCCTGCGCAGCAGGGGGGTACGGCTCGCAATGACGGCTGAACGTTCGTCACCGATTCGGGGCCGCGCAGCGGCGGGTACGGCTCGCAATGACGGCTAAAGGTTCGTCACTGATTCGGGCCTGCGCAGCAGGGGGTACGGCTCGCAATGAAAACGGGGGCTGCGGACAGCGTCCTGATCAGCGCTCGATCTCATCGCGCAAGTCACCCAGGGTGCGGTGTAGCGAGTGGCAACGGGCGCACACCGTCACTCCGAGTTCCCCGAGAAGGCGGCCCTGGGCGCTGCGATCCGCCCCCTCCAGCTCGGTATGCAGATTGTTCAACAGGTCGGGCATGCCGCCGAAGATGCGTTCCCTTGGTGCTGAATCGCGATGGCACGACGCACAACTCCCGGATAACCGATCCAGCTCGCTGCGCAGAGTAGCCACTGCCGACTGGGCCTGCCGGGGGAAACCATCCTTGAGCGCAATCTTGACGTGATTCAGTGAACGGCTGATCTCGCGCATCGCCTCGGGGTAGGTGGCGCTGCCATTCTGGCCGTCGGTGACCAGTACCTCACTGTAAGCGGGAGAGCGGTAGAGCGCGGCCGCCGTGGCTTGGTAGTCCGAGTGGCAGCCGTCACAGGTGGTGTCGAGACGACGCAGGGCGGCCCCGGTTTCCGGTTTATCACCAGTGCGAACGGCGATCACCAGCCGTTCCATGGTTTCCGGTTCGACCTCGACCCGCCATTCGGGAACCATCTGCGGAATCTTGGTGTACAGATCGCGAAGGCGCTCACTCCAGCGGATCGCCCTTTCCTGGTCCCCGGACGCGGTATAGTGCTCCACCGCCTGTACCGCTTCGCGCAGACCAAACATGGTATGCAGCCAGACCTGGCGTTCGTTATCAGGCTTGTACCAGTTCGCCAGCGATTCCGGCGGCAAACGGACAACCACCTCCTTCGCACCGGCTGCCGAAACCATCGCCACGATAAGAAAAGAAACCGCCAGTGCCCGCCACCTGTTACTACTCACTGTTCATACCCGCCACTTGTCGCCTGTGATTCATCACTACCAACCCGTCGGAATCGGTGACCGCCTGAAGCCTGTCCGAGAATAGCAAGTCAAAATGTAGGTTGGCGCTGAGGAACGAAGCCCAACAAAATCAGCGTTGGGGTTCGCATAACTCACCCCAACCTACAAAAAACGAACTACTCACCCCCTCCGTCATTCCCTGTCACCCCCGCGCAGGCGGGGGGTAGGCGGGAATCCAGAGAACAGAAGCATGGCTCAAAATGGATCCCCGCCTACGCGGGGATGACGGATTTCCTGGGCCGTGCGCGATCACCCGGGCGAGCAGTTACCAAAAAACGATGTTCTCGGACAGGCTCCTGGCCACCAGGGTAAACGCATACTCATATTTTTGGTGCCGACGAGCGGTTGCCCTGGCCTAGCCACTCGCCACTAGCAACTCGCCACTCATCACTGCTCCTAATGGCTGGTACCTTCCGAGAGCCGGGTCTTGTTCCAGACGTTGTATTTTCCAGAGGGTTTCACCATCGGGATCCGTTTGACCTCCTCCAGGGTCTTTGCATCGTACACCACAATCGCCCCATCCATGTCCCAGATGCTGACCAGGGCGTAACGGCCGTCACGGGTGAATTCGACATGTGCCGCGGTTTTTCCGGGTGCCGGGCGAAGGGTCTTGACGATCTTCAGGCTCTGCTTGTCGATGACGTGCATGGCATCGCGATGCTCGCCGAAAAACACGTCGACCCAGGCGTAGGGAGTGTTCTCGTGGCTGCGCATGAAAAAGCCTGATCCCAGGGTCGGTATCCGCGCGACGCTTTCCCAGCTCTCCATGTCGATAACGCTGACCTCCGCTTCCTTGAGGTTGGGCGTCGCCATCACCGTGCGGCCGCGGTAGTTCCAGGTGATGCCGGAAGAGAGATGCGGCATACCGGGGATTTCCAGCTCGCTGACGACCCGACTGGTATCCAGGTTGACGACCTGGCCGGTCCCCTTGCGGGAGGTGCCGATCACGAATTCGTAGTCCTGGTCGAAGAAGAAGTCATCCAGGTAATCATGCACGGTGATGCGGCGTTTCGGGAACCGGTCGGCAGGCTCCAGGTCGCCCGACTCCTTGCGGTAGTCGTGGGTCCACCCGGCGTAGTCGTTGGGCGGTTCGTCCAGATAACTGATCTCCCAGACCTCGGGGATGTCCTTGAGGGCGGCGACGAAGCTGTTTCGCGGCCGGGCGGTGTAGACGGCGCTGACTCGCGAAGAGGTTCCGTCGCTGCCGACCGCGTCGATCACCCTGACGGGCTCGAGGTTGCGCGCATCGAGGACCACCAGGGTATGGGGGAGGTAGTTGGCCGCCATGATATAGCGGTCATCCGCCGATACAGCGATATTGCGGGTGTTGATGCCTACGCGGATTTCGGCCACTGGCTTGAGATTGTAGATATCGTATTTGGTGATCCAGCCATCCCGGGAAGCAAAGTAGACGAAACGCCCGTCACGGCTGTATTTGGGACCGCCGTGCAGTGCGAAGCGGGTCGGGAAGCGGTGAATGGGCTTGAAACTGTCGCCATCGAGAATGGTGGCGTGGTGGTCTCCGACCTCGACCACGACGAACAGGTTGAGCATGTCGGCCGAAAAAACCGGCGTATCACTCAGCGTGTGGAGCGGATTGTGGACGATATGGCTGTCCCGGATCTCCGCCATGCGCCAGCGCGGTACTTCCGGCAGCGGCGTATAGACATACTCGGCAAGGGAGGCCGTCTCGGCCTCGGACAGCTTGTCCGCGAAGCCCGGCATCTGCGTAGCGGCGCGTCCCTCGGCAATCACCCGGGCGGCGGCTTTCGGCCGCAACCGCTTGAGATTTTCCGGCAGCAGGGCCGGGCCGGTCCCGCCCAGGCGATCGGTACCGTGACAGGCGGCACAATGCTGCTGAAAGAGTTCTTCCGTTCCGGGGTTTTCGCCGGGGAGCGTCTCCGCCCGAACGGCGGAGGCCAGCAGTACGGCTGCGGCCGTGAGCAACAGGCGTTTCAAGGGTTATCCTCCGGCAGCCACCGCTTGCGGGTTGAGGCCGATCTCTTCGTCGGTGAGATAGCAGCCCGGGTCCTCCGACCACCAGTCGCCACTGGTCTGGTGGGCACGCACCCGGGTATTGCCGTTGCAGATGTTCAGCCATTTGCAGGCGCCACAGCGGCCGGTGACCGGCCTGGGGTGCTGTTTGAGACCGGCCATCAGCGGGTCCGAGACATCCTCCCAGACTTCGGAAAAGGGGCGCTCGCGGACGTTTCCCAGTTCGTAGTGCCACCACATGGTGTCCGGATGGATCTTGCCGAGGTTGTCGATGTTGGCCACGTTGACGCCGGTGGCATTCCCCCCCCAGCGTTCGAGCATGGTCTGGATCACGGGCACATAATCCGGATAGCGCTGCCTGACCCAATCCAGCAGGTAGACGCCGTCGGCGTCATTATTGCCGGTGACGAACTCGCGATCTCCCCCCTGCCGGGCATCCTCCCAGGCGGTGGCAAACAACAGGTCCATGGCGTCGCGCGTCATCCGGTGCACCGTATCGTTGCGCCGGTTCTTGTTGCCGCGGCCCGCATAATTGAGGTGTGACAGATAGAACTTGCTGACGTCCTCATCGTTCATGATTTGCAGCAGGCCGGGCAGATCCGCGGCATTGTCCCGGGTGAGAGTGAAGCGCAGACCGACCTTGATGTCGTGCTGCCGGCACAGGCGAATGCCATGCATGGAGGCATCGAAGGCCCCCTTCAGGCGACGAAATTCGTCGTGGGTCTCCCGCAGACCGTCGATGCTGATACCGACGTAGTCATAGCCAACGGCGGCAATGGCGTCGATGTTGCTCTCGTCGATGAGGGTACCGTTGGTCGAGAGCCCGACATAAAAACCCATGGCCTTGGCCCGTTCGGAGAGGGTGAAGATGTCCGGCCGAAGCAGCGGTTCACCACCGGAGAGGATCAGCACGCGAACACCGAAGGCGTAGAGATCCTCCATCACCGTCAGCACTTCTTCCGTGGAGAGTTCACCCTTGAAGTTGGTGTCGGTCGAGATCGAGTAGCAGTGTTTGCAGGTGAGATTACAGCGGCGAATCAGGTTCCAGATCACCACCGGGCCGGGCATCGATCCACGGCTGTGCGGAAGTGTGGGCACGGGGGCCGTAAGTGCCTTCATGAATTGGGAAACTCGAAACATGTCTGTGTCCTGTCGGTTGGCGAAGGCGGGTACCCGATTGATTGAGTACCACAGGGAACCCGGGTGACCTTCGCATGCGGTACCCCGTATGCCGATGGAAATCAGCCGGTAATCCGCAGGCCCGTTTTCTTGAGTATCCGTGTACTGAACAGCACTTCATGGCCGAGGTCATCATCCCCCAGCAGTGCGGCAATCCGGTTCACCTTCTCCTGGACGGCAGCGCGATCGTGACCGTGGACCATGGCAAACAGGTTGTAAGGCCACTCGGGCAGGTGACGGGGCCGGTGGTAACAGTGGCTGACCTCGTCGAGCGCACCGATTTTCTGTCCCCAGTGGCGGATGCGGGCATCGGGGATGTTCCAGACACTCATGCCGTTACCACGGTAGCCGAGTTTGTAGTGGTTGGGAACCGCACCGATGCGGCGAATCACCCCGGCCTCGGCCATGCGCCGGAAGCGCGTCAGTACTTCCTCGACCCGGAGATTCAGCTGATCTGCCAGCTGGTGGTAGGGGCGGGGTGTCAGCGGCAATCCGGACTGGGTGGCCAGTATAATGGCGCGATCGGTATCGTCGAGAGTGTATTCGGCGGTGATGGCTTCAGCTGTATTCATCTCACACCCCGAAGTGAAGGCCGACAAAAAACTCTTCCTGCTTGGGCATGTTATACACCGGATATCCCGTCCGCTGCTCTATCTCCGCAATCACTTCCCCGACGCGCTCGGGAGATTCCGTGGCCAGCACAAACCACATGTTGAGGCGATGGTCACGAGCGTAATTGTGGGCGACCTCCGGAAAGCCGTTGACGCTCTCCGCCACCGACTCGAAATCGGCTGCGGGAATCGCCATGGCCGCCAGCGTCAGTCCCCCTCCCATCTTCTCGGCATGATAGAGCGGGCCGAAGCGGGTCAGGGTACCGTCATCCAACATCCGCTGCAGTCGTGCCAGCAATCCGGCTTCGGTCGTTCCCAGCCGACCGGCAACGTCGGCATAGGGGGTCTCCGAAACCGGGAAACCACGCTGCAGTTCGTTGATGATGCGACGATCCAGCTCGTTCAGCATGATGCCAGCTCCCGCTGCCTGGAGGCGGCGGTGCCGTGGTCGGCAGCATCCGAACGCTGATAGTGCGCCCCCCTCTGCTTGAAACTGCGCCGGCTGAAAAGCAGGCGATGCGGTATTTCCTGCAGGTGGCACTGCTGGACCAGCCATTCGACCTTCTCGATGACCGTGTTCCGATCCCTTCCGTGGATCATGCAGAAAAGATTGTAACGCCACTCGGGCAACCGGCGCGGACGTTGATAGCAGAGCGTAACGAAGTCGTACTGTCCCATGCAGCAGCCCAGTTGCGACACCCTGTCGTCCGGCACGTCCCATACCACCATGGCATTGGCCCGATAACCCAGCCTCCGATGTCGGACAATCACGCCCAGGCGACTGATCACGCCGTTGGTCAACCACTCCCGCAGCCGTCTTATGACTTGCTGTTCGTCCAACCCCACCTGCTCTGCTATCTCCACAAAGGGCCGTGCAACGAGCGGCAGCCCCTGCTGTATGGCGGCGACCAGTCGCCGATCGGACTCGGACTCGATGGCTCCGGCCGGTTTGCCGGGGCCGGGGCCGGGATGAAAAGGTGCCTGCGAAACGGTTGGCAGAGTCGTCTCTGTTTCGCTGTTGCCCGTTTCCCACTGCAGGCGAAAACCCAGGTCGATGTGGTAGGCCTCCAGCATCGGAAGCGAGATGACGGGAAGCCCCGTTCTCATCTCCATGTCGTTCAGAATCTCCTGGAGATGGGGCTCATCCGGTGCGGTAACCACGAACCAGAGATTGATTCGATGTTCGCGCTCGTAGTTGTGGTTGACTTCCGGGTACTGATTAATGAAGTGGGCGACTGCGTCGAGCCGCTCACCGGGTACCGCCATTGCAGCGAGTGTGCTGGTTCCGACGGAATGGGGTCGAAACACCGGACCTACACGGCTGATGCGACCGTCGCGGCTCAGACGGGAAAGGCTTTCCAGGACGCCGACCTCGCTGGCACCTAGCTGCTCGGCAATGCGCTGGAAAGGACGGGGTTCCAGAGGCAGGTTACGCTGGAAATCGTTGAGGAGGTGGCGCTCAAGCGGGTTCAGGGAAGCTTTCTCGATTTCGCTCACGTTCGTTTCTGGAAGTAGCATGGCTTTCCCCTGGTGTCTGCGTTTTCTCAAAGACCGATGCGGTGCGCCCGTGCGGTGAAGAAGATACCGCTGGGCTTGTCCGCCGGTAGATTGGCGATTTCCCGCCGTGTCCTGGTGTCGTAGACCCGGACAACATCTTCATCCCGCACCGACATCCATAGATGTTCACCCCGGGGAGTGAACTCCATGTGCAGGACGCCTTTGCCCGGCTTCAAGGTATCGGCAATCTGCATCGATACGGTATCGATGATCTGAACGGTATCGTTGTCCGGGAATGCGTAATTGACCCAGACCTCGCGCCCGTCGGGCCGTCCCATGACAAACACCGGCTGCCCGTGGACCTTGATGCGGTCGACTTCCTGCCAAGTGTCAACGTCAATGATCAGCACTTCATGACGACCCACTGCCGGTACGAAGGCGTAATCGCCGGCGATCGCCCAGCCCTCCAAGTGCGGCATTTTGTAGACCGGGAGCTTCTGTTCCCCGCGGCCGTAATGGTCGAGAATGCGGCGCACGCCCTGTTCGGGATGCCACAGGTCGAGCATTGCGAGGCCATCCTCTCCAAACAGCCCGGCGATGTAATGGCGCCCATCGGGGGTAATCAGTGCATCGTAGGGTTCCCGGCCGATATCCTTGAAGCGGGTGATCTGCGGCTGGTCCGGCTGACTCAGATCCGCCACCCAGATCTCTCCGGCGTCGAACAGGCTGAAAACGAAACGCTGTCCGGGCGCATCGACCAGCCCGACTACCTTGGAGAGCTGGCCCTCTTCCCCGTAGGTCGCGGGGATATCAGCGACCAGTTCAAGCGTACGGGCGTCGAATACCTTCACGCCCCCCGGCTCGTAGTTGGAGACGGCAACCAGGCTTCCGTCCTGGGATATGGCGCCTCCGATACTGTTGCCGGACTGAATGGTCCGCGCGGTAATGCGGCCACTAAGCATATCGACCTTGGTCAGCCCGCCGTCGCGACCGAACACATAGGCGAAACGTTCATCCCGCGAGTAGACCACCGAGGCGTGAGAGAGATCCCCGAGACCCTTGATGCGTTTCAACAGGGTCTGGTTGGTGGTTTCCACGAGCGTCAGACTGCCCGAAGCGCGCTCCACGACCACACCGAGATCGCCGGTGGCCCGTGGCGCCGCACAGCCCGCCAGCATGACCGTCAGGGCCGTTGCGAGCAGCAGTTGGTCAATTCGCATCGGAGATCCCCTCTTGCAGTCTGCCAACCAGCCAGTCGGCTTCCTCTTCGGAAAGGAAGTCCTGCCATGGCGGCATCGGTGTCCCGGCCCGGCCGATGAGAATCGTAGCACGCAGCATCATCGCCGATTTGTCCTCCAGCTGTTCCGGGAGAAGGGAGGGACCCAGCCCACCCTTTAGCGTCATTCCGTGGCAGGAGCCGCAGTCGTGCTGCAGCAGATGGAGCAACTCGTCCTTGCGGTCGCCCTCCGGTTCAGTGGCCGCTGCGGAAGCGGTCATCAGGAACAGAAGTGCGACGGCGACGGCATACCAACGGCTTCGTCCAGGTTCGGGAGCTATAGCAAGTCTCATATACTTCACTCCTCAACGTTGACCACTCCGGTCATCTCCGGGTGGGGCCCGCACCGGTAGGGAAATTTGCCTGCCTGGTTAAACTGGCGGGATGTACTCTCTCCCGGAAAAAAGTAATCCGACTCCGGTTCGCCCAGTTCTTCGAACCAGACGCTGTGATACTGGCGCTTCTCACGATTGACCCACTCCACGGTGTCACCTTGTTTCACCGTGATCTCCTCGGGGATAAATTGATAACCCTTGATTTCGACACGAACCGTTTCCGCTAGTGACGACCCGGCGATGAGCAGAGAGAGGAGTATCCAGTATCGGAATGCACGCACCATATCTTCCCTCTGGTTGGGTGTTTACTGTCGCTCTTGTTCCGCCTTTTTCCCATGACATGTATCAAGTCAATGAGAGGCGCCCGTCCCTGGGCGCCGATAGCCGGCTACAGCCCGACTGCGTTGATCTCGGCCTGGGGATTGTCAAACCCGATCTTGAAACCTAGCGAAACATGGTGGAAACGGGAATCGCTGTAGTCGTCGTGGATGGCGAAACCGATGTTATAGAGCTGGTCGGAGGCCAGAGACAAGTCGCCAGGGTGGTCGGAATCAAGCTTGCGCTTCATGGTGACTATCCAGAAACCATCCACCTGTTCAGCATTGAATTCCACGCCTTGCCCACCATCCATCACCCGGTCGGACAGGATGTAGCCATCCTCGGAGACGCCGGTGCCGACATTGAAACGGAGCAGATCCATGAAGTTCCCATCGGCAAGCAGTGCCTCAACTTCGTCATCGCTCTTGCGCTTATCCCAGCCACCACGCGGCTCACTGCGAATCGAGATATCCGTCCGCGTTTCGGCGATGTACTTGGTCACCTGTTCACCGTCGGGGGTGTCCGGCATGGAGCGGGCATCGTGGTGACAGGTCCCCCAGCAACCGGCCTGGTCGGCTTGCTCGACATCGTCGTTGGACAGCATCATAGCGAGCTTGATCGGGTTCTCCGGGTCCATCTTGCCGCCATCGACAAAGGGCACCGGTGAGTGGTCGGTCTCGGGAAAGATGAAACGCATGTAGAGATGTTCGCCATCGTGTGCAGCCTGGACATCGACGGGTATGCCCGGGCGCTTGCCGGGAATGGGGGTCTCTTCCGCCTTCTCGCCGCTTACCATCTTCGCACCCATGTCGGCCTCTTCACCTTCATGGCAATCGAGGCAACGGTCACCGGCTTTGTCGTAGACCCGGGCACCACCGTGGCGGCTGCCATTCAGAGCCCACTCCATGGACGTCTGTCCGGGATAGAAAAGCGTGATCTTGCGAGTCGGAACGGCCGCCCAGTCAGGCATTCCCTCGGAGTTACCGGACGATACCGGCGCTGCTGCAGCCGGTGCGGGTGCAGCTGCAGCTACACTGGCACCCTGCTGGCCCTGGCTTTCCTCTTCTGCCAGGAAGGTGACCCATTCGGCCGGCAGGGGGCGGCTGTGAGAGGAGTTGGGCTCTTCCAGCCGAACCAGCTGTTCTTCATCCAGTTGATCGCGGACCGACTTGTGGGCGATACCCTTATGACAGTCGATGCAGGTCTGCCCCTGTTCCATAGCGAAGATGTGCTGATTGCGTGAGCGTTTCTTCTGGCTTGCGGGGTTCATGGTGGACCAGTCGTGGCAATTGCGGCACTCCCGGGAGTCGCTATTTTTCATCCGCTTCCACTCGTTCATCGCAAGCTGGAGGCGTTTGGCCTCGAATTTTTCCGGCGTATTGATGCTGCCGGTCAGCTTTCCCCACAGCTCCTTCGAGGCCTGAATCTTGCGAACCATTTTGTGAACCCATGGGTCGGGGACATGGCAGTCGGAGCAAACGGCGCGGACACCGCTTCGATTATTGTAGTGAATGGTCTCTTTGTACTCCTGGTAGACGGTGTCCTCCATCTCATGACAGGAGATACAGAATTCGAGTGTATTGGTCGCTTCCATGGCGGTATTGAAGCCGCCCCAGAAGAACACACCAATCATCATAAAAAATACGGCGCTTCCGATACTCGCGCCGAAGATAACTTTACGCGACAGCAGCCGCCGCCGATTCTCAAAATGGGCCATCACGCCTTTCTCCTTTCAGCCGAGCAGTAGATTTTCCAAAAAAGCGGCGGGCTGCTCCCTCAGCCCGCCTGTCCGAGTGACTAGAGGTTTGCGATCAGGTCACGTGTTCGGTGCGGTTATGGACATTGAACTTGCCCGTCGGCGCGTAGAGGCCCTTGATGCGATCCTTCTCTTCGAGCGTGTTTGCATCGTAGATCACGATTTCGCCATTGGCCTTTTTACTATCCGACAGGTTCCAGACCGAGACCCATACTTCGCTGCCATCGGCGTTGAACTCCATATGGACGGTAGCCTGACCCTCTTTCGTGGTCGGCCGCAGCGTCTTCACGACTTTGCGGGTCTTCTTGTCGATAACCTTGACCGACTGCTGAACCTCCGGCTCCGGGTGTTTGGTCTGATCCGCCCAGACGTACTTGCTCTTGGGATGGGTACGGATAAACACGCCGGGACCATCGGTATTGACCGTGTAGCAGGTCTTCCAGGCCTGGTCCGGATGCCCGGCCGGGTCGTTGCCCCAGACGGTGACCTTGCCGACACCCAGGTGGGTGGTGCCGCCTACCGGACCGCACTTGGAATCAATCCAGTTGGCGCCCGGACCCGGATGGGGCAGCTTGTCCACGTCTATGATGGCTTCCAGTTTCCGTTCCTTGCTGTCGACCACCACCATCTGGTTGGAGGCGTTCGCCGCGATCTGGAAGTAGCGTCCGGTCGGATCGAAGAAGCCGTCATGCAGGAACTTGGAGGTATTGATCTGCTCGATACGGAGATTGTCGATATCGGTGTAGTCGACCTGCCAAATCTGACCCAGCTCCTTGGCGGCAACCAGCCAGGTCGGCGCATTGGGCGTGGTATAGATAGCAGCGACGCGGGACTCCTCGACATAGTCACCGTCAACATTGATGCCCCGGGTGGAAACGACCTTCAGGGGCTCCATCGTCTTGGCATCGGAGATCACGAAGTGCGGGGGCCAGTAGCCGCCGCCGATCACATACTTTCCGTCGCCGGAGACCGCCACGTCGCGTGCGTCATAGGCGATTTTGTTTTCGGCAACCAGCATGTTCTCGGGCTTCTGCCAGAGATCGATCTTGGTCATCTTGCCGTCGCGACCCTGGGTGTACCAGAAGCGGCCCGGATACTCCGCCTTCTCGACGGTAGAGTGTTCCAGCGCCTTGATGACGTGAACGGCATAGCCGGTCGGAATATGGGTCAGGACCTCCTTGGTGTCACCGTCGATAACAGCCACTTTGCCGACGTCACGCTCAATCACCACGAAGAAGTTCTCCCAGTTGCGGCCGTGCAGCGGCTTGGTGGGATAATCCTCCGGTTTGACGTGGACCTTCCAGTGTTTTTTCATCTGCGCCAGCGACATCTCCGGCGGCTCGGGCACGTCCATCTGGATGTAGGTGGCAAGCAGTTTGATCTCATCCTTGGAAAGGATATTGTCAAAGTTGTTCATGCCACCTTCGGTACCCCAGGTGATGATCTTTTCCAGGCGTTTCTGACCCTTTTCGCGGGTATCCGCGGGTTCGAGGCCCTTGCCCGTGGCCCCCTTGCGAAGAACGCCGTGACAACCGGCGCATTGCTCAAAGTAGACCTGTTTGGCTTTTTCGAAATCAGCCTCGGAAAGCGTGGGCTTAGCGACGGCAGAGCCGGCTACAGCCATACCCATTGCGAGGCTGATTGCAGATAGTGTGAAACGGACTTGCATGGTTATTCCCCTTTTGGTCGTGCTAGTGATAACGGATGGAAATACCCTCTTTTCTGTAGGACAGTTTTAATCCCGTTCTTGATCTCCGGCATTGATCTGCATCAAGGGTCACAAATTTTTTCCGACAACGGTTAAAACAGGAACGAATACAGCATGATGTGGTTGGGTTTTTTTTCCAAGTGGTACGAAAGGTCGGTTAGGCGGCATTGAGTCTGTTTATAACTTCGGATCAAAATTGCTGATTATTACAAACGACCGGCCGAATGATAGCCGTTGGATGTAGGCGCCGAGGAATTGAGAGATCCGTCTGGAGGATTTGACGAGGGGGAAAGGAGAGAAGCAGTTACTCAAAATGAGAAAAACGGCCGTGGCCAGGTTCCCGATCCGGGGGTTCTGCAACGGGATTGACCTGATTGGCCACGACCGCGAAGCGAAGTTCAGGTTAATGGAAAAAGGGGGGCCGAAGCCCCCCTCAATCACCTACACCTATGCGGCAGCAGTCGCTTCCTCATTGGTGATGGTCGAAGGTGCTTCGTTTTTCACCAGGAAACTGGCCAGGTAGAGCAGCAGACCGGTGAGGAACACCAATCCAGCGTACTCACGCATCCAGTAGAACAGGGCGATCTTTTCCTGCACCACCATAAACGCCTGGGGCTCCTCTGCTGCACGCTGCATCCACACCTGCAGAATACCGGCTGCCGTGAGGAACAGGGTGATCGACACCATCGAGATCGTCATCAGCCAGAACGACCACATCTCCATGACCTGTGCCCGCCAGGGAGCAGCGGACTGGTTCCAGCGCAGGTAGGGCATGGCATAGGAGATCATGGTCAGCACGATGAGCACATACGCACCGTAGAAGGCCAGATGACCGTGAGCCGCGGTGATTTGCGAGCCGTGGGTGTAGTAGTTGACCGGAGCGAGCGTATGCAGGAAGCCCCACACGCCGGCGCCCAGGAATGCCACTACTGCAGTGCCCAGCGCCCAGAGTACGGCCGCCTTGTTGGGATGCTGCTTACGACGCTTGTTCACCATGTTGAAGGCGAAGACGGTCATCATGAAGAACGGGATCGGTTCAAGGGCGGAGAAGATCGAGCCCAGGTACTGCCAGTACTCCGGCGTGCCAATCCAGAAATAGTGATGGCCGGTGCCCAGGATACCGGTGATCAGGGCCATGGCGATGATGACGTAGAGCCACTTCTCGATAACCTCGCGGTCGACGCCGGTGGTCTTGATCAGCACGAACGCCAGGATGGAGGCCATGATCAGCTCCCAGACGCCTTCTACCCACAGGTGAACCACCCACCACCAGAACATCTTGTCCAGTACCAGGTTGACCGGGTTATAGAAGGAGAACAGGAACAGCACTGCCAAGCCGGTAAGACCGGTCATCAGAACGATATTGACCACCGTCTTGCGGCCGGTAAGCACGGTCATGCCGACATTGAACAGGAAGCCCAGGGCGACCACCACGATGCCGATCTTGGTAATCGTGGGCTGCTCCAGGAACTCACGTCCCATGGTCGGCAGCAGATCGTTGCCTGTCATCTCGGCCAGCCTGGCGTAGGGTACAGCCAGATAACCAACGATGGTCAGTGCGCCCGCGACCAGGAAGATCCAGAATAGCGCAATGGCCAGTTTGGGACTGAACAGTTCCCGTTCCGCCTCTTCCGGTATCAGGAAGTAAGAGGCGCCCATAAAGCCGAACAGCAGCCAGACGATCAGCAGGTTGGTATGGACCATGCGGGCAACGTTGAACGGGATCTCCGGAAACAGGAAATCCCCCACGACGTACTGCAGGCCCATGATGAGACCGAACACGATTTGCCCCAGGAAAAGACCGAGGGCGGCGATAAAGTAGGGTTTTGCTACGGATTGCGATTGATATTTCATAAGATTCCCCTCTTAGCCCTGGATATTCGGCGGCCAGCCGGCGGCGTTGATTTCCGATGCGTATTTCAGAAAGTCAGCCAGGCCATCCAATTCTTCTTCAGAGAGGTTGAACTGGGGCATGGAGCGGCGCCCGGGAATGCCGTCCGCAGGCCGACCGGCGATGAAGGCCTTGAGGGCCAGCTTGCTCTCGCCGAAGCGGTTATAGACATTGACCAGTTCCGGGGCGAAATAGGCACCCTCTCCCATCAGCGTGTGGCAGCCGAGGCAGTTGTTATCCTCCCAAACCTTTTTGCCGAGTGCGACTGACGGCGTGATATTGTGCCGGTTGTCACGTTCGGGCAGGGTTTGAACGGTATCGAAAGATAGAGCCAGGAACAGGAGAATGAAGAAAACACTTCCCCCCAGATAGATATTCCTGGCCATGCTTTTGGTGAAGGTTTCACTCATGACAGGCCCCCTTCGGGATGATGGACGGTGAAGCTATTAAGCGATATTACCGAGGTTGGTCGCCTTGACCTGAGTCAAAACATCAGGAATCAACACGCTCCGACGACGCTCCGGGCTCTGTCAGGATACCGGGAAGCAGTGCTTGCGCGGTAGTACCTCAGATAGGAGCCGGTGAGCGCGAGGCGTTGGTGAATACCCTTTTGAGGGCAGCGTCGGTTTGCCCCTGCGTATGCAGGGAGCCGGTATAGAGTGCGGCGATAAGATCCGACTGAGTGATCATGCCCACCAGCCGGTAGTCACGGTCGACCACGGGCAGATTATGATAGCCGGCGTCGGAGAGCAGCGGGACCACCTCGGTAATATGCATATCCGAGTCCACGGTGAGTACCGGTCGCGCCATGATGTCGCCAACGCTGCGCGGCCCTTTGGAAGAGACCGGCAGGGTGCGCCGAATGAAGTGCACCAGCCTCTCATCGAACCCACGATAGGTTTTCAGGTCCACTGGCTTCAAGACATCTACCAGTGTCAGGATACCAATGACGTGGCGGGCTTCGTCAATCACCGGGAGGGCCTTTACCTTGTGGTGACGCAACATTGCCCAGGCCTTTTCGACCTCGGTATCGATTCTGGCGGTAATCAGATCCCGCGACATAATGTCTTCACAGGTGATCTCGCCCATGCGGCGCCGATAGGCCTGAGCTCCGGCCATCCGATAGATACGATTGAGATCCTCTTCACTCACATCGAGATAGATGTCGAGATCCATCAAAGCCTGATGGAGATCCCCGTGAGTAATGCCGATGCGATCCAGCGAGGGCGGGTCGTAGCGATCGTGAATGAGGTTCCCGGGCTCGTAGGGCTTGGCCGGATAGCGCCGCCCGAATACGAGGATATTGATCATCATTCCGGCTGCCAGCAGTACCAACACGTTCACGGCTACCGGGGCGATCACGAACGCGAAACCGGCCTCTCTGACCGAATCACCCAGGACCACGGGAAGCAGGGCAGCAGCGCCCCCGGGTGGGTGCAGGGTGTGGGTCAGAAACATCGCCAGAATGGAAAGGGAGACCGCCACGGCCGCCGCCAGCACCGGCTCGGAAATCCAGAGGCAGGCGGCCACGCCGATGGATGCCGATATAAGGTGGGAACCCACCAGCGGCCAGGGTTGGGATAGTGGGCTGCCCGGCAGGGCGAAAGTCAGTACGGCGGAGGCCCCCATGGAGGCCGCGACGAACGGCAGGGCCGACGCCGGCAACATGAAGCTGCTGATGCCGGTGACGGCCAGCATGCCAATGAAGGCGGCGAACGTGCTGCGGACGATCTCGTTGCCGCTGACCTGAACCGGCTCGGGCACAAGATAACGCAACAGCCTGCGGGGGAGCATGGGCATGACTATCCCTTAAGAGGTAACACTTTGTGGTTAGAGGCGAGGCGGGATTGTCCCGGCGCGGAGCGTTGGCCACCTTGATTGAAGTCAATTTTTATCGGATTGTTAAGCTCTTCAGCTGTTCGTACCCGGGGCCGCTCACCAGGTGCTGCTCCGCGATCCCGATCGCAGGCAATAAGAATCGCTCAACTACCCGGAATGGAGTAACCCCTTGGACTCTACCGCTGCAAATGGTCAGTCGCTGAAAAAACTACTCACCGCGGTTTACGCCCTGCAGGCGCTTTCCTTTCTGTTTCCGGTGGCTTTCATCGTCGGCGTGGTGCTCGATTACGTGAAACGCGGCGAGGCAACGGATGCCTGGCTCGCCAGCCATTTTCGCTGGCAGATCCGTACCTTCTGGTTTGCGGTTGTCTGGTCTCTGGTGGGGGGCCTCACCACCGGAATCGGGATCGGCCTGCTCATCCTTTTCGCAACGGCCGTTTGGCTGATTTACCGCATCACCAGGGGCTGGCTGAATCTCTCGGATGGCAAAGCGGTTTAATTCACCACAGCACGCCGGGGAGCCTGCACGGAAGGTGAAGTTGCGAAGCCGGGCGGGCTCTCGCCCGCCCCTGCAAGGTCAGGAATCGAAGCCGGCCTGCTTCAGCAGTTCCCGTGCCTTGACCTCATCCTTCTCCACACCGCGGCCTTCCTGGTACAGCATGCCGAGCGTCGTCAGGGAGCCAATGAGCCCCTGTTCAGCGGCCTTCCGGAACCATTTGACAGCCTCTGCCTCATCCTGCTCCAAACATTCGCCCTCCAGGTACATGAAACCGAGTCCGTGCTGGGCCATGGCGTGGCCCTGTTCGGCGGCCGCCCGCATGTACTCGGCTGCCCTGGCTTCGTTGGGAGAGCCCAGCAGTGAATTCTGGAAGATAATGGCTACCCGGTATTGCGCCTCCGGATCGCCCCCATCGGCGAGCGGAGAGAGCAACTGCATGGCAGTGGCAAAGTGTTTTCCTTCAAAAGCGGCAATGCCGCTGCTCAGATCAAGATTCATGTCTTCGCGCTCGCTGGCATTCATGGGGGTCTCCTGTCAGTCACTCAGATATTCAAGGTCAGCTTTCGGTTCAGGGACGGATTCTACGGCACTGGGTTACCCGGGCGGAGCGTCTGATCCGAAAGATTGCTGACGGTAGCTGCCAATACCCTAGCACGAAAGTCAGGTAATGGGCGAGCGGGACTTGGATCGTCGCGACGGATGCCGGATGATGGGTCAACATCAAATCCACCGCGGAATGGGTATGAAAGCGATGATTCTGGCGGCGGGCCGCGGCGAACGCATGCGGCCGCTGACCGACACCAACCCAAAACCTCTGCTGCGAGCGGGCGGCATGGCTCTCATCGAGTATCAGCTGAAGGCGCTGGCGTGTGCCGGCATCAAGGAATTGGTGATCAATCACGCCCATCTCGGTAGCCATATCGAGGCGGCTCTGGGGGACGGTTCCGATTACGGTATCGCCATCACCTATTCACCCGAGGCCACCGCCCTGGAGACCGGTGGCGGGATCCTCCAGGCGCTGCCTCAGCTGACTCCCGGACCTTTTATCGTGGTCAACGGCGATGTCTGGACCGATTATCCCTTCGAACGCCTGCCCCCGGAGCCAGAGGGCCTTGCTCATCTGGTGCTGGTGGACAATCCCGGCCATCATTGTGAAGGGGACTTCGCCCTGCACGGCAGTCGGGTCATGGCAGAGGGAGCACGCCTTACCTTCTCCGGCATCGGGGTCTACCGCCCGGAACTGTTCGAGGGGTGTGAACCGGGTGCCTTCCCTTTGGGGCCGCTGCTGCGCCGTGCCATAGGAGCGGGTCGGGTCACCGGTGAGCACTACCGCGGCCGATGGATGGATATTGGAACCCCGGAACGACTGGCTGAGCTGGACCGGATCCTGACTGCTGAGATCGAGTCGCCCTGACGGTCGCCCGCCACATTCGGTTAGCTACAGAGCACACAGGTTATCCACAATCATTCTCTTGGCTTCTGTGCTCTCCGTGGCTTCAAGACCCGGTGGTTCCTCTTTCCACCACCCCTTCGGAACGACGACACTGTTTCTGTAGGGAACCAGACTCGACACACCGGAGAAAAACAGGATGGGCCAGGAGATCTCGGGCAGCCGTTTCAAGAAGCACGATTTCGAGGCCTTTAGCCGAAGGCTGAAGACCGAGACACACCTGCTTGAGCGCTGGTTCGCCGAGCAACGGTTTTCGGCCCGTCACGGTACCGTCGGTTTTGAGCTCGAGGCCTGGCTGGTGGATGCCGCGGCCCAGCCGGCGCCGGAAAATGTGCGTTTTCTCCAACGGCTTCCCGATGCACTGGTGACTCCGGAACTGTCGCTGTTCAATATCGAACTGAACAGCACGCCACTGGCCCTCGGTGGTAATGCGCTCGGGGCCATGCATCGGGAACTGAGTGCCAACTGGCTCCGCTGCCGGGAAGCCGCCGCCGCCATGGGATTGCGACTGGCGATGATCGGCATCCTGCCCACCGTGCGGGACGAGGTGCTGACTCTGGCCAATATGTCACTCCTGTCGCGCTACAAGGCACTTAATGAACAGGTCATGCGCCTGCGTGGCGGCCGCGCCCTGGTTCTCGAGATCCAGGGACGGGAGCATCTGCGAACCGAACACCACGATGTCATGCTGGAAGCGGCCACCACCTCCTTTCAGATCCATTTGCAGGTGGCGCAGGGCAAGGCCGCGCGCTACTTCAATGTGGCAACTATCCTTTCGGCGCCGATGGTGGCGGTAAGCGCCAATTCGCCGCTGCTGTTTGGACGGCGCCTTTGGCAGGAGTCGCGCATTCCCCTGTTCGAACAGGCGGTGGACATCGGAGGCATCGAAGGGGCCGCGTTCGGGCCCCTGAAGCGCGTGACTTTCGGCTCCGGCTATGTCCGCGAATCGATGTTCGAGTTGTTTCACGAGAATCTGGAGCACTATCCGATGCTGCTGCCGGTCGAACTGGACGAGCAGCCGGAGACGCTCAGCCATCTGCGCCTGCAAAACGGCACGATCTGGCGCTGGAACCGGCCACTGGTAGGGTTTGACGAAGATGGAACACCACACCTTCGCATCGAGCACCGGGTAGTCCCGGCGGGGCCGAGTGTGATCGACAGCATCGCCAATGCCGCGCTGTTTTTCGGATTGATGACCGCCATCGCCGAGCAAGAGCGGGGCGTGGAGGTGAAGCTGGATTTCGCCAGGGCGCGCGATAATTTCTACAACGCCGCAAAACACAGTCTCGATGCCTCTATCGTGTGGCTGGATGGCAGGAACTGGAACCTTCAGGAGCTGTTCCGTCGCCGTCTGCTACCTATGGCGAGGGAGGGGCTGGAGGAGTTGAGCTGCGCAGCGGGCGATATCGACCGTTACCTGGGCATTATCGACGAACGGGGCCGCACCGGCCGTACCGGAGCCGCCTGGCAGGGCGACTATGTCGAGCAGACCGGCAGCGATATGGCAAAGCTGCTGGAGCGTTATCTGGAACTCCAGGACAGCGGGATGCCCGTGCATGAGTGGCCCATCTAAGCCCGAATTATTCACCGCAAAGACGCGAAGGACGCAAAGCGTTGATTACAATGCATCTAGCAGCCTGTCCGAGAATAGACTGACCTGCTGCGGCCAAGCCTGATTGGCCAGATTTCCCGCTCATTGTCGTTAAAGAGAACCACTATTCGCCTCAAATGACCGAAAAATCTGACTCAATCCGTCTTGCCCTCGTGACGGTCGCTATTCTCGGACAGGCTCCCAGCATTATCGCCGCGGTTCTGCCGTTTCCGTTGTTTTCGGTTATGCATGCCGATAAGCAATAGAATTCTTTGCGCTCTTGGCGGCTTTGTGGTGAATTCGGGAATTTTCCGGGTCTAAATGCAGGAAGAGAGAATGCAGGAACCGAAGCTGGTGCAATTGGAGGGTCTACCCGATGGGCTGTTGAGCCGGCCGGCATCCCGGCTGCACGAAGTCCTGGAGGGGCCGACACTGATTCACCTCCCGGGACGGCGTGACGACCCGCTGGTGGTGACGGTGCTGCTGCACGGCAATGAAGATACCGGTTGGGAGGCGGTGCGAGCCCTGCTGGATGAATATGCGGGACACGTGCTGCCGCGACCGCTGACGCTGTTCGTAGGCAATGTCGCTGCCGCCCGATATGGCCTGCGGCACCTGGAGGGACAACCCGACTTCAATCGCATCTGGAAGGAGGGCGACGGCCCCGAACACCGCCTGGCCGCGGCGGTACTGGATGCCGTTGGCCGGCGCCGCCCCTTCGCCAGTATCGACGTCCACAACAATACCGGTCTCAACCCCCACTACGGTTGCATCAACCGCCTCGATCACCACTATCTGCACCTGGCCACCCTGTTCAGCCGCACGGTGGTCTATTTCATCCGTCCCGACGCGGTCCAGTCCATGGCCATGGCCCGACTCTGTCCGGCGGTAACGGTGGAGTGCGGCAAGCCGGGGCAGGCCGCCAATACCGGCCATGTGTTCGAGTATCTCGATGCAGTGCTCAACATGGCGGCACTGCCGGATCATCCGGTGGCACCCCACGACTACGACCTGTTCCATACAGTGGCTACCGTCAAGGTCCCCGAGGACGTCTCCTTCAGCTTCCGGGATGCCGGCGCGCAACTGCTGTTCGAGCCCGACCTGGACGAACTCAATTTTCGTGAACTACCCGCCGGGACCACGCTCGCGTACGCCAACGGAGCCGGTGCCCGGGTGGAGGCAAGAAGCGAAGCGGGGGAGCCGGTCACCGAGCATTTCTTCACCGTGACAGAGGGCGAACTGCGTACCCGTCTGCCGGTCATGCCGTCGATGCTGACCCTCGACGAGTGCGTGATCCGGCAGGACTGCCTCTGCTATCTGATGGAGCGCCTGCCGCCCATCGCCGCCCCCGAGTCGTAGGGTGCATTCTTGATATGCCACCGTCTTTTAATAGAGCCGATCAATTTACAGAGTGCACCCACCATTGTCGGGGCACAGTCCAATGCACCGCTCGGTGGTGGTCGGAGTCGGCGCATTTGGATGTGCCCCACACGGGTATGGAGCATTCCGCACGGTAATCGCCTTTGTGGAACGAAGGTGGCATCCCAAGAATGCGCCCTACGCGGACACCAAACCGCGCCGTTCTCGGTGGTCTCAGTGGCCTGGCTGCCGTCTGCGCCCCGGCCTGTGGGTCGGGCTTCAGCCCGTCATGGCATCTTTAACGGCCACACCCGATAAAACCGGGCGAGCTGTTCGAAGACGTCAGGATAGGCCCCGGCCAATACTTCCGGAATCTCGAAGAAGGCCTCGGTGGCGACGGCGAAGAATTCCTCGGGAGTTTCGGCGGCGTAGGGGTCCAGCGGAGTCTCATGGCCCGCGTCGAGTTTCTGATTGATGTCCTCGAATGCCCGGGTAAAGGCGCGGGTCCACGCTTCACGCGGCATATCACCATGCAGGGGAGGAAAACCATCGGCGACGCCGTTCAGGGCATCGAGTTTGTGGGCGACCTCATGAAGAATCACGTTATAGCCGTCCCGCCGACGGCCGGCGTCCACGTCCGTGGAGGAGATAATCAGCGGACCGCGGTCCCAAGACTCACCACTGCGTGCCTCTCTGATGCGATGAACCACACCAGCGCTGTCCATTTCCTCGTGATCCACTACGAAGGCGTCGGGATAAATAATCACCGACGCCCAGCCGCGCAGCCAATCAAAATCGAGATTGAGGATCGGCAGGCACGCCTGCAGGGCAATGCGACGGGCCGCCTCACTGTCCAGAACCAGCCCCTGGACACTCTCAAGGGATTTCTCATGAAGGAAGAGCGTCGCCCACTCACGCAGACGACGTCGCTCGTCATCCGTCAGGCCTTCGAGCAGCGGAAGCGATTCTTCCGCCTGCTTCCATTCTTCTTGGGAAACCGCCGAGCCGGCCAGGATACGGCGGCGGCGCCAATACTTGAAGCTCCACACCCGGTCACCCCCGCTGGAAAAATGGTGCGACCCGTTCCTGAAGGAACCCGTGTAATTCCATCAATTCGGGGTAGCGTGAACTCTCGTCGAGCAAATAGCGAAGGGTGAGTGGCATGTCGTCCAGGTAGGCGGCCTTGCCGTCGCGGTGGTGGAGACGGGCGAAGATCCCCAGCACCTTGAGGTGGCGCTGCGCCCCCATCAGGTCAAACCAGCGCAGGAAGGCCTGCTCTCCCGGTCGACGCAGAATGCCCGAGTCCAGAAGAAGATCGTGATAGCCCCGCACCCAGGCCTCCACCCGCTCCCGGGGCCATTCGATGTAGGCGTCCCGCAGCAGTGAAACCAGGTCGTAGCTCACCGGACCGACGACGGCATCCTGGAAATCCAGGATGCCGGGATTATGCGGCGCCACCATCAGGTTTCGGGAGTGGAAGTCCCGATGCACCGGTACCTGTGGCTGCTCGAGTGCGGCCGCAATCAGCCGCTCGAAACTTTCATCGAGCATCCGCTGTTCCGATTCCGTCAGGTCTAACCGGAGGTGGCACCCCAGGAACCAGTCTCGAAACAGCTCCATTTCGCGCAGGAGAAGTTCTCTATCATAGACCGGAAGCTCCTTCGGCCCCGGCCCACAGGTCTGAAGTACCACCAGGGCCCCCAGGGCGTCGCCATAAAGACGATCGACACTGTCGTCATCGAGCTCGGCAAGGTATTGACGCCCTCCCAGATCGCCGATCAACAGAAATCCCTCCTCGGCGTTCTCCTCTTCGATAGCAGGGACATTGAGACCGGCGCTTCGCAACCACCGTGCGATACGAACGAAAGGTCGCACATCCTCTTTTCCAGGCGGGGCATCCATGACGATGCGCGACTCGCCATTGAACACAATGCGGAAATAGCGACGAAAGCTGGCATCCGCGGAGGCGGGCGTCAGTTCAAAAGACGGCAGCCCCACATCGTGCCTGAGCCAGCGGGTAAGCTGTTCCACGCGTTTGGGCATGGCGTCTCCGTGTGGTGGAATGGGTTTCACCCATTATACCGGCGACCCTCCGGCCGGGGATAGCGTCAGAAGCCGACCGGCAATGAGCGCCCTGGCCCTCATGTGTACTCCTCCGCCACCAGCAGTCGCCCGTCGCGCAGCCGCCGCACGGTGTCGAAGCCGGCAATCATGCGTTCGTCGTGGGTAACCGTGATGACGGCCGAATTACGTTCCCGGGCGATGCGCTTGAGCAACTCCATGACCCGGCCGCCGCGTTCGGTATCGAGGGAGGCGGTAGGCTCGTCGGCAAGAATGAGCGGCGGCTCGTTGGCCAGGGCCCGCCCGATGGCGACCCGCTGCTGCTCGCCGCCGGAGAGATTGCCCGGCAGCGCGTTGGCGCGGTGGGTGACCTCCAGATAGTCCAGCAGCTCATCGGCCCGCTGCCGGGCCGACCGTCGGCCCACCCCGTTCAGCTCCAGGGCCAGAACGATGTTATCGCGGGCGCTGAGGAAAGGGATCAGATTATGGCCCTGAAAGATGAAGCCGATCTTCTCCCGCCGCAGGCGGCGCGACTCCCGGTGCGCCCAGCCTTCGGCGTAGACCGTCTGGCCGTCGATCTCGATGCTGCCGGCGGTCGGCGCCAGGATTAGGCTGATGCACAGCAGCAGGGTGCTCTTGCCTGACCCGCTAGGCCCGAGCAGGGCCATCAGCTCGCCCGCTTCGACGGCGAAGTCGATCTCCTCCAGAGCAGTCACCGCAAGCTCGCCGCTGCCGAAGACGTGCTTGAGGTGGTTCACGCGCAGGATCGTCATGCGCTTACCCCCCCAGTGCCAGCGACGGCGGCGTGCGCAGAGCGTGCCAGATCCCCATCAGGCTCGCCAATACGCCTCCGACCAGCATGATGATGAAGGTGAGCATGGTCTCCTCCGGCAGCAGCACCAGATTACGCGGAAATTTGTCCTGGGTGGCGGTGGTCAGGGCCCAGCCGAAGGCGAAGCTCCCGAGAGTGAGTACCAGCGCCTGCTCCAGGATGAGCCGCACGATCACGCCATCGCCCGCACCGATGATCTTGAGGGTGGCGATCGCGCGAACCTTTTCCATCGTAAGGACATAGATCAGCAGGGCGATGATGACGATGGCCACGGCAAGCAGCAGTGTCCGAAAGACACCGAGGATTGCCGTCATCCGCTTGAGCTTGCCTTCCAGCATCAGCTCCCGTTCCTGCTCGGTGGTGTAGGCACTGAGATAGAGCCACCGCTCGATATGGCGGGCGACCGCATCCCGGTCGGCGCCGGGAGTCAGCGCCACCAGCACCGCGCTGATCGTGGCGCTGCCGCCGCCGAGTAACGGCAGCAGCCGTTCCACTTCGGTCGACGAATAGCCTGCATCCTCCAGACGCTGGCGGTCACTTTCCCGCTGGACCTCCAGCGCCCGGTTGTCCTGCTGGTAGAGCACCTCCTGGGCGTCCGGCAACGAGAGATAGGCGAGCGGATTCCCACCGGAATCGACCGCCCCCCGGGTCAATCCCACCACCGTATAGTCATGCACCCCGAGCCGTAGGGTCTGCCCCAGTGCCAGCCCCAACTTGCGATCAGCTACCAGTTCATAGTGGGCGCGCCGAATCGGCCGCCCGGCGATAATCCGTCCAGGCTCGCCGAGACCGCCGAAGACGTCGTAGCCGATGATGGTGAACTGCTGCTCCCGATCGCCGATCTCCCGCTGCACGGCGTAACTGATGAAGGGGCTGGCCCGGGCCACGCCGGGGGTCGCCGCTACGCTACGGTAGCTGTCGGTAGGAATGCGGGAGGATTCGTTGAAAGGGCCGCCGCGATCCCGCTCCACCACCCACAGGTCGGCCCGGGTGTTCTCGATCAGCCAGATCCCGTCGGCGATGTTGCCCTGGAATATGCCGTTCATGATGAGGACGATGGCCACCAGCATGCCGACACCGGCAATGGTGGCGAGAAACTTGCCGAGGTGGCGACGGACATCCTTGATCGCAAGGTCCATTACCGCTCTCTCGGGACCGGTTCGGCCCGCTGGCCGACCCGCACCTGCTGCGGTGTGGCCACCACCTGTTCGCCTGCCGGTATACCGTTGCGCACCAGCATGCGCTCACCGTCTCCGATCCCGGTCTCGACCTGCTGTCGCTGAACATGACCGTCCCGTATCACCAGCACCGCCTGGCCACCCTCTCCATAGGAGAGCGCAGAGGTGGGAACAACCACCCCCTGTTTTTCGCCGGCACGGATGGTGACCTCCGCCTCGAGATTGATAGCAAAACGCGTCGGGGGCTTGTCGAAGGCGATGTTGACCTCCAGCTCGCGGGTGACCGCATCCGACTCTTTGCCGATACGCGCCACCGTGCCCGCCAGCTGTTCGCCGGTACGCAGCTCGATTTTCGCCGGCTGTCCCACCTCGACAGCCCCGACCACCGACTCATCGACCCGGGCAGCGATCCAGAGAGTTGCCGGGTCCACCAGACGGAAGAGCGGAGTACCGGCACCTACCGTGTGACCCTGCTCGACCAGACGTGCCGTGACCACGCCACGGGTCGGCGCTTCGATTCGAGTATGCGAGAGTGCGGTGGCCGCCTCTGTTTCACGCGCCCGGGCCGCCTGCACGGCCGCCGACGATGCGTCCAACTCACTGCGTGAGATGAGCCCCCGGTCCTTCCCGAACAGCTCACGATCGCGCCGGTGATTCGCCAGTGCCAGTTCCAGCTCGGCGCGTGCAACAGCAAGCCCGGCTGCCAACTCCCGGTCGTCGAAGCGGGCAAGCAGCCCCCCTCGCTCAATCGTATCGCCTTCGTCCGCGTGCAGCTCGATAATTGCGGAGGGGATGCGGGCACTTACCGTAATCGGGTAGCGCGCCCGTATGGTGCCGGGGATATGAACGTTGTGGGCCACGCTGCCCTCCTGCGCCGCAACCACCTCCACCGGCGGCAGGTAAATCCAGAGGCGATAGACGGCCAGCATGGCAAGTGCCAGGACCACTCCGCTCAGGGCAAGCCATTTCAACGATTTACCCATCAATATTCTCGCAAGCGGGTCGAGTAAGCGGATCGAAACGTCGTCCGGGTGCAAGGCAACCGCATACTTTGAAGCAAGCGATATAGATCCTTGATACCACGTCGTCGAGCGCACGGGGATGGATGATGAAACGCTCCTGCATCATCTTCACTTCCTACATCCCTGCAGGTTGTATTTACAGCGCACCTGACATAAAGGATTTATATCGCCCCCCCGCACGGAGCCGGGTGTGGCGTAGACCCGGAGGGAGGGAAGATACCACAGAGTTCCTCTCGGCCACGCTATCCAGTGCTCCGCCCAGGACAACCGCATACCCCGGGACATGGATCAGTAGCCACCCTGTCCCCCGCCCTGTTTATTGCCCCGTCCACCACCACTCTGGCTGCGCATCTCGTTACGAAACTGCTGCTGCTCGGCTGAATCCATATTCTGCATCCGCTGGCGCATCTCGGTGCGGAATTGCTCCCGCTCTTCGGTGCTCATCTGCTGCGGCTGCATTTGCATCAGTTCCTCGTTGCTCATACCACTGAAGTCAGCGGCCACCGCACGTACTGACAGGACGAGGCCGACCGTCAGCAAGGATATTCCAGTCAAGCTGCGGATTTTCATTACCTTCACTCCTCTCTGAGGGTTTATTTAGCGGCAATCGCCACCGGGAAAACCGCGCATCTGCGCCGCCTGTTCAGGGGTGAGCGCGGCAAGCAGCTGGTCGCGCGCTTCGGCCATTCCCTTCATCCGTTCGAGTTGCATCTCCGTGCGGGCGATACGGCCCTGTAGCGGATCATCCGTATCGGAAGTCGCGGCACCGGGCAGGCCGGCGCCGGCCTGGGTGCGGACCCGTTCTTCAAAAGCCTGCCACGCGCCCTCCTGATCAGGGTCCAAGGCAAGAGCCTCCTTCAGGGTCCCCAGCTTGGCACCTATGCGGGCCTGGCGCATCTCCTGCATCGCGGCACCGTCGCCGCCCGCCTGGTGCATCCCACCAGCCTGGTGCATAGCGCCGCCCTGTGTGTCACAAGCCTGGCCCATACCGCCGGTGGCGAAAATGGCAGTACTGAAACCGGTGGTGACGCTGAACACAATTGCGACGCCGAGTCTGGTTGCTTTCATGGTTGTTCTCCTCGTTGGATACGGTCCCAGTGCACCACAGACGAGGCGTGCAGGAATGTCGCCCGGGTACCGTTTGGTAACGTCGCGTGACGGCGCACGCCTTCGTTACAGAGTGTTACAGAAGCCCGGGGCAGGTGCGGTTATATTGTTGGATCCCGAGAGCACCGGTATTGCACCTATGAGTCCTCCCGAACATATCCTGGTCGTCGATGACGATGCCGAAATTCGTACCCTGCTGCGTGATTATCTACGGCGTAACGGCCTCTACGCCGAAGCGGTGGCCGACGGTGCAGGTATGCGGGCGGCTCTGGGACGGGAACGTTTCGATCTGATCGTGCTGGACATTATGCTCCCGGGGGAAGATGGACTGGCGCTGTGCCGAGGACTACGGGCACACTCCGCGTTGCCGGTAATCATGCTCACCGCGCGGGTCGAGGAGACGGACCGCGTCGTCGGTCTCGAGATGGGAGCGGATGACTACGTGCCAAAACCCTTCAATCCGCGCGAGCTGCTGGCTCGGATTGCGGCGGTGCTGCGGCGCGTGCGGGCACTGCCTCCGGCGTCGGATCGCACCGATGTAGGCCGCCTGCGCTTTGCCGGCTGGACGCTGGACCTGCTCCGGCGTCGGCTTATCTCGCCGCAGGAGGTCATCGTGGCCCTCTCCTCGGGAGAGTACCGTCTGCTCCAGGTCTTTCTCGAGTACCCGCACCAGATACTCGGTCGTGACCGGCTGCTGGACCTCACCCGTGGGCGAGAGGCGCTGCCGTTCGACCGCAGTGTCGATGTCCAGGTGGGCCGCCTGCGCAAACGGCTGCACGACGAAGCCGCAACCCTGATACAGACGGTGCGTGGAGAGGGGTACGTCCTTGCCGCGGAAGTCGAGGCCGAGCGATGAACCGGCTGCTGCCGGCCACCCTTTCCGGCCGGCTGTTCACCACCCTGCTCATCGGTCTGCTCGTGGCCCAGATTGCGGGTGCGGTGATCCTGCTGCAGGATCGTGCCGCCGCGCTTTATGAGGCAGGCGGTATCAACGCCGCCCAACGCATCGGGGACATAGTGCAGGTGCTCGATCGTCTCGACAATGAGACGCGTGTCGCGCTCCTGCCGGTGCTCAACAGTGACCCTTTGACGGTACGCATTCTGGCACAGGCCCCGCCGGCCTTGCCCGATAACAGCCAGCGTGGCCACCATATCCGCATGCTCCTGCGACGTCTGCTGGGTCCGGAGCGACCTCAGCAGGCGGCGGTGCGTATCTTGCCCGGGCCGCCGACGGCAGGGTTCACTCCGGGGCAGCAGGAGAGGAAGCGGCCCGCGGCCGCGGTACTGACCGTGCAGGCACAGTTGTGGGACGACGCCTGGATCCATATTGAACATCATGTGGCGACCGGCCACTCGGCGGGCTGGCCGCTGCGACTACTGCTGACGCTGGTCGTTTTGCTCTCGTCGGTGGTGGGGCTTACGCTTCTGGTGGTGCGCTGGCTCACCCGGCCGCTGGCGGTGCTGGCCACGGCAGCCGAAGGACTGGGGCGGGACATCCACCATTCACCTCTGGCCGAGACGGGACCCACCGAGGTACGCCGGGCGGCGGCGGCCTTCAACACCATGCAGTCGCGATTGCGCAGCCATATCCAGGAGCGGGAACGAACCCTGGCAGCCATTTCCCACGACTTGCGCACCCCCATTACGCGGCTGCGGCTGCGCGCCGAGTTGATTGACCATGAGGGGCTTCGGGTGAAGGTCAACGACGACTTGGCCGAGATGGAGGAGATGACGGCGGCGGCGCTCGATCTACTGCGCGGCGTAAACCGTGAAGAGCCGGTTCAGCCGGTGGACATGATGGCACTACTGGGAAGCCTGCAAGCGGATCATGAGGAAGCGGGCGACGCGGTAGCCGTCGAAGGGGCTACGCAGGCGCCCTACCCCGGGCGCCCCCTTGCGCTGAAACGGCTGTTCGCCAATTTGCTTGGCAATGCCCTCAACTACGGTGGCCAGGCCCGGGTCCGGGTCGACGATCGAGTCGACAGGCTGGAGATCACCGTGGCCGACGAAGGGCCGGGTATTCCCGAGGCACAGCTGGAGACGGTATTTGAGCCTTTCTATCGCCTGGAGAGATCGCGCAGCCGCAAGACCGGCGGTGTCGGTCTGGGCCTGGCGGTCGCACGCGATATCGCGCGGCTCCACGGCGGTGAGTTGCACCTGCAAAATCGCACCGGCAGCGGGCTGGAAGCGGTGCTCACCCTGCCACGCTGAGCGCCGGCAGGCCCTCGCCATGTCCACTCGAGGCGGACACGCTCCTGGCCAACACTTCGAGCTGTTATCAGGGTTCGGAACAGTATCTGGTCATTGCAGCGATGACGGCTGTTGCACGGGCAGCCGCAGCGGCGAAGCAGCGCTGTCACTGATTGCGCCCGTTTCACCCGTCTTCGCCGGCTCGTAGAGATAACGAATCCGCAGGGGCGCCGTTAGTTGCGGAATGACCATCGCTGCGACAATCACGAGTTGTCCCGTGTCTCCATCGCGCCGGTATCGCTGTATCAAACGTGGGCCGCTGTCAGGCGTTGTTTCAACCACAAGCACATCGTCTTCCCAACCGGCGACCGTTACCTGCTGTTGCATGCCGCCACTGGTGGAGATGGATGCCCCTCGAAAGTCCGTGAATAGGAGTCGACGATGTCCGTCTGGATCGGTGATGCTCAAAAAGGGATCGTCGTGAGCGATTTCGAGGGTATCCAATGCCTTGAGCATCGCGGACAACTCCCCGGCAGAAAAGCTTTTGCCTCGCATCCTGCTTCCTGACTGGCCATGGCCTTGACCACCCCCCATCCCGCCGCCACGCCGAGGTCCTCCCGATCCCCCGCCCATGGCCTGTCCCCTACCCATGGAGCCTTTGAACGCTGCCATTTTTTCCTGCAGATCATCACTGGCTTCCACATTCAGGACCCAAAGTCCCGAGAAATCCGGTTTCGCCGGCTCCTCCGTTGCCGATCCCCCGGCCAAGAGCCCGTCTGCCCTGTCACGGTCGACGGCTCCGCCCACATCGCGGGCCGAAGCCTTACCAGTGGTCTCAACCGGAACGGCACCGGATATTCCGGACGGCTGACTGGCGCAGCCTGGCAGCTGGGGGCCCGCACACAGGGCCAGGGCAACAAGAACTATTTTGGTACTCATCGAATCAATCCCCTCGGTCGTGCCTCAAATTCTTTCTGGCCAATGCCCCCTAGGAGTCTGTCCGAGAATAGCGACCGTCACGAGGGCAAGACGGATTGAGTCGGATTTTTCGGTCATTTGAGGCGAATAATGATTCTATTTAACGAAAATGAGCGGAAAACCTGGCCAATCAGGCTTGGCCGCACGACTCCAAGGATGGAGGAGTCAGAGCGAAGCTCGATGCCCGAGCCGAGCAGGTCAATCTATTCCCGGACAGGCTCCCAGTAGTGTCCTGCTCCTCAGGTTCCCGGCACAGCGGGATACGTGACGAGGTGCTGACATCGGCCATTGACGGTCACGATTCCAACATGCAGCCACCGCTGCGGGATGTCGCAAGACGTCGCTTTGGTAACCGTAGGTAAGCAGCCGGGGCGCGGTCACACTGGGTTACAAAACCCCGCCCGCGATAAGGAGGATCATCGGAAGCGACGGTTCACTTTGGGCGCATCGGCGCCGACAGCGCAAAAATTCGGTACCGGCGCAATGCCGGCAGATGGCCATCGATAATCGGTGCAAAGCTGCTTCACGCCCCCCCCAACTCTCCCCCTTTGTTCTTTACTAAGTCCCATGACCATCGGGATGCTGAAGAGATGAGCTGGCTCCAGAAGGGGCGCTCGCTGGCACTGAAGCCATGGGTCCCGTGGCTGGTCTTCGCCGTGATCGTCGGAGGGGCACTGGCCGTTGCGATCGGGCTTTATCGTCTCGAAAACACCCGACACCAGACCCACTTCGCTCTAGCCGCGCGCGAGCAGATGGCTGTACTGGAAGCGGGGATCCACATGCGCTTTCGGCCAGTGCATCATCTTGCCTTGACCGCCAGCTTCCAGGCGGGGGCGTTCGACGAGCGCAGTTTTCTTCAGTTCGTGGAGAGCATTCCCCATCAGAGATCGAAGGCGCTAGTGGCCTTGCAATGGTTTCCGCGACGGCAAGTCCGGCCGGGACAGGAGACCTTTCCGATGGGCTACAGCTATAGTCTGAGCGACGAACTCTCCGAGTCGGAAAGCGACTGGAGCCAGGTCCCAAACCGCCTCGTCGACCAAACCAGACAGCGAAAGCTGGTAATCACCCCCTGGTACCTGATGGACGGCCGAGTCCGATTTCGGGTACTCCGGCCGGCTTTTCGCCGGGGAATGGACGAGCGGGAGTTGCTTGGCTTCGCTTCCGGCCTGTATCAAGTGGACCGACTGCTAACCGACATTTTGTGTTTGCGTAATCGATCGGATGCGATGGAAATTTTCGTCGCCGATTCCCGTAGCGATGTGACAGATTCCTTTCGCTGTTCCAAGAATGCCCGGGCTGTGCCCTTCGGGGGCGCGTTTCCGCCAGGCCGACGGCTGACGCGGAGTGTACCTGTGAATGGGTCGACCTGGATTATGACGGCCGTAGCAGCGCCCGGCACCTTCATAGCTTCCCGATGGATACCGTTTGTCATCGGGTTCGGCGGCCTCCTCCTGGGTGGGATTTTGGCCCTTCTCCACCGCATGATGCTGGACCGGGAAGCACAAGTCCGTCAGCTCGTCTATCGCCGAACCGAACAACTGGAGGCGATGAACCGAGAGCTGGAACAGTTCGCCTATGTGGCCTCCCACGACCTCAAGGCCCCGCTACGGGCGGTTTCGCAGCTGTCCTCATGGATCATCGAAGATACCGCCGATCACCTTGATGAAGAGAACCGCAATCGGCTGCGGCTAATGCGCGAACGGGTGATCCGCATGGACCAATTGATCGACGGCCTACTCGCGTACTCCCGCGCGGGCCGGGTCACCGGCGAGGCTCGCAAATCGGTGTCTCTCAAGTTACTGCTTGAGGAGTTGAGTGGCGAATTATCGCTACCGGCCGGTTTTCGGGTCGAGATCCGGGAGCCCCTGCCGAGCCTTCGGGCCGACGCGTTACACTTGAAGCAGATATTCCAGAATCTGATTACCAATGCGGCCTCTCACCACGACCATCCCGAGTCAGGCACGGTCTGGATTCGCGCCGAGGAGGAAGGACGGTTTTGGCGGGTGGAGATAGCGGATGACGGGCCGGGGATTCCGGCGGAAGAACGGCAGAGGATATTCGGGATGTTCATGTCCTTGAAACCCGAGGCGGGTCAAGGGCATACAGGGATCGGTTTGACGGTCGTGAGAAAGCTGGTGCTTAGCTATGGTGGGCAGGTCGATGTCATCGATAACCAGCCGCGCGGCGCGCGTTTTCGGATTTGGTGGCCGAAGTAGTCAATCACTTCCGGGAGCCTGTCCGAGAACAGCGACCGTCACGAGGGCAAGACCGATCGAGTCGGATTTTTCGGTCATTTGAGGCGAATAGGTCAGTCTATTCTCGGGCAGGCTCCTGGCCGGATCCCGGCTTTCCAACATCAACCGGCTTTGCATAAACGGCTTTTGGCCGTTTTCAGCTGCAGCAAGGGGAGCTGTTTCACTTCCAAACACAGATTCAGCCAGCCACGGTGTGGAATTTGGGCGCTTTAGCCGTTCAATGACCAACACTATAAGATCGGGGGAATTGAAGGGAATGGCATTCTATGCGATTTTACCGGGCTTATGGCCGTCCCTGTAGCCTAACCACCGTTCACATCGGGTCACTTTCCTTGTCCAGAGCTTATCGCCGAATCTCCGCCGCTGCCCTGTTGGCGCTCGCCGCGCCCGCTTACGGTCAGGAGGGGGAGTGGTCCTATTGTGAACCGATTAGCGTGCCCTCGTTTGAGAATGACCTGGAGCCGGGGGTCACCTACGTCGATGCGAACCGGCTGGCTGCAGAGCGAGGAGGTGTCAGCACCTTCACGGGCGACGTTACCCTCCGCCGGGACCAACGCCGGGTGATCGGCGACAAAGCCATTTACAACCAGTTGACCGGTACCGCGACGCTGATCGGGAATGTCCGTTACGAGACCCCCGACGCGCGGCTTCAGGGCGAACGGGCACAGCTGCACCTGGAAGAGGAGAGCGGCCGCATTTACGATGCCCAGTTCCGGTTTATCTCCACCCGCGCCAACGGCACCGCGGAACTGGTGGATATCATCACGCCCGAGTTCACCCGAATGGAATCGGCGACCTATTCCACCTGTGATCCCGACAACCAGGTCTGGGCCCTCAAGGCCAGCAGCTTCGATCTGGACGAAGCGACCAATACCGGCGAGGCCTGGAACGTCAGGGTCAATGTAAAAGGCGTGCCCATTTTCTATTCGCCCTATCTGAACTTCCCGCTGGCGGGGCGCAAGAGCGGTTTTCTGGCGCCCTCTTATGGCAGCAGTGAAACCGGAGGCACCGATCTTTCGATTCCTTACTACTGGAATATCGCACCGCACCGCGATGCGACCTTCACGCCGCGCTATATCGAAAACCGCGGCACCATGCTCTACAGCGAGTTCCGCTACCTGAACCCGAATTCGTACGGACAGATCAACTACGACTATCTGGGGAACGATTCGCTGTTTGGCGATGAGCGCTCTTTTCTGCGAATCGACCAGAATGGACGCTGGAACGGCTGGACCAGTGACCTCCTCTATCAGGAGGTATCCGATGCCGAATATTTTGAAGACATCTCCAATCGTCAGGGCATGACCAGTCAAACCCATCTGGAGCGCCACCTGAATCTCGACTACCGCTCCGACTGGTGGTCATTCCAGGGCCGCGTCCAGGAGTATCAAACCCTCTCCGGCAATACGGTCTATCAGCGCCAGCCCCAATTGGTGCTCGACTTCTCGCCCCCTTCCGGGCCGGGCGGGCTGGATTTCGACGGCTATGGCGAACTGGTCCGCTTCGCTCTCGATGAAGAGCCGGGGGATGACCGTCCGACCGGAACCCGCCTGGATGTCAAGCCGTCAGTGAGCCTGCCGCAGCGGGGCACGGCGTGGTTCCTTACCCCGAAGCTTGCGCTGCAGCACACCCAGTACCAATTGGACGAGGACGAGAATGAAGCGCTGTCCCGGACGCTACCCATCACCAGCCTGGACAGCGGGCTCTTCTTCGAACGGGACCTGGGCATCGGCGGCCGTTCACTTCTTCAGACGCTGGAGCCGCGCCTGTACTATCTGTACGTCCCCTACGAAGACCAAAGCGCACTGCCACTCTTTGACACCGGGCGCTACGGCACCAGCTACTCGCAGCTTTTTCGGGACGACCGCTTCTCCGGCCCCGATCGCGTGGGGGATGCCAACCAGCTGACCACTGCCATCACCACCCGGTTCATCGATTCCGACAGCGGCGCGGAACTGCTGAGCGCCAGTCTCGGTCAGATTCAATATTTCAGCGACCGCAGGGTGCAGTTGAATCCCGGTGACGATCCCCCGGAGACCACCAGTTCGGAACTGATTGGTGAACTCCGATCCCGGCCGACCCCGGCCTGGGACATCAGCGCCAGCGCGGTTTATGATCCCCATGAAGAGCTAACCGAGGAAGTGACCGGGCGAGTCCGGTATAATCCGGGGAAGCGCAAGAATTTCACTCTGAGTTACCGCCAGCGTGAGCCGGACCTCGAACAGACCGATGTGTCCCTGTTTTGGCCGATCGCCCGACAATGGAGTGTTCTAGGTCGTTCAAATTATGACCTGGTCGAAAAGCGTAATCTCGATGAGATAGTAGGGTTGGAGTATCAGTCCTGCTGCTGGTCAATACGCATGATCACGCGCAGCAGACTCGATACCGGCACGTTGGAACAGGAGCGGAGTTTCGAAGTCCTGTTCGAGCTGAAAGGCCTGACCCAGATCGGAAGTCAACTTGAGGAAGAGGTCGAACGCGGCATTTTGGGCTACTGACCACGGGAAGATGATGAAAACAGCGATCGCCACACTACTTACCGCCACGCTCACAGCGCTTCTGCTGGCCGCGTCACACGCCGGCGCCGCCCCGCGCATTGTCGAGCTCGACCGCGTCGTCGCCGTGGCCAACGACAACGTCATTACCCTGAAAGAACTCGAGCAGCGAATGGAAACTATCAAGCTGCAGCTCCAGCAGGCTTCCCGGGGCGATGTGCCACCCGATGACGTCCTGCGCCCACAGGTGCTCGATCGACTCATCATCGAACGCCTGCAGCTGGATAGGGCTATCGAGTCGGGGATCCGGGTGGAGGATGAAGAAGTCAACCGCACCATTTCCCGTATCGCCGCGGACAGTAACATCTCCCTGCAGGAATTTCGGGAAGTCCTGACTCGGGATGGGGTGGACTTCGCCAGCTTTCGGGAGGATATCCGTAACGAAATGATCATCTCCCGTCTGCGGAGCCGCGAGGTGGAGAACCGGGTCAAGGTTTCTGATGCGGAGGTGGAGCACTTCCTGGAGAGCCGCACGGGGCGCGATACCGAACGGGTGCAGTACCGCCTTTCACACATCCTCATTGCTGTGCCCGAGGCGGCAAGCCCCGAACAGGTCCGAAAGGGGCGGGACGAGGCCGAGGAGATCCTGACTCAAGTGCGCGACGGCGCCGATTTCCGGGAAATGGCCGTAGCCCATTCCGATGGCCAGCAGGCCCTGGAAGGCGGCGATCTGGGTTGGCGCAGCCGCGAAGAACTACCCACGCTGTTCGCCGATGCGGTCAGCGGGATGGAGGCCGGCGAAGTAACCGATCCGATCCGCAGTCCCAGCGGATTCCACCTGGTGCGGCTCGAGGCGACCCGGGGCCAGGCCGAGCACCTGGTTCAACAGAACCATGCACAACACATTCTGATCAGCACCAATGAGCTGGTCTCGGACGAGAATGCCCGCGCCCGACTCGACCGTCTGCGCGACCGCATTCAGGCAGGCGAGGATTTCGCCGCCCTGGCGCGGACCCATTCCGACGACAAGGGCTCTGCCAGCAGGGGTGGCGATCTGGGGTGGAGCAACCCGGGGTCGTTCGTGCCCGCTTTCGAACAGGTGCTGGACAAGCTCTCACCGGGCGAGGTCAGTCAGCCTTTCAAGAGCGATTTTGGCTGGCACATCGTGCAGCTTATAGAGAGACGTGACCACGACAATACCGAGGCCTACAACCGCAACCGTGCCCATCAGGCACTTCGCAAGCGCAAGGCCGAAGAGGAGCTGCAAAGCTGGCTGCGCCGTCTGCGGGATGAGGCCTATGTGGAAATCCGGCTCGAATAGCCGTCTGCCCGGCGATTGGACATTGGGAATCGGTCATTGAATATTGCAGATGCGTAGCCGGCCCCGCTTCGCACTCACGCCGGGTGAGCCGGCCGGTATCGGGCCGGACCTGGTTGTGCGCCTGTGCCAGGCGGCTCGCGATGAAGAATGGGTGGCGGTGGCCGATCCCGAGCTCCTGGAGAGCCGCGCCCGCACGCTGGGCCTGAAGGTCGAGCTGGAGCCGTTTCGAACCGACGCAGCGGTTACCTGTGAACCCGGTCGTTTGTGCGTGCTGCCGGTACCACTGGAAAGAGGCGTCATTCCCGGCCATCTACAGCCGGGCAATGCCTGCTATGTGCTGCAGACGCTGGAATCCGCGGTGGATGGCTGCATCGCTCACCACTTCGATGGACTGGTCACCGGACCGGTTCACAAGGGCGTTATCAACGAGGCGGGCGTGGCATTTACTGGCCATACCGAGTTCCTGGCCGAACGCACCGGCACCCGACAGGTCGTGATGATGCTGGCCACACCCGGACTGCGGGTGGCCCTCGCCACCACCCATCTGCCGCTCTCCGCCGTCAGCACGGCAATTACCCGCGAAAGTCTCACCGAGACTTTGACCATTGTCGACCACAGCCTGCGTACCCGCTTCGGCTTGGCACGACCCCGAATCCTGGTGTGCGGACTCAATCCGCACGCCGGCGAAGGAGGTCACCTGGGCCGCGAAGAGATCGACGTGATCGAGCCCGTCCTCGATGTATTGCGACGCCGCGGAATGGCACTCGTCGGGCCGCTGCCCGCAGACACCGCCTTCACCCCGGGCGCACTGGCCGAAGCCGACGTCGTGCTGGCCATGTATCACGACCAGGGGCTGCCGGTACTCAAGCACAAGGGTTTCGGCCGCGCCGTCAATGTGACCCTGGGCCTGCCCATCGTCCGCACTTCGGTGGACCACGGTACCGCCCTGGACCTCGCCGGCACCGGCCGCGCCGATCCCGGCAGTCTGCTCTACGCCCTGGATGTCGCCCGCCAGATGACAAAGCCCGATAATCAATGAACCACCGCCCCCGCAAACGCTTCGGCCAGAACTTCCTCCGCGATCCGGGTGTTATCGACCGTATCGTGCACGCCGTGGACCCCCGTCCGGGGCAACAGCTGGTGGAGATCGGCCCCGGTCTGGGCGCCCTCACCGGACCGCTGCTGCAAGCAGCAGGAGAGATGCATGCGGTGGAACTCGATCGTGATCTGGTGCCGAAGCTGGCGGAACGTTTCGGCGATCGCCTGCACCTGCACAGTGCCGACGCCCTGAAGTTCGACTTCGGGCAACTGGCCGGAGAGGGACGCCTGCGAGTGGTGGGGAACCTGCCCTATAACATCTCCACGCCGCTCATCTTTCACCTGCTGGCACAGGCCGAGTACGTGCAGGATATGCATTTCATGCTGCAAAAAGAGGTGGTAGACCGCCTCGCCGCCTCACCGGGTGGCCGCGACTACGGGCGACTGAGCGTCATGGTCCAGCAGCGCTGCCGGGTGGAGCACCTTTTCAATGTGTCGCCGGGCGCATTTCATCCGCCCCCCAAGGTGCACTCCGCCATCGTCCGCCTGCTCCCCTACGAAACCCCTCCGGTGCCGGTGGCCGAACCCGCCCTCTTCTCCCGCATCGTGGCCAAGGCCTTCTCTCAGCGGCGCAAAACCCTGCGTAACACCCTCAAGGGCGAACTGGACGCCGAAACCATCGAGGCCTGCGGCATCGACCCCACCCGCCGTGCCGAAACCCTAAGCGTCGAAGAGTTCGGTCGCCTCGCCGCCGCCGCCGAACAGGATTGATTACCCATCCGAACAGGCGGTGACCCATTTAGTAGCGGCACGAAACAAATAAGAACGATAACCACGGGGTGCACGGGGACCACGGGGGTAAAACAGGATGTTCGGGCGTCCTCCTGATGAACTTGCCCCCGCTGTCATTACGAGGACGCCTACATGGACGTAGGTGGTAGAGCGACGCAGGATGCCAAAGCCGAGCCCCGGCGACGAAGTAATCTCCTGCTCCCAAAACCCCAGATTGCCGCGTCGCTGGGGCTCCTCCTGATGAACTTCCCCCCGCTGTCATTACGAGGAGCCCCGGCGACGAAGTAATCTCCTGCTCCCAAGA